>JBBTCJ010000150.1:13966-29012 GCA_038043285.1 Planctomycetota bacterium | reverse complement strand
GCAACAAGGGATATCGTTCTTTCCAACCGAAGGAGCCGTGCCGTGGCATCCCGTCCCATTCGTGTCCTGATCGTCGACGATTCCATTTTCATGCGCACGGTTCTCAAAGGCGCCGTGTCCAGCGCCCCGCACATGGAAGTTATCGGAGCCGCGCAGAACGGCACCGAGGCGCTGAAGCGGATCGAGGAGCTTAAGCCCGACGTCGTCACCTTGGACATCGAGATGCCCGGGTTGGACGGCTTGCAGGTTCTCGAATGGGTCATGAAGACCAAGCCGCTGCCGGTCATCATGGTTTCCACCAAGACGCAGGCGGGTGCGGAACTGACGTTCCGGGCGCTGGAGCTTGGGGCGGTTGACTACGTGGCCAAGCCGCTGGCGGACAAAGACGCCTCGCTGGCAAACTTCCGCGACAAGGTCATCCGGGCGATCGAGGCGGCGTACGCATCGAATCACGATCGGATTGGGAAACACGCCACGACCCGGGTCATGCGTGCGCGGAGCGCGGAGATCGGCACGCTCGATCGGGTGGTGGCGATCGGCATCAGCGCCGGTGGTCCGGCGACGTTGCACAAACTGATTCCCACGCTTCCGAAGGAGTTTCCACCGGTCGTCGTGACGCAGCACATGCCCGCGGATTTCACCGGACCTTTTGCCCAGCGGCTTAACGGGATCAGCGAGCTTGAGGTTCTGGAGGCCGGCGAGGGGAGTGAATTACGCCCCGGGCGGTTGTTGATCGCCCCCGGAGATCAGCACCTTCGTATCACCAAGCGCAGTGGGCGGACCGTTGCATCGCTCGATCGAGGCCCCAAGATCAGCGGGTTTCGCCCTTCCGTGGACGCCCTGTTTGAAAGCGTGGCCAGTGTCTATGGACCGAAGGCCATCGCCCTGGTGATGACCGGAATGGGCGTTGATGGAGCGGACGGCATTCGCAAACTCAGGATGGTCGGGGCAAAGACGCTGGCACAGGATCAAGCCAGCAGCATCGTCTACGGCATGCCCAAGGCTGCGTTTGATACGGGGTGCATCGACCAAGTCGTTTCCCTGACCGAAATCCCCGACGTCCTCGTGCGTCTGCTCCAGGTGGAACAGACGGCCACGGCGTGAATCACGTCTGAACGAGTACCGTACGCATGAAGAAAAGACACCGCTCCATACTGTCGTGGTTCTGATCCACGGCAAGGGGTGTCGGAAGGTCTGCCTCCACGCGTCATTTCCACCGCCACGGGGCACCAGGGATCAATCAGGACTCGACGCGCCCCATGGCATCAGCCGGCCATCACGCGGTGGATCGCCTCCTCGACGCGATCCTTCTCGAAGGGCTTGACGACGTAGTCGACGGCCCCGAGCTTGAGGGCCTCCATGAGTGGTTCGCGCTGGTCAATGGCGGAGATCATGATGACCTTGGCATTGGGATCGCTGGTGCGGATGGCCTTGAGGGCATCAATTCCCCCAATCTTCGGCATGACGATGTCGAGGGTGACCACATCGGGGTGAAGCTGTTTGTAGAGGTCGACGGCTTCGCCGCCGTCGGAGGCTTCGCCGACGATCTCGCAGCCCATCCCGGTGAGGATGTTCTTGATCATGTGCCTCATGAACTTCGCATCATCAACGACGAGCACTCGCGTGGCCACGGCTGACTCCTCGATCAGAGATCGACTCAACTCCACACCATCGAACAATCGGTTCGCTAAGACCGAGATTCTTTGCTTCGCTAAGAATGACGGCAAGCCTTTTACCCTACCCTCCGCCCCGCCAGGGGAGAGAGGTTCAGGGATGCACACTCATATACATTCAGGCGCTTCTCCAATGATTTCGACCAGCACGTCGCCGGAACCCGGATCGAGCATCATCTTCCTACCCCTCGTGCCGCCGACGGCTGACGCAATCAGGCGGATCGAATGGTGCTCGAGCCTGGCGCGCACGGCGGCGACGTTGCGGTCGCCCAGCCCGTTTTGGGTAGCCGTTGCAAACATCGCGGCGCCACCGGCAATCTTGGCCTTGATGCGCTTCCTGTCGGCGCCCTCCTCGACCAACATTTCCATGAGCATGTCGACAGCGGTGTCGGCGAACTTGCCCGGATCGCCGCTGCCCTCTTTGGAGTCCGGAAGAATCACGTGCCCGAGTGCTCCGAGTTTGGCGACGCGGTCGTAGACCGCGATGCCGACGCAGGAACCCAGGACGGTGCGAATCCGATCCGGAGCGCGGACGACTTTCAGCCCGGCAATGCCTACGGAATGGACGATCCCGCCGGCAGAACGTGACGCTTCCGCGGTTGGTAAGGTCTGGGTTGAAGGCAATGCATTCATTACCGAATCTCTGGTTCAACTCACTAACGACACGACGACTCGATCAAGCGTAAGGCCGACGGCGAAGGCAGCAGGACGAACTCCCATTCGGCCCACTGCTCGTCGAGGAGAAAATCCGTTCGTGCGGCGAAGACTTCGTCGCTGACCATGGCCTGTTCCGCCAGAACGCTTTCGCAAAGGGCCGCCGGAAGGTCCAGGGCGAACTCGGGTGCGCCCGGGCGAATGACGATGTCGAGCCACGTCGACAGGCTGTTGACAAAGGCGCTGGCGACGATGTTGGTCGTTTCTTGCAGGGCGGACTGTTCGAGTTCACCGCTCAGGTCGGCCGTTCCGATAGGCTGACCTAGCAGCAGGTCGGCGAGTCGGCAGGCGTGTTCTTCCTTCATGACCAGCAGTGAGCAACCGTGCATCTGGTCCGTCAACGAGGTTCGCATGGCCACCACCGGTTTTGACTCGTCGAACTTGGCGGCGAGTCCGTCGAGGGGAAGGCGTTCGAATCCCTCGGTGGTCAGCTTGACTCCGCGTTTGAGCCATTTGGACATGGCCCGCGAGGCATTGAAGGCGCCGTTGACCGCGATGGTCTGGAGGGCGTTTTGACGGAAGGCGTCCAGTCGGCAGCGCTCCTCGATCAAATGCCATGACGCCTCGCTGGGCAGCAGCAGCATCCCCCATTGCATTCGCCGGGCGTCAAGAAGAAATTCGGTAACGGCCATCAGCAGGTCATCGTGGTATCTTGCCTGTTCGCTCAGGACGGGATCGATGACCGAACACACCATGTCGTGACAGAAGGTCGGGGCGGCAGGCTCGATCGTCAGCTTCAGCCACTTGGCCAGACTGTTCGCGTAGGCGCTGGCGACGATGTTTCCGGTCTCCTGAAGACAGGATTGTTCGAGTTCACCGAGAGTCTCGGCGCTGCCCTCGGGGGCTTGCATGATGATCTCGGCCAGGCGAAGGGCGACGCTCTCTGGGAAGGTCAGGAGCATGTCGCCGGAGACGTCGCCGGCCAGCGGAAGATGGATGGCCGCGATGGGATCATCCGGCTGCCCCAGGGTGGCGGAGGCCTCGGCAATCGGGACGGTCTTGAACCCTTCGCTGGTGAGGCGCACGCCGCGGCGGAGCCACTTGGACATGGCCCGCGAGGCGTTGTAGGAACCGTTCACGGCCACGGTTCGCAAGGCGATGGCCAGATTGGGGTCGGTCGCAATGGTCACGAATTACGCTCCCACCGGCGTCGGCGTCGCCAGGACGGCGGCTTGCCGCTCCATGCGCGAAGCCATTTCCATCATGGCGTTGATGTCCAGGATCAAGGACACCGAGCCGTCTCCTCGAATGGAGGCGCCGGCGATGCCCTTCACGTTGCGATAGTTCTCGGCGATGGACTTGATGACCACGTCCTCCTGCCCGAGCAACTGGTCGACAACCAGGCCGATCTTGCTGTTCTCGAAGCCGACGATGACCAGGGTGAGCTCGTCGTTTTCGCGGGTTTTGGTTTGCAGGTTGGGCAGCGACGTCCCGAAGATTTCCTCGAAGGCGGCCACGGGGATGACCCGCTCGCGGATGCGTACGACCTGGCGGCGCTGGACGCATTGTATCTGCGAGCGACTGACGGTGATGATTTCGGCGACGGTCTCCAGGGGAATGGCATAGACGCCCTTGCCGATCCGGGCCACGAGGGAACGGAGGATGGCCAAGGTCAGCGGCAACTTGATGGTGACGCGGCTGCCCTTTCCCGGGATCGAGTCGATGTCGACGGTCCCGCTGAGCTTTTCGATCTTGCTGATGACGATGTCCATACCCATGCCGCGACCAGAGATGTCGGTGATGGTCTGGGCGGTGGAGAAGCCGGGCTTCATGACGTAAGAGACGATCTCGCGGTCGGTCATCTTCTCGACCTGAGCGGGGGTGGCGAGTTCGCGCTCGATGATTTTGGCCTTGACGCGATCGAGGTTGACGCCCTGACCATCGTCGGAAACTACGACGCAGATGCTGTTTCCACGGTGGGAGGCTTCGAGAGTGATCGTCCCGGTGGGATCCTTTCCGGCGGCGACGCGTACGTCGGGAGTCTCAATGCCGTGGTCGACGCTGTTGCGGACCATGTGGGTCAGGGGATCGCCGAGTTCGTCGATCATCCGCTTGTCCAGCTCGGTGTGCTCGCCCTGAAGGACCAGTTGAATCTGCTTGCCGCAGGTCTTGGCGACGTCGCGGATGACGCGCTTGAAGCGGCCGAAGAGCGGGCCGATGGGAACCATTCGCGTTCCCATGATTCCCTTCTGGATGCCATCGGAGACGCGGGTAAGCCCGTGCAGGGCCTCGTCGAAGTCGAACATGGCGGTACGCAGCTCGTGGACCTGCTGTACGACGTTGCGGACGGATTGGAAACTGTGCCCAAGGTGTCCGAGGTGGTCGTTGATTTCGTCGATTTCGCGCCGCCCTTCCGAGCCTTTTCGGAGGGAGTCAACCTGTTCGCCCAGGCGATGGACGCGTTCGGTCATGTCATCGACGAGGTAGGCAAGGTTGCGCCCGTCGAAAACGTCGCGGAAACGCCCGTGAATCTGGACGAACCTGGCGCGGTTAATCACCAGTTCACCGCCGAGATTCATGAGCTGATCCAATCGCTCCTGATCGACGCGAAGCGTCTCGGTGGTCTTGGGCTGCCCGGCGTCGGGCTTCGCGGCGTCCGCCTTGGACGTCGCACCCGCGGCGACTTTCGCCGCGACCGTCGGCTTTTTCGGCGGTGCCGCAGAATCGTTCGCGGACGTGCGAACCGGCGGCACGGTCGCCGTGGCCTTGGTTGTTTCCCGGGCCATGGATTGGCTTGCGGCCGGCGCGGCAGCGGCGAGGACCGGCGCTGAAGGTACCGGAGCGGCCGACACGGCGGAGGTCGTGGAAACGGCCGCGGCGTTCGCCTTCGAGGAGCCGCCTGAGGGCGTGGCATCGACCTGGACCATGGCCGCGACTACGGTCACGGATTCCACGGTGTAGGCTCTTACCGCCTGTTCGATGTCCCCGCCCGATGCGTCACACTCCACCGTAAACGTGACCTGCTTCACGATGCTGTCGCCGGCAAGGGAATCGAGATCCGGCTCGGAACGGTGCACGGAGCCGATGTCGTTGAGCTTGTTGAAGATCAAATAGGCCTGGATCGGCGCTTCGCTAAAGCCGTCGGCGAAGGTGACGCAAACGGTCCAGCGTCCATCGCCCTCCCCGTCACAAACAGCCGGAGCGGGCGTCACGGGGACACCGCTCAGGTTCGACGGGTCGAGGCTGGACACGACACCGTCGCGCTGGTCGGTCTGGACGGCGCAGGCCGCGGAATGCGAGGCCAGCTCGCGAACGCCATCCTCAACCTGTGCGGGCGGAAGATCCTCAAATCGCCCCGCCTTGATGGCGTCGGCGGCGGCGCGGAGACGATCGAGGGTGTGGAACAAAGTGTTCATCAAGACGTCGTTGAGCACGATGCGACCGTTTCGGAGATGATCGAAGACCGTCTCCATTTCGTGAGTAAGGCGATTCATCCCGCGGAACCCGACGGCGCCGGAAGCACCCTTGACGTTGTGCGCGCAGCGAAAGACGGTGTTGAGCAAAGCCGCGTTGGTCGGATCGTTTTCCAGCCCGAGCAGGCCCTGCGTCATCTCATCCACCGCTTCCACGGTGGCCTCGACAAAGACAGCGGCGAGTTCGGGATCGGCAAGGACTTCGCTCTGAACGGCGCCGGCGGCGGAAGGCTGGGGCGTTACGGGTGGCGGCGGCGCGGGGTTCTCGACGCGCGGTTCCGCGACCTTGGTCGGCGCGGGTTTCGCGGCGGGGGCGGCGAACGCGGGCGATCCGAGGATGCGATCGAGCGCCGCCAGGATATCTCCGATCTCCACGTCGGCGCCGGCGCCTGTGGGTTCGCTGAGTTCGTGCACCAGGGCCTTGAGACGATCGAACACTTGGAAGAGCACTTCGAAGCTCTCGGCGGACAGATCGCGCTTGCGCATGCGGACGTGGTCGAAGAGGGTTTCCATGCGGTGGGTCAACTCTTTGATCTTGTCGAATCCGAAGGCGGCGGCGAGTCCCTTGAGGCTGTGGGCCGCCCGGAACATGGTGTTCATCTGCTCCTGATCTTCGGGAGCGTCGAGCGAAAGCACGCCCGAACCGGCCTTGGATTCCAGCTCCATCAGCCCGACGTCGAGCATGTCGAGGTATTCGGGGGCTTCGTCGAGGAAGCCTGCGAGGAGTTCCGGAGTGATCTCGATGGAGCTGCCCATGCGATTATTTCCTATTCCCCGCGCCGGCGGCGACGGCGGTTCGTTCGGGTTTTTCGTAGAGGTTCGGGCCGGCATAGTTGAGCGTCAGGGCAGCGTTGAGCTCCCGGGTATTGCGGATCGGATCGACGTCTCCGACGAAGAGCTTTCCGCCGGGAGCCAGCGCCGCGGTTACGTTCTGGAGCACGCGAAGCTTCATGGGCGTATCGAAGTACATCAGCACGTTGCGCAGAAAGACCAGGTCGAATTTGCCGGCGGTGAATGGATCGCGAAGGTTGTGGGAACGGAACGAGACCATGTCGCGGACGGACGGCTTGAGGACGTACGATCCATCCTCGGCGTTGAACCACTTTTCGCGCCGCTCCGCGGGCATGCGCGACACGGCATAGTCATTGTAGCACCCGGACCTGGCCCGCGCGAGAACCTTCTCGCTGATGTCTGTTCCGACGATGTTGATCTTCCACGCGGCGACGGCGGGCAGGCGCTCCCGCAGGCAGATCGCGGCGGTATAGGCCTCCTCGCCGCTGCTGCTGGCAGCGCTCCAGAGGGCGAGGGTCTTGCTGGGAGAGTTTTTCCGCCGTTCGACCATGTCGGGGATCCATTGATCCTCAAAGAACTTCCACAGGGCCTCGTTGCGGAAAAAGTAGGTTTCGTTGGTGGTGACCGCGGAGAGGAAATTGGGAAGTTCCTCCTCGCACCGCGCCGGATCCTTGAGGAGTTCGTAATAGGCGTCGTAACTTTCGATCTTCAACTCGCGCAATCGCTTGCGGAGCCGGTTGCTGAGCATGGTGGACTTGGTTTCCGGGAGATGAATGCCCGTCCGCTCATAGACGAGCTTGGCCATCCGGGCAAACTCCTGGGGTTCCAATTGGACAAGGTCCATTCGACAATCCTCTCATCGAGGCCGAGCCTATTGCCTGGCGTGCCCGCGACACTGACGGTTGAGCGTCCGTGGCGGCATTCCCTCACCAAACCGCCTAGGCGCTGGCCGACTGCACGACTTCCTCACCGCGCAAGACCTCATCCATGTTGAGGAGGATGAGCAGCTTGTTCTCGAGCTTCACCAATCCACGCACGTATTCCGAACCGACGCCGGTAAACCCGCCGCTGACCGGCTCGACCTGGTCGTCAGAGAATCGCAGAACTTCGTCCACGCCGTCGACAATAACGCCCACGGTTTTACTGCTGAGGTTCAGCACGATGATTCGGGTGTCCTCGGTTGCATCGGCGACTCCGAGGCGGAAGCGGACCCGAAGGTCGACAACGGGGATGACATGCCCGCGGAGGTTGATCAGTCCGCGGACGTACTCGGGCACGTTGGGAACCTCGGTGATCTGGCCGATCAGGATGATCTCCTGCACGCGCATGATGTCGACGGCGTACTCCTCGTTGGCCAGACGGAAACTGACGACCTGGGTGGATCGTTCTTCGGAGTGTTCAGCCGCGGCTTCTGCCACCGCAGCCTGTGGTTCCAGTACGGCAGAGGACATACGAACTCCTTGGCGAACGAAACGAGAGGCCGTCAGCCCATCGGCCCCAGGATGGCCCCGTGTGCATGGGGGGCGCGCACCGGACAAGCGGTTGGTTTGGATTCCGCCAGACCACGCCGCGACCGACGCGCCGCGCATCCAAGCGCCTGCCGATTCAACCCATCGGGAAGATCAGCACAAGTCTTGAAGAGGATGAGGCCCGGCGCGGGTTACCGGACGCGGGTTTCGCCGGGGTTCGTGCGTGGCGCGTGCGGAGGGAACGCCGGACCTCCCGAATCAGCGCGTTTCATCGCGCCTCGACGCGAAAGGTTCAGCCCACGCTCCAAGAACCCGATAGACGAAGGAAGAATACGGGCCGACGCGGGACGGCTCTGCGAACGGGAAGTACCGCTGCGAAGCCTCCGGGGAGTAGGTTCAGATGGACGTACGCTACATCAATCCTTTCATCCACTCGATCCGCAACACGTTCCAGACGATGTGCGGTTTCGCGACCAACGTCGAAAAGCCGCAGTTGAAGCACGGAAACGATCCGGCTTCCGACGTGTCCGGCGTCATCGGGTTTTCGGGTGATGCGGCAGGAAGCGTGGTCCTTCACTTCTCCTTTGAGGTCGCCTCCAAAGTCGCTTCGGCGTTCGCCAAGATCACGATTGATCCCCAGCATCCGGACTTTGCCGACGCCCTGGGAGAGTTGGCGAACATGGTCGCGGGAGGAGCCAAGGCGCAGTTTGAGGGCTTGCGAATCTCCATATCGCTGCCCAACGTCATCGTCGGAAAAAACCACAGCGTATCGTGTTCGAAGACCACGCCGCGCATCGTCATTCCCTGCAACACCGAGTGCGGTACGTTCTACGTTGAAGTGGGCATGGTTCTCGCCAGGCCGGCCACCCGGGTCGCGCCGGTGGGCGAAGTAGGAGTGCTCTCGTGAAAATTCTGCTGGTCGACGATTCGCGGACCATCCGCAACATCCAGAAGAACGTGCTGAAGCAGCTCGGTCACGAAGACGTGGTCGAAGCCGAAGACGGGGTCCAGGCGCTGACTCAGTATGGGATCGCCAAGCCCGATCTCATGCTCGTCGACTGGAATATGCCCAACATGGACGGCATCACGCTGATCCGCAAGATCCGCGAGACAGACCGCAAAACGCCGATCATCATGTGCACCACGGAGGCGGAGAAGTCCCGCGTGCTGGAGGCGGTCAAGGCCGGCGTCAACAACTACATCGTCAAGCCGTTCACCGTCGAGTCGCTGGGCGAAAAGATCAGCCAGACCATGGCCAAGATCGGCGCCGCGGCCGCGACCTGACATTCGCCCGTTCGTCCAACCGAAGAACTTCCTCCACCGCCCGCTAGGCCACCTGGGCGTCGTCCAGGCTCACGCTGACCCGCGTGGAGACGCCGGGTTCCTGCATGGTGATGCCGTAGAGCCGGTCACCGATGCTCATGGTGCGTTTGGAGTGGGTGATGACGATGAACTGGGCCTCGGTGACAAACTCACGAACGATGCGGTTGAAACGATCGTTGTTGGCCTCGTCCAGAGCCGCGTCCACCTCGTCCAGAATGGCGAAGGGAGCGGGCTTGGTCTTGAAGATGCTCATCAGCAGCGCGATCGCGGTCATGGACTTTTCGCCGCCGGACATCAGGGAGATGGTGCGCAGCTCCTTGCCGGGCGGTTGAGCGACGATCTCGATGCCGCAATCGAGGACGTTTTCGGGGTCCTCGAGCACGATGTCCGCCCGCCCGCCGCCGAAAAGCTTGCGAAACAAGTCCCGAAAGTTCGCCTGGATTTCGTCGAAGGCGGCACGGAACCGCTCCTGCGACTCTTGATTCAGCAGATCAATCAATTGCGTCAGCTTGCGGTGCGAATCTTCCAGGTCGTTCTTCTGACCGGAAAGGAAGCCATGCCGCTCCTCCAGCTCGGACAGCTCATGAATCGCGTCCAGGTTCACGTTGCCCAGCCGTTCGATCTTGGCGCGCAGCTCCCCAATCTCCGTTTCAACGGTCGTCCAGTCCTGATCCTGGTGCTGGTATTCGAGGTACCGCTGGGCCAGGTTGACGGACAGTTCCTCCTGAACTCGGACCACCAGCTCGTCGCGGCGAACGGTCGCCTGGGCGACGGTCATCTGGCGTTCATGGAGTCTGGCCTCGACCTCGACCAATTCACTTCGAAGGGACTTCAACGAGTGGGCCAGTCCGTCGAGATGGGTACGAAGTTCGTCCCGTCGCGTGCGGAGCCGGGCCGCCTGATTCTCGAGGTCTTCGACCTGCGTTCGTAGCGATCGAAGGAGTTCTTCACCCGCGGCGATCGTTCGCACGGCGTCGGCGGTTTTCGCTTCGCATTGGGCAAGGTCGCTCCGGGCTTGCAGGACCGCGGAATCCAAGTCGTGGATCGCGCGGTCGAGGTTGCCGATGACCTGGGCCGTCGCCGATCGCTTCTCACTCAGTTGTCCGAGTTCGACCTTGGCCTGGGTTAATTGGTCTTGCAGATGCAGGCGGGCGGCGACGACTTCGTCGATGCGCGCCTGATGTTGCGCCACCATCCGTTCACGGCTTTCGTTCTCGGCCTCCATCTCTTCGAGCGTCCGGCCGCCGGCGGCGCTCTTGTCGAGCACGTCGCGGATCTGGTGCTCGAGCATGGCGACCTCGTGGGCAATCAACGGCTGCTCATTGGTCAACCTGGTAACGACTTCCTGGATGCTCTGGGCCGCCGCGTTGGCTTCCACGCGGGCCGTGCTGGACTCATAGATCGCGGTGCGAAGCTCCTGTTGAACGGCGTCGAGGTGTCCGACCTCAGCCTCGGTGCGGTTGAGCTGGTCGGCGAGGGTGCGAATTCGCTCATCGGTTTCGACGAGAAGTTGTTGCAACTCGCGGAGTTCGCTCTTGCGGGAAATCAGGCCCGCCTCGGCCTTGACCGGTCCGACGCTGACCCGTCCCTCCGGGCTGAGCACTTCGCCGCGACGGGTCACGATCGTGTGACCGTCGACGTCGACTCTCGACAAGGCCAGCCCGGATGCCAGATCCTCGACCAACAGGGTCTTGCCGAACAGATGCCGGGCGATCCGCTCGTAGCGTTCGGGATAGCGCACCAGATCGATCGCCCGCCCGACGAAGCCGGGGAATCCGGAGAAGTCGCGCGGGTTCAGCACCGGCGGAACGCGGTCCTCGCACAGCGCAGTGACCCGGCCGGCAAGCCGCTCGAAGGCCTCGGGGTCGGCGAGAAAGACTTCGCCGTCCTCGACGATGAGATCCTGATCGGCCCCGGCGAGCACCGCTTCGATGATTGAGGCGTGGGCCACGTCGGTCTCGAAGACGTCCGCCACCAAGCAGGCGACGGAGCGCGCCAAGCGCGACGGCGACTGGGTCGCGCGTTCGTCGAGCAACTGCCGAACGCCCGCGCCGACGCCCTCCCTATTTCGTTGCAAATCATCGAGAAGCTCCCGGCGGGACTGCATCGCGCTGCGGTTTTCCTTGGCGGCGGCCAACTCGTCGACCAGGCGTTGGCGCAACTCGTTGACCCGACGGGCCTCCTGCTTCTTCTCCTCCAACTTCTGCGTCTCGGCGACGATCAGCGCCTCCACCTCGCGGACACGGCGCTCGAACTGGGCCTTCTGCTCGACGGCGGTCTGGAGTTCCACCGAAATCCGCGCGTCGCGCTCGGAAAGCCTTCCCTTCTGGCCCACCAGGGATTCACGCTGGGTGCTGAGACGGACGATCTCGTTGTGCGTCTGCGCGCTGCGGCGAAGGAGTTCGATGATGCCCGCCTTCTCGTCCTCCAGCGTCGCCTGCGCTTGGGTCAGGTCGCGGGCGAGCGCGCAATCCCGCTCGTTGAGAAGGTCCACGCCGGCGTGCAACTCCTCCACCCGGTGCTGCAACTCCCCAGCGGCGGCCTGGCGGTCGGCCAACTCGTTCCGCGCGACGGCGACACGTTGCTCATCGACGGCGAGCCGCTCTTCGACGCGGGTCCGGAGGGATTGCTGTTCCTCGACGCGGTGCCGCGCGGCCTCCACGCGCTCGGTCTGGGCAGCGATGTCCGAGGTGGTCTGAATCAGTCGGCTATCGACCTGCCCGATGTCGCCCTGGCAGCGGTCGAGTTCAAGGGTTCCCTCGGTCGATTGCGTCTCGATGCGATCGATGTCCGTTCGCAGGGCGGTCGCGCGGTCGCTGCACTGCTCCACTTCGCGGGACACCTCGCGGAGCAATTCCGTGTGGCGGTGGTATTCCGCCATCGCGTAGGTCGATCGCAGATCGTTGAGCCGGACTTGGTATTCCTGAAAGTTTCGCGCCTTGCCCGCCTGAAGTTTCACGCTGCGGAGGCGCTTCTCCAACTCCTCAATGATGTCGGCCACCCGCAGGAGATTCTGCTGGGTGCGTTCGAGCTTGCGCTCGGCTTCGCGCTTGCGGGCCTTGTACTTGGAGATGCCGGCGGCCTCCTCGAAGATGATCCGGCGGTCCTGCGGGCTGCTTTGCAGCAATTGGTCGACCCGTCCCTGCTCGATGACCGAATAGGCATCCACGCCAACGCCGGTGTCCAGGACCAATTCGCGGATATCCTTAAGCCGGGCGACGCCGTTGTTGAGGAGGTATTCGCTCTCACCGGAACGGTAGAGCTTGCGCGTCAGCGTGACCTCGTCTGCGTCCAGCGATAGCGAACGGTCGGTGTTGTCGAAGACCAAGTCCACCTGGGCGACGCCGCTGCTGCGCCGCGTACTGGAGCCGTTGAAGATCATGTCGCCCATCTGCTTGCCGCGCAGCGAGCGGGCCGACTGCTCGCCGAGAACCCACTTGACCGAGTCCACGACGTTGCTCTTTCCGCACCCGTTGGGTCCGACGATGCAAGTCACGCCGGGACCAAAGTCGAAATCGACCTTGTCGGCGAAGCTCTTGAAACCGCACATGCTGACGCGCTTGAGGAGCATGGATGTGTCGCCTCCTTGCCTTCGTGGGAGCCGTCGTCCGTGACGGCCCGTCGGAACATCGGCCCTTTCCACCAGTTCGCAGCTTGGAAATTACCACGCAGCGCCTGGGAAGGCAATCGCCTCGATCGGAACCAACACGCTCTTGCGACGACCTACGGTGTACGGCTCCCGGACTCTGCTCAAGAACCTGGCCACGCTCATCAAGCGCCGCGTGCGATACCTGACCCACAAGCCCCCGACACCCAAGATGCCCTTGAGGCCCCCTTCGGCGGCGATCGACACCGCCGAGATGCTCGCTCGCCCCGCGCCGCTTCAGCAACGGGCCTTCACGCTGCTGAGCCTCCCCCTCCACCTGTGGGTGGCAAGCTCATCCCGCGAAACCCCGCAACCCACGGCCGCGACACAAGTTACGTCACTCCGTCCCGAGAAACTTCGGGTGCATGGCGGCTCTCCATTTCGGACGGCTGAATTATTACGTTAAGTGGGGCGGCAGTTTGTCCGATAGGCCACGAAGATCATTCAGATTCTGCCCGGACACGCGCCGCGACCGCGAATACGCTACTCCATTGGGATGGTTGTTTTCATGAACCACACAACAACGATTCGGAGCCGGGACTCGAGCCCTCAGGAGCAGTCCACCGCCGGCGCTGCACTGGCGGAAACGGGCCTGGAGATTCTCCAAGGCGCGTTGGCGCCGTCACCCCCAATGCGACAAGCCGTTCCCGGCGACGCGAGTCTTTATCTCGACGGCGAGGAACTGGCCAAGCTCCATTCCCGCCGGGAATTCATCCGAGCGCTGCGCTCCCGAACAATCGGCGTGGGCAAGATCAAAGAGGCGATCCAGTACGAGAATGAGCTGGAGCTACTGCAAATCGAACTGGTCAAGTTGCAGCGGTGGATTCAGCAGGAGGACAAGCGGCTGGCGATCATTTTCGAGGGGCGCGACGCGGCCGGCAAAGGTGGGACCATCCGCCGATTCATGGAACACCTCAACCCCCGCGCCATGCGCGTCGTGGCCCTGCCCAAGCCCACCGAAGAAGAACGCGGTCAGTGGTACTTCCAACGTTACATGAAGCAACTGCCCAACAAGGGCGAGATGGTCTTCTTCGACCGCAGCTGGTACAACCGCGGCATCGTCGAGCCGGTCAACAATTTCTGCACGCGCCAGGAATACGAGCGCTTCATGCAGCAGGTTCCCGAATTCGAGCATATGCTCGTCGAAGACGGGGTGATCTTGGTGAAGTTCTGGTTCTCCATCTCCCGCGACGAGCAAGTATCCCGTTTCAAATCGCGGAAAAGCAATCCGCTGAAGCAATGGAAGCTCAGTCCGCTGGATAGCCGGGCCCAGGAACTGTGGGATGCCTACACGAAATACAAGGAACTGGTTTTGAGCCGGACCCACACCAGCTACAGCCCGTGGATCATCGTGAGGGCCAACAACAAGAAGCAAGCCCGCCTGCACAGCATGCGCTACGTGTTGTCGCTGATCGACTACGACTGCAAGGGCCATGCCGGCGTCCCGCTGCTGCCCGATCCTGAAGTGGTGATGCGTTACCACCGCAACGACGTGAAGATCGACTGATTCCCCCCCTCCACGCTGTGGGGAACGCACTCAGAGATCTGCTTCCATTTGTAATACCCGTCTCCTAGGGCAAGTGCTCGCACCTGCCTTTACCATTCTCGGTCCGCGCGGCGGAACACGGCCAGTCAAAGGGCTGGCCGATCATCTGGTGATGCCATCCGCCCATAATCATCGCCTCCCCCACCTCCCAAGGAGGTGGGCCACCCTGCCGCACCTTGCTTTAATGGCGCGAGATGGCAACCGATGGCGACGACCCGCGGAATCCTGGGGTGTTTGTGTTCTTCGGACACCTTTCAGGAGAGAGAGATGGTCAGGGACGTCTTGATCTATCATAGGACGGGGCGGCGAACCGCCCCGTCCTATGCTCGCGCTTTCGAACTAACCGTGCGGCGTCGTGGGGTGAATTTGCAAGTTACCGCCGGTGACGTAACCAAACACGTCATAGATCACCGCCGAAGCCGGATCACTCGTGGCGTGAATGCGAATGTGATAGAAGTCCGGACAATCGC
>JBBTCJ010000150.1:0-13956 GCA_038043285.1 Planctomycetota bacterium | reverse complement strand
AAGATCTCCGGCCGAGCCGGCGGGTGAGCAGGGCGCGGTCGGCGGATTCTGCTTGCCGCTCCGGCCTGGCTCGCCGAGGTCCTCAATGTGCACGTGGAACCAGTGGAAGGTCTCACCAACAACCACGCCGCCCAATGCGGCAGACGGGTCACGGATGTTCTTGAACTGTCCGACCCCTTCAAAATCGATCTGCTTGGCCGGAGCCGGTCGGGCTTGCTCGCACCAACCTGGATCACTGCACACGATCAGATCGATTTCCGTTTCCGCGGGCGCACTTGACGTGCCGGCGTGGAAGACAAAGCTTCCATCTGGGCCGCGCTGCTGATGGTGGGTCCATTCGCCGTGCGGCTGCGGCTGATCTGCGTTGGGCGCGCCGGCCTGACCGCCGAATTCGTAGCGGTTGGCCCCGTCGCTGCCTTGGTGGGAACCGCTGGCCATCGCCCCGTTCCAATCGCTGGGGAAGGTGTCCACGCCGCCGCCTGTCACGCGGCAGGCGAGATCGCGGCTGTCGCAGTCGAACGTACGACACGTCGTGCCCGGGAATTGAGGCGCGCCGCCCAGTATCTTGCAATACGACGGCGACCAATCCTGACACACAGTCTCCTCACAACATGCGACGGGGCACCCGTCCTGCAATTCGGGACATCCGCAGACAAAGTCTTCGCCACAGGCTGTCCCCGGGCCACCGTTCGCGCCGCCCCGCAGGATACACTGGTCCTTCGGCAAGTTGGTGCAGGAACCGTCCGGCATGCAGCAGGCCACGAACGCGCACTCCGCGGATGGCGTTGTGCATTCGCAGACCATGGAAAGACAAGACGTGCCCTCCGCCTGAGGCGTTCCGCCCAGCTCCAGGCAGTGCCTTGGGCTGCTGTCATAACAGGCCGCATCCGGGAAGCAGCACGCCGCGGAGCATCCGTCAAACAGGTTCGGGCATCCGCAGATGAACGCCGCGCACACATTGCCCAAACCGCCGTTGTACCCGCCCTGCGCGGCGCAATCGTCCTTGATCATGTCCCTACAGGATCCATCCGGGAGGCAGCATGGACGGGGCACCGTGTCGCTGGCCCAGGCCTGCGCTGCACACATCATGAGGGCCAAAGCCCCAATCACCCCTCTAAACCGGCTGTTTTGCATTGCTTTCTCCTTCACTCTCAAGACTGAATCAGCACCCTTCTCGAACTTTACGAATGAACCGCTACGGCCGAATCCTCCCGCACAATAACCGCTTCGGCAGGCGCGACGCGTGTCACGCAAGCCGCTTTGCGCCCGTAGATGACCTGCACGGTTTGCGGACAAGCCTCACGTCCACCGCCACCGCGAGTGCCTTCCGCCTCGCGATAAATCCTACGGTCAGCCGCAGCACATGCGTCCGGACCGCTCCTGTGGCTGCTATTTCTTACAAAACTCGCTTCAATTCTCTTCTCTGTCTGCTCGACGTGTGACGGTGACGAGTCGATCATGTCGAAGGGCCACCGCAACCCAACCGAGCAACCGCGACCGGGCGACGCACCCTACGCACTTATCAACCACCTCAGCTACCACTTTTGCGACGATCTGTCAAGGGCAGAAGCCCCAGGAAAACCGCGGTTGGGGCGGACAAACCCGGGGAAAAAGGGGGCAAAGAGGACATTCTAGAATCGCATGTTCGGGAGGGACATTCTACTTTTCCGTTGAGGGATCAGAGCGGTTGAGGTAGGGTCCCGCAACACCATCACGGGCTCCACCCAACGGTTACGATCGACTGGCAATGGCGGCCGCCAGCGGGTTCACGAACTGCGGCACGATCTTATCGGCCGCGAGGGCGTCGGCGGTCTCAAACAGGGTCTTCATGCAATCCGCAGGCGCGACGTCGCCTTCCAGCCCGAAGTACTTCCGCACGGTCAGCAGGACGCTGATCGGCTCCCCTTCGAAGGATCCGCTGCGGACCTCGTAGGTGGCGGTCCGAGACTTCACCTCGACGTAGGCCTGGAGGTCGCACTCCGGCGTCAGGGCGATTCCGAAATAGGGCTGGGCGTCGATAACGTGGGCCGCGTGGTCGCCGAAGAGGAACGCCGAAGGCCCGTGATCGCTCCACAAAGTCTCGGCCACCAGTTGATCGTGGTTGCCCCGATAGTGCATGTTGAAGCCGTAGGCCACGTCAAGGTGGTCGTAGGCCAGGTCGCTGAGCGTCAGGTGGAACGGGGCCTGGGAAAGGACAAACTCGCCGAAGCGCCGCGCCTCTTCGGTTCCGCCGGAAGCCTCCTGTCCGAAGCGAATGCTGGTGGGGTCCAACCTCAACCAGCGGCGCACGCCTGGCTCGTCCGGATCGGTTTCGATTCCGATCGCGTGGGCGTCACGCCGACGAAGTTTCCGCAACGAGGGGTGCTCCTTGCGGACGCGGTCGAAGAAATGGAGGACCGATTCGTTGTCCGGGGACATCTCCAGCTTCATCAACAACCGGCTGCTGACGTAGAACTCGTCGCACAGAGCGCCCAGGCCGTTGCTCATACCGCTCCTCGCAGGCTGCCGATCTCACGAACAAACCGTACAGAACATTATTCACGATCGACCGGGCGATTTCAACACGTCTTGTCGCCCGCAACCTCCGACGCCAGAAGCGGTGCCCCATCCATCGCGCAGCAATGGGTGGGGTAAAGATCGGTCGGCCAATCCGATCGTCATTCGGACGGACATCATCCCCCCACCCAGCGGGCGGCGGGCTGTGGCGCGGGCTGGCGGCGTGCGAGGCGAAATCGGTCCGCGTCCATTCAGCGCAGCGACCCCGCCCCTGGGCAGGCGCAGGAGGCCTCGCGGCGTCCACGCTGTGAGTTGCATCCTCCCTCCACCCCGGCGAACATGGTTGCGCGCCGACGTTTTTGTGCGCAGACGGTGCGAGGTTCCTGGCATCATCGTGTCCAATGAGGAGCTTACCGTGGCTCATTTGAAGCGATATCCATCCATCCTGATGTTCGGCTGCCCCGGCTCCGGAAAGGGAACGCAGGGCGTCGTGCTGGGCCAAATGCCCAACCTCGTCCACCTGGCCATGGGCGACATCTTCCGAGCACTCGATAAGACGTCCGACATCGGAAAGGAGTTCCTTTCCTACTCGACGAAGGGATTGCTCGTCCCGGACGAATTGACCGTGCGAGTCTTCCGGCAGCACGTCGAAGCCCTGATCACCGCAGGAAAGGTTGATCTCGGCTACCACACGCTGATCCTGGACGGCATTCCGCGGACGCCGAAGCAGGTCCAACTTCTCCAGGACGCGATCGAGGTGAAGAGTATCGTCCACCTGATGATCGACGACCGCGACGCGTTGATCGCACGCCTGAGCAAACGTGCGGCGAAGTCCGGCCGGCCCGACGACGCGGATCGCAGCGTCATCGAGAACCGTATCCTGGTGTACGAGCGCGAGACCCAGCCGGTCCTTGACGCCTACCCGAAGAAGCTGATCGCTCGGGTCAACGCCGACCAGCATCCCCTCGGCGTCCTCCGCGACGTCGCCAATGCCCTCCTTGGTGTCGTACCGGGGATGATCTAACGCGACGCAGCCGAAACCCAAGGTTGTGCCCGCGCCGAATGCGGAATGGCGAGTGCGGAATGCGGAATGCTTACCGGCGACCCGGACTGATCAGAGCCGCGACCGCGAGGGAGCGGGAAGGTGACGCGAAGCCGTTGCCCCCCTGTGATCCCGCGAAGTGATCGGCTGAGCCATGCCCGACAGGATGCAGCAATTACTCTCGAGGTTCGCCGCCGATTTCGACGCTCGGCTGCGCCGATACCTCACGGCTGAAGCTGACGTTCCGGCTGATCTCCGCGACGCCGTCCTTTATTCCGTCCTCGGTCCCGGAAAACGCCTTCGCCCGTTTTTGGTTGGACGTTGCTGCACGCTCGTAGGCGGCGCTGCCGACACAGCCTGGGTCGCCGCCGCCGCGATCGAATGCGTGCACGCGTTCAGCCTGGTCCATGACGATTTGCCCGCGATGGACGATGACGATCTCCGGCGAGGGCGCCCGACGACACACAAGAAGTTCGACGAGGCGGTCGCCATTCTGGCGGGCGACGCGCTCGCGGTGCTGGCCTTCGAGCTGCTGGCGAGGCACTATGAGGCCACGCCGATTGGCGCCTCCCTGGTGGCCGAACTTGCCTCCGCCGCGGGGTGGGCGGGGATGATCGGCGGCCAGGCGGCGGACCTCGCCGGTGAATCGCTGCCCCCCACCCTGGACCGCGTGCAGTGGATCCACATCCGCAAGACCGCCCGACTCTTCGCCGCCGCCTGCCGCATGGGGGCACTGTGCGGATCGGGGACCGTCCAACAGGCCGACGAACTGGGTCGCTATGGAACGCACTTAGGCTTGGCCTTCCAAATCGCCGATGATTTATTGGACGTAACCTCGACGACCGCCCGCGCGGGCAAGGCGGTTGGGAAAGACGAGGCCAAGGGCAAACAAAGCTATCCGCGGTGCGTAGGAGTAGCGGAGAGTCGCGCGGCCGCCGATCGGTCGGTCCGAACCGCTATTGAGGCACTGGCCGGGTTCGGAACCGAGGCCGAGGATTTGCGAGCACTTGCGCAGTTTGCAAGGGACCGAAATTATTGAAAGTCCTGAAGGTGAATCACCCGGCTTCCGCGATTACAATGGGTTGCGCCTCGTCAGTACGCGCATTACGCGAGACTCGACGGCCAGAGGAAGGGCAGCGCCAATGCGTCCACGAGTCGGCGGGTCGGTGTGGCGTAACGCGGCGCTCGAATGTGGTCCATGAGTTTGCTCGATAACATCCAATCCCCGGCTGACGTCAAGGCCCTTCGCCTGGACCAGCTTCCCCAGTTGGCTGACGACATCCGGCATCGGATGATCGACGTTGTCGGGCGGAACGGTGGGCACCTGACGAGCAATCTGGGCGTCACCGAACTGACCATTGCGCTGCATCGAGTGTTCGATTTCCAGACCGACCGCCTGCTGTGGGACGTCGGGCATCAGTGCTATCCGCACAAACTTCTGACCGGGCGCAACGCCCGTTTCGACACGCTTCGTAAGGGCGGCGGGGTGAGCGGGTTCCCGGAAATCGGCGAGAGCGAATACGACCTTTTCAACGTGGGCCACGCCGGAACGGCCATCGCCACCGCGGTCGGTTTGGCCCGCGCCGACGAGGTGCTGGGGCGGGACAACTCCGTGGTCGCATTGGTCGGTGACGCGAGCATCGTCAACGGAGTTGCCTTCGAGGGCCTCAACCAGGCTGGAACGCTGAGGCGCCAACTGCTCGTGGTTCTCAACGACAACGAATGGGGCATTTCGCCGACGCAGGGGGCAATCGCCGAGTACCTCGCCCGTTTCCGGGCCAGCAATTTTTACGAGGACATCAAAGCCCGAACCAAGCGTACGCTGCCGAAGCTTCCGTTGCTGGGCAAGCCGGCTTTCGAACTCATTGCCCATCTGAAGGAGGCGATCAAGGCGACGGTTTCGCCGGGTCAGGTGTTCGAAGCCCTGGGCCTGCAATACGTGGGGCCTGTCGACGGACATGACATCAAGCACTTGATCGATCTGTTTGAGGTGCTCCGTCGCAGTCACCACCCAGTCCTGCTTCACGTTCACACCGTCAAGGGCAAGGGTTGCGACTGGGCGACGAAGGAACCGGGGAAGTACCACAGTCCCAAGCCCTTCGTCGTTGAGGACGGTAAAGTCACCATCCAGCGAGGCCAAGGGAAAAGCTGGACCACCGCGTTCGTCGAAGCCCTCATCGACCTCGCCGAGAAGAACGACACGATTTTCGCGTTGACCGCGGGGATGTTGGACGGCACGGGGCTGAACAAGTTCGCCGATCGTTTCCCGGATCGCTGCCGCGACATCGGCATCGCCGAGAGTTGCGCGGTGGACATGGCCGCCGGGATGGCCAAGGCGGGCTTGAGACCGGTCGCCGCGATCTATTCGACCTTTCTCCAGCGAGCTTTCGATCAGGTGTTTCAGGAGGTCGTCTTACAGGGACTTCCGGTGACGTTTTGCCTGGACCGCGCCGGGCTCGTCGGCGGAGACGGGGCGGTGCATCACGGCTTCCTCGACATCACCTACCTGCGCGGGTTCCCGGGCATGGTCCTGATGGCTCCCATGGACGAGGGCGAACTCAGGGAAGCCTTGCGCTTCGCGCTTGCCCTGGACGACCCTTGTGCGATTCGATACCCGCGTGACACGGTTCCCGCGCCGACGCCGAACGGCCCCGCGTTCGAGTTGGGTCGATCGCGCGTTCTCCGTAGCGGCGACGACGCGACGATCCTCTGTTACGGCGTCACATCCGTTGCGGGACTTGCGGCCGCGGAAATGCTCGCCGAGTTGGGCATCGAAACGACCGTCGTCAACGCCCGTTTCGCCAAACCGGTGGATCGCAACATGGTGACCTCCGCGTTCGCCCGAGAGAGGCCCGTTGTGACCGTGGAGGACCATTCGGTCGTCGGGGGTTTCGGCTCCGCGGTGCTGGAGACGGCTCAGGAACTCGGTCTGTCAGCCGCAAGGATGACCCGGCTGGGGATTCCCATGGACCGCTTCGTCGCGCACGGTTCCCGCGCCAGCCAACTGGCGGAGTGCGGTCTGGACCCCACCGGCATTGCGTCCGCCGTCCAACGATTGTTGGAGGCCGACATGCCCGTGGCGGTGAAGCCGGCAGCGGCTCCGTTCCCGATGGGTCTTGGTGCGCGCCGCATCGCGCTCCTGGAATCCCGCGATCAACGGGTTTGACCAGCGCTCGTCGGGGAGAGGCTGCTGGGAATGAGGGTTGGTCCAGTGCCCAACCATCGCGGTTCGGATCGCATGCCGAGGACCAGACCGAGAAGCGGACTGGATGGTTGAACGATTCCGCCGGACTCATGCAAACCCGCGTCCATCTCCTCGCCAACCCGGACAAGAAGGACGCTCGCAGCGCCTTCGATGACCTCCGCGCCTTCGCCGTGAAGCGCTGCGTGCTGGTGGGCGCGGACTTCTCCGTCGACGGCCGATCCGCCGTGCAATCCGCTGCACAGCGCATCGTGATCCTGGGCGGCGACGGCACGTTGATCGGCGTGGCCCGTTCACTCGGTCGCGACCAGATCCCCCTCATCGGCGTCAACGTCGGCAAGCTCGGCTACCTCGCCGAGTTCTCCGTGGACGAGCTGCAGCGGTGTTTCGAACAGGTTCTCACCGACGACTCCCTGGTCAGCCGACGGACCATCCTTGAGGTCGCCGTCAGGTCCGGCGCGGGTGAGAATCGAACCAGCCTGGCGGTCAACGATTGCGTGATTCAGGCCGGCCCCCCCTTCCGCATGATCCGCCTGGACATCGACATCAACCACGAGCGGCTGACGACCGTTGCCGGCGACGGGCTGATCGTGTGCACGCCGACCGGTTCCACCGCCCACAACCTCTCCGCCGGCGGTCCCATCGTCCAACCCGATGTCGATGCCATCATCTTGACACCGCTCAATCCCCATTCGCTGACCCATCGCCCCCTGGCCATCGATCGGCAGGCGATGATCGAGATCACCGCCGCGGCGGCGAACCCGGGAACGACGGTCATTCTCGACGGTCAATTGTCGTTCCCTTTCGCCAAGGGTGACCAAGTGAGCATCCGCCGTTTCGAGCATGATTTCCTGGCGGTGCGGAATCCGCTCTATTCACGCTGGCACAACCTCGTCGGCAAACTCCATTGGGGTCGATCCCCCAGCAGCAGCTGAGTTTCCGTCCCCTCGACGGCCTCCCCCCGGGCCGCGAAACGGCCGCCGTAGGTGCCAAGTCGCCGCGACATTCAGCGAGAACGAATGATACGTCGCACGTCTACGACTTCTGGAGTTCGTCGCGGCGTCGCCCTTTGAGGGCGGCGCACCAGGCATGGTGCGGGATCGCGCCGGGGACAGGCCCCGATGCCCTTGATGCCGCACGCACGACACGACATAGGTATGAATCATTCAGGCCCGAGCAATCATCGGCCGGCGAGCGTACCCACAGGCAGGGCCGATGCATCGGCGCGGTCGCCGCCGTCCTCGCCCGGTCGGTATTCCGGTACGATTCGTTGGAGTTGAGCCTGAATGTCCTCCAGCGAACCACCGTCGGCCAGGGCGATCAGATTGTCGATTCCGCCGCAGACGGTCGGCCAATCCTCAGCGCGGTGTTTCCAGATGCCGATCTTGGGATGATCCGTTCGTCCGACGTTTTCCCCCTCGTTGGCAAGCTCCTCGAAGAGCTTCTCTCCCGGCCGTCTTCCGGTGAAGACGATCTCGATGTCCACGTCGGGACGGAGTCCGCTGAGCGTAATCATGTCCCGGGCAAGGTCCACGATGCGAACCGGTTCGCCCATGTGCAGCATAAAGATCTCCCCGCCGCGTCCCATGGTTCCGGCTTGCAGAACAAGTTGGGCTGCCTCGGGGATGGTCATGAAGTAGCGGGTCATGTCGGGGTGGGTGACGGTGACCGGTCCGCCAGCGGCGATCTGCTTGCGGAAGATCGGCACCACGCTGCCGCTGCTGCCCAGCACGTTGCCGAATCGAACGGTAATGAATTGAGTATCCTTGCGGCCGGTCAACCCTTGCACGTACATTTCGGCAACCCGCTTGGTGCAGCCCATCACGCTGGTGGGGTTGACGGCCTTGTCGGTGGAGATCATCACCATCTTCCGAACGCCGAACTCCAGGCAGGCGTCGGCCACGGCCATCGTGCCGACGACGTTGTTTTTGACGGCTTCACCGGGGTTCAACTCCATCATGGGAACGTGCTTGTGGGCCGCGGCGTGGAAGACGCCGATCGGGCGCTCCGCGGCGAAGATCGCGTGCATCCGCGGACGGTCGGTGATGTCGCCGACATAGGGAACGACGCTGAGTCCGGGGGACTTGGCGCGAAGTTCGCGCTCGACTTCAAAGAGGTTGTTCTCCGCCCGCTCAAACAGAATCAGTCGTTGCGGCTCAAAGGACGCGATCTGCCGGCACATCTCCGCTCCGATGCTCCCGCCCGCACCGGTGACCAAAATGCGCATTCCGTGCAGTTGCCGACCGATCTGCACGGCGTCAAGCCGAACGGGTTCTCGACCGAGCAGGTCGTCAATGTCCACCTCGCGGATTTGACTTACTTGAACGCGCCCCTCCATGACGTCGGTCATCACGGGGATGGTACGGAAGGAGACGGCAAGCCCCTGGCAGCTTTCCACGAGGTTGCGGATGGTCTTGGGCGAGGCATGGGGAAGGGCGATGAGCACTTCGCGAATCTCGAGCCGGGAGCAGGCCTCACGGATGTCGGCGATGCGCCCGACGATCTCCACGTCGTGGATGCGCGAGCCGACCGCCGCCGAGTCGTCGAGAATCCCGACGCAATCGTAGCCTCCCAGCCGAAGCAGTTCGCGAAGGACGGCCTCCCCGGCGTCGCCGCCGCCGCAGACCAGAACGCGGGTCGATGCCGCTGCCCGCCCTGGTTGAATGTCCTCGTAGTAGAAGCGGACCACGATTCGCGCGCTCGAGACGAACGCGATGGTGCAGGCCCAGTCCAGCGCAAAGACTGATGACTGTGGAAGGCGCGGAATCGGGAAGGTGTCGACGAGCGGACGTCCGAACCTCCAGAACCAGAGGTTCTCAAGCAGGAAAAAGGCGCTTAGGAAGAAGAAGGTTCCCACTAACGAAGCGCTGATGACGCCAAAGAGGTCTCGCAGCCCGACGTAGCGCCATGAACCGCGGTACTGCTTGGTCCAGGCGAACACCGCGAGCTTGACCGGCAGCGCGAGGGCCAGCAGCGGCAGGTAAAGCGAGTGGAACCAGACGAAACCGTCCTGCGTGGCGAATCGAAAATTGTAGGACAGGAGGAAGGCTGAAATCAGCGCCAGCGCGAACAGGACCGCGTGGGCGCCGATCACTAAGAACGCGCGGCGGCGCAAGTAGTCGACCGCCGCGCCATCCCGCGGAATGTTGGGTTCACTGGCCACACCCTGTTCGCGTTCTTCGATCCCTTCGTCGATTGTCCGCCTCGACTGTTCCTGTACATCGACGCAAGACACGATTCGTCGCCGCTACGGCGAACGGAGCGGGGATCCCCTGTTCCCGATCATCAAACCATACGATTATCGAACCCTGGCTACCCCCCGGTGGGGGTCGGAGGGTCCGCGGCAGGAACGGCGGCGCGCATTTGGGCCGGCCAAGCGGCGAATTCCACACCGCCGCGGCTTCGCACGGCCGCCTCCACCGCCCGGATCGCCTCCTCGCGCTCACCCAGGTACCACAACACCAGCGCGTAGGTCGCCCGCAATGCCGGGTTCTCGGCAGCCGCGGCGGACTCCACCCGCACTCGCGCCTCCAGCAGCATCGGCAGCAAAGCCTTTTCCGTCGCAAAGTGATCCGCAGCGCGGGGGTCAAGGACGAACGGATTCGACACGCGGCGGGCCAACTCCGCCGCCACCACGACGCTGGTGGCGGCTGAACCCGTCGCAGCCTGACACAGCAAGCCGCCGATCCTCGCTTCCGCGTTGTCGGGATCGAGGGTCAACACGGCTTCGAACGCACGAGCAGCCAGGCGATACTCCTCGCCCGAGAACCGCTCCCAGGCACGACCCAGCGCCTGCTTCATCGCGGCCTCCACGTCGCCGGCCAACCGGACGTCGAGCGGAGCTCCGCCGTCAGCCGCCTCGGGCACGCCGGCCGCGTCAAACGGCGTCCGCAAGACGCTGGTGCGCAGAGCCAGGAGCGAGCCGCGCTGGGCGATGGCGCGGTACACCGGGGCGTAGCGCGAGGTGGCGGCCATCAAGTTGAACTTCCGCGACAGAGCGCTGCCGACGATGTCCTCATCGGGGGGCTTCCGGCGGTCACCGAAGCCTCCATAGCGGCTGATCGCGGCTCGCTGTTGCGGACTAACGTTGGCCATCACCGAGGGTGAAGCGGTCTGCGTCAGTGTTTGCATCGTCCGAAGCCCCAGGATGTCCCCGGGCAGCGAAAAAATGGCCGCGTCGCCGCGGGAACGCTGCGGTTGACCCAGCGTGGAATGGGACAGCGGCTGCTCCCACCAATCCACACGGTCGAAGATCCCCAGGGTTCGGCGCTCGGGAAGATCGGATTGGGCGTTACCGTAAGCATCCGCGGCGCCAACCTGGGACGGACCAGTTGGCGGCGGGCCGGAGGCGGTTTGGGCCCGAGCTCCCGCGCATGCAGCAAGAAAAATCGGAACCATCCGCGGCAGGGTCCAGCCGGACGCGCCGCGAAACCACGGGGCCGTCATCGCAAGTGCCGAGTTCATGCCCGGGTCCGCTCCCTGGAGGTATCGAAAAGGACGCCACGGAAACCCGTTGCCAAGTAGAAGCACCGAAGAACTGGCCCCACGCGAGCCGCAGCCTTCAGGTCGCGCCTGCGCTGGAAAACCGATTGACTTTGGATACTCTTCGCGCGGATGCTTGCCCGCCGATCGCCGGGCAAACTCCGCCGGCAGGCTGTGCCTGAAACCGTGCGAATCATTCCGCGTCCCTACTGAGCATCGGCAGATCGTAGGTTTCCGCCCAATCCAAATCAAGGCAATCCAGACACGCCGTGGTGCAACAGCGGATGGGAAGGGACCAACGCGCGAGAAGAGGCCCGGCGGGAGTCAACGCCTGTCCTGCGGCTGCGACGACGCCTCAGCCATGCCCGTCGCCCAAAAGCGCCGGCAGGCATTGAGGAATTCCGGGGCCGCCGATCGGTCAGGAAGTTCGTTGAACGATGAATTCAGCCATGGCGGTCAGCGACTGCCGGGCTTCTCCGCAGGGGAGCAGCGAGAGCTTGCCGACTGCCTCCGCGACCATTTCGCGGGCCACGTTGACGGCGTAGTCCACGCTGCCGGTTTCCGTGAGCAGGTCTCGCAACCGTTCCAAGGTAGGGGGCGATCCCGCGAGCGCCCTTCGAATGACCCGCGCGGCGACGGCGTTTCCCGACGCGATCGCATGAAGCGTTGGCAGCGTCAGTTTCCCGGAGGCCAGGTCAAGCCCCAGCGTCTTGCCCACTTCCGTCGGCTCGCCGACGACGTCGAGCACGTCGTCGATAATCTGGAACGCAACGCCCGCGGACATTCCGTAGTCGTGCAAGGCGGAGACCACGGCGTCGTCCGCACCGGCGTACTTGGCGCCCAGTTCGCACGCGACGGCGGTCAGCGCCCCGGTCTTGCGGCGGATGATCGAGAAATAGACATCCTCGGTCAGCTCCAAATCGCCTCGATGGCGGTTTTGGAGCAGCTCCCCCTCACACACCACGTTGGTAGTCGCTCCGACGCGGCGGCACGCGTATTGGCTCTCCAACCCGCTGCAAAGATGGAATGCGTGACTGATGAGATAATCGCCCAGCAACACGGCCGAGACGTTGCCTGAGACTGCGGCGACCGTCGGCTCTTGCCGCCTAAGGTCCGCCTCGTCAAGCACGTCATCGTGCACCAGGGTCGCCATGTGCACCATCTCGACGACGGCCGCAAGCGTCGGGTGTTGGCGACGGAGGCATCCGGCGGCTTTGCCGGAGAGTAGCAACAGCGCCGGGCGGAGCATCTTCCCCCGGTAGGAGCGCACGGCGGCGCAGAATTCGTTGACGAACGGGAATTCGCCGACCAACTCGTCGTCGAAGATGCGCGTGGTCGCGGCCAGCTCCGACCGAACCGGCGCATAAAGCTCCTGCAAATTGACCATACCGAGGTTCATGTACGCCCGACGCTACCCGCGGATCCTGTACCCATACAATTATTTTCAAAGGTTTTGAAAACCGTGACACCGCGCGCATGGAGAGAGTTAGCGGCGGCGATACGCCCCGCTCTTACCACCGCGTTTGGACTCAAGCTGGACCGGGCCGATGGCGACAGATTTGTCCGCAGATTTGACCATGTCGTAGATGGTCAACGCGGCGACGGCGACGCCGACCATGGCTTCCATCTCCACACCGGTCTTGCCCGAGGTTCGCGCCGTGCATGTTACGCAGAGTCGCCCCGCGCCGGCCTTGGCGAAATCGACTTGCAGGAACTCAATCGGCAGCGGGTGGCACAGGGGAATGATCTCAGGCGTTTTCTTTGCGGCGAGGATTCCGGCCACGCGGGCCACCGCAAGCCCGTCGCCTTTGGGCAGCGTGCCGCGCCACAGGGCGGCGAGTACCTTCGCTTGCATGACCACCACCGCGGAGGCGACGGCTTCGCGCGCGGTAACCGCCTTCACCGACACGTCAACCATCCTTGCCTCGCCGGCACGGCCCAGGTGCGACAGGAGGACGCCCGCGGCGCCGCGGCGGCGCCTTGTGGATTTCCGTTTGGTCGGCATGTTCCGTTTCCGTTGGTTCTTCCGGACCGTTCACCCTGCGCGGCCAAGCATACGCTAAAAGGGAGCCTGAGGACACGGATCATCCAGGGTTATCGGGCGAATCCCGCCGGGATCATGCAGATGATCCCGCCCCGTCGCGCATCCGATAGGTTCGGCATGAGCTGGTCCCCGTCCGGCATCCTGCGCAGCGCGATTGCGCCCTCGCCGGTCGATCAAGGTTGGTACGCTCGGTGTTCGCATTGGATCGTCGATGCCCGTGCACATCGCGTGATCCTGCTCGTACTCGGCATCTGGCTGCTCAACGCCTTCGACCTGATCTTCACCATCCTGTCTCACCAGCAGGGGATGCTCGACGAGGAGAACCCCATCGCAAGGTGGATCCTGCGGTTGGGAATCCCCTCGGTCGTGCTCTTCAAAACCGGGCTGGTGATGATCGGCAGCTATCCGCTTCTGCGTTTCCGTTCAGCCAGGGTGACCGAACTCGGCACGTTGGTAATCCTGCTGGCGTACGCGATGCTGGCCGTGCACTGGTCCGAATGCGTCGAGCTGTATTCGGTGACCATTTCGCACGGCGGCCATCTTGCCGACATCGGCGAGGCGCTACCCAAGGCCCCGTAAATCCTCCGATCACGAGCTGCAACCGGCGTGTCTGAATGGTCGAGTCATCCCCAGCCGCGCGCGGCGTTCGTTACGGGGCCGCGCGCGTGAGCTTGTCGGAAAATCGATCCG
>JBBTCJ010000149.1:0-31954 GCA_038043285.1 Planctomycetota bacterium | reverse complement strand
GAACGGGAATCCGACGGACTTCTCCATCGGAGCGGGTCGTCACGTGCCCAAGCCGCAATGCGGCAGTCCGGGTACCGGCGATTGCTTTGAGCCGCACAACACGCCTTTCTGCAACAGGGGCGAGTGCTGCGAGCGAGTGTGCGATCTGGCGCCGAATTGCTGCTTGACCGGGTGGGGGCCGTTGTGCGTTGGGTTAGCCGAACAGATCTGCGGCCCAACTGAGGCGTGTTGCCTACCTCAGGGTCAGTGCAAGGACGTTGCGCCAGGCGTATGCGAACTTGGCGGCGGCCGACCGCAAGGACCGAGAAGTTCGTGTGAACGCACCCAGTGCCACCGACTCGGCGATTGCGACGGTGACGACCGCGTGAACCTACGAGATTTCGCCCGTTTCCAGAACTGCTACACCGGTCCTGGCGGCGCCGCCGGCGACGCCTGTCGATGTGCGGACCTGGACGGCGACGGCGACGTTGACAGGATCGACCTCAAGCTCTTCGAGGAGGCGATGAACGGCCCGTGACCGCCGAACGACGAGGGTGGTGACGGGAACGAAACGCATTACAACCGCCGCTTGCGTGGGCATGGAGCTCGATGACGCGTGCGGCTCAACGGCGGTTGTCTTCGGCGCACTTTCGGGAGATGGTCCGCGCCGTTCACGAAGCTTGCGCGGCGGGGGATGCCTCATCAGGTACGAGGCAAACGTCCTGCACGCTCCGCCCGCAAAGGCTGGAGACCGGGACGGTGAATCTTGGCTGCTGCGGGTGAGCCGGATGCCAGCAGAAAAGGCGATCACGCAGTTCGTTGACGGCGACCAGCAGGTCGGAGCCGACCTTGACGCGGCGCAGGGTCTGTCCGCCGGCCTCGTACCGGCAGACAAATGAGTCGCCTAGAACCATCGCATGGACCTGCGACGACGTGTCCGTAAAAATCAGCCGCCTCAAGCCGTGCGAATGAGCCAGGAACACCGATTCCACGGGTCGGCGCAGGCCGTGGTGCAGTACCTCCGGATCCCGGTTGCCCTCGGACAACCAGCGAAGCACGTCGCCCTCACTGTTGCCGGCGAATACGCAGTCCGAGGAGGCGCACAGGGCCGTGATCATTGACCGGCTGCCCGAGTAGACGGCCCCAGGAACCTCACGCCCGCAAACAGCCAGTCGCATAATCCGATCGTCGACCGCGACATACACGTTGTCGCCGAGCGCTTGTACGCAGCGTACGACTTCGGCATCGTTGGTGATCGCTTCGAGTCGTCGCCTGGGCGGACCATTGGCAGCCGTGTCCCATTGATACAGACCCAGTTCCGAGTGGGACGCGAAGAGGTTCGTTCCCATCTGGGCGACTGCGTTGAACCCGCCGCGAACCGGAGGCGCCCCCAGGACGGTGAGCGTCCGGTACGGCCGGCCCGGCTGCGTGGGAAGCAAATAGACCCCCGTCGCAGCTCCGAGCAGCAGCAAGGGTGAGCCGTCTTCGTCCACGCCAACCTGTGCGGAGCGAAGCGGACCGGCGGTTGCGCCGACGCGCACTCGGTGAGTTGGCGACGACGGCGACGAAGCGTCGAAAAAGAGCACTTCCTCCCCGGCGGCCGCGACGATCCACCGCGTCCGCAGCGCACCCCGATCGGCTGAAAAAACCGCCTCGTACACGCGACCTCGGTCCTCGTCGGCGAACGTCCGGATCAAATCGACGAGTCCTGCTCCGGGAGACTCCGCCGTCAGTTTCTTCAGCCGCGTGAGCAATCCGGCGGCTTGGTCCAGGCGGTCGTTTCGAGCCTGGGTGATGACCTCGTCGAGTTCGCGGGCGCTGGCGTGCTCAGCCCGACGTACGGCCGCGCGTTCGTTGACTCGCGCAAGCTCGTGGTATGCCGGCGAGTCCCAGTGAGTGCAAGGCTCACGATGCAACGCCAGCCCGGCGGCGAAACAAGGCCGCTTCAACGCCTCGGCAAGTGCAGCCGAGATTGCTACGCCCGCGGCCCCGCTGACCAATTCGGACGCGTCAAGTCTCGCAGCCTCAGCCGCCATCGCACCCCGGACCGTTGCTTGAAGATGTGCACCGACTCCGCCGGCCTGCGCGACGCGACGGCTTCCCAGCACCGTATTGGCGAACGAAGTCACGTCGCTCGGCTCGGCGACGATGGCGACGAACAGGCGCACCTCGGCTTGGCAAGCCAACCCGTCGCGCGACGGCATCGTCCCCGCGTCGATCACCACCTCCACCGGTGCCGTCCGAACGAACAGCAATTCTTCGGCGTTCTTTCCTTCGACGCGTTCGCCGGCGCGGATCATGGTCCGATCGCCTGAAGTGTTCGTAACCAGGGCCGCCCATTGCGCAGGTAGGTCCAGCGTTCGGTTCAGCCAGCCGAACAACTCCCCGGCCGCGACGCGGAGCGCCACGTTCTCGGCCTGCTCGAAGAAGATTCGTGGGTCAAACTTGGAGGCGATCATGAAAACCTCCGGTCAACGTCGAGTGCGGAATGGTGAATGCCAAATACCCAATACAGAGAATCTCGAAGCGCGAGACGAACGCGGCTCTGCGGCGCACGGTCTCCGATTCCGTTCGTTGGCCAGTTTTGCCCGGGGGCTTGTCTCATTCCGCGCTCGCCTATTTTCCTTCCGCGGCGAATTTCTCGTATCGTACCAGATCGGAGGAGTGGACCGACGGCGGGTTCTGCCCGATGACCGCAAGGACGTCGGCCCGGGTGATGGAGCGCGCTTCCTTTCCGCCGACCGCCTCCAGGAAGGGCCGCTGGGCCGCCTCCTCGGCGATGTTCCTGATGTCCGCTCCGCTGTAACCCTCCAGGCTGTCGCACAGCACGTTGAAGTCCAAGTCGTCGGCCAACGGGCGATTGGCGAAGTAAATCTCCAGCATCCGAAACCTGGCTGGGCCGTCGGGGAGGCCGACGTAGACTTTCGCGTCCATTCGACCCGGACGCAGGATGGCTTCGTCGAGCATCCACGGCTTGTTTGTCGCCCCGACAAACAATAGGGCGCGATCAGCCTTACGATCAAACCCCTCCAGCTCTTGCAGGATCTGCGGCACGACGCGTTGCATCACGGTGGAACTGTCATTCTTGCGTCGTGGCACGAGGGCTTCGAGTTCGTCCAGGAAGATCACCGAGACGGATTCGGCCTTGGCAGCGTCGAATAGCTTCTTGACGTTCTGCTCGGCCTCGCCCACCCACTTGCTGAGCATCTCCGCCGGGCTGACAAGAAAAAACGTCGCGTCGATCTCATGGGCGATGGCCTTGGCGATCATCGTCTTGCCCGTCCCCGGCGGGCCGTAGAGCAGGATGCCGCCGCCCACGCCGATCCCGTAGCGCTTGGCCAGTTCGGCATGGGCGAAGGGATAAATCATCTTCAGGCGGATTTCCTGCTTGACGTCCTCCAGTCCGGCGATGTCCTCGAAGCCGACGTCGGGCTTGTCGCGGACGATCCAGTCTTCCGCGTCGGCGCCGGCGTCTTCCTCCTTGACGCGCGCTCCGCCGCCGCGCGGACTGCCGTCACCTCGACCAGCGCCGCCCCCGCCGCGACCCGCCCCACCCCTTGGGGCTGGTTTTCCCCGCCGTCCGCCAGTCAGAATCTGATCGCAATCTTTGGCCAGGTCGATCAACTCGGCGGCGAGTTCTTCGTGCTGGCGGCGTGCCTCTGAGGACTTTGCGGCGGCGGCAAGCTCGATCACGCACTCGGCGGCGTCCACGAGGTAGGTCTTGGCCGTCAGGTACTCGCCGGCCTTGTAGGCCTCGACGCCCTTGCTCTTAAGGCGGTCAAAGGTCGCGAAAGTAACGGTCATCGTTCAATTGTAGACATCGTCCGCCTGTGTCCCTTGTTGGCTGTGCCCACCCTACTTTTGTTTCTCGCCTTCGCGCTTCAGAGAATCCAATTCCGCTCTTAGGCCCGCGAGCTTATCGAGTTCGCGTTGATGTTCAGCCTCGCCCTCGGCCGCGATGAGACGATCCACTTCTTCGTCCGTGACGACCTCGGAGGCACCGCTGAGTTCCGCGTCCTGGGCGGCCACTTCCTCCACCGTGTCCAGGAACATGTTCATGCGCTCTTCCATGGTTTGCGATTGGACCATGGCCTTCTCCCAATCCGCCTGGGTCTTCATTAGATCGGTTTCGCCGAACAGTCTGCCGATTTCTCTGGCCATCATGGCCATCGACGAAGCGAAATCCGCCGACGCTTCCGCCTGCCGCTTGATGAGCAGTGCGTTCTTCACCGACAGAAGCTGCCGTTCGAGCATCTTCCGGATCGTGGCCGTCTTCTTAAGTGAATTGCGAATGAACGCATATTGCCCGTTGTCGCCGATTTTCTTGGCGTGTTGGGCGTTGCGGATGAAATCATCCTGGAACTTGGATTGCTCACGAATGGCCTTCTCGATCCGACGAATACCCTGGCGGATCTTGATGTCCCGTTCGATGCGCCGCTCTTCCGATGATTTGAATAAACCCATAGAACATTCACTTTCGCGCCAAACACCGGCAAGCCGGCATTACTGATTGCCGATTGCCGATTGCAAATTGCCAATTATAAAGAGGCGCGTCTGCCGTTCAATCGTCAATTGGCAATCTCGTCATCCTCCCTCGGCGGCCGCGTGCCGTTCGCGTACGGAGCGGTCGGCCTCGTCGAATCCCTCGGCGGCATCGGCGATCGCACCGGCGTCCATTCTCGCCCAGACGTCCATCACCGTTCGACCGGCCTCGGAGACCGTTCCACCGGCTTCGTCCGCGGCGGCGCCGATCGAGAGAATCTCGTCCAGCCGCTCCTGGTAGACCTCGGTCTTTACCGCGTCGGATTCGATCATCTTTCCCAGCCGGAGAAGGTCCGACTGGCTGACCAATCCGAGCCGATTCGATGGGCCGGCGCGGTCGGCGTTTTCCCGCAGCATCCGCAGACGCGACACCGTCAGCGTCTCCTTGCTGCGGACGTTGAGTTGCCGCGCGAGCATCAACTGCTCGGTGGTTTTCAGCTCGAACTCCTGGGCCAGCGTTCGGCGAACCTCCGGCGTCTTTTCGGTGGCCCCGCGCTCGAACAATTTCTGCTTGTCCGTGGCGATCTTCTGGATGCGGTTGAGAAGCTGACTGCGGTCCTTCTCCAACAGGAGTTCCTGCCGACGAAGCTCGGACCGCGTCATCTGCGAGAGCGGCTTCTTCCGTTTGAACAGCCAGTCCAGGAAGCTCATCAAAGGCTCAAGCTCGTGCCACAAAGGGGGTACGCTCTCGGCCGGATGCCTCCCCGTAAGGCAGCCGCCGCAACGCGCATGAAATCAGGTGACTTCCGGATCCTCTCGTCGACGCTCACGGCCGCCGCTCGGCTCATCCGCGATCGGCTCGCGATCCGCAGTCGGGCGAGTCGGCGTCTTGTCCACGGCAACCTTCGGAGGGGCGGTACGTTGCGCCGCCGGTCGTTCCTTGGGGGTCGAGACGTCCTCGGCGGCCTTTGCTGAGGGTGTAGGCTCTTCAAACTCCTTGAGAATCGCCAACTCATCCTCGCTGACCAAGGTCTGCTCCATACCAGTCTCGAGTTGCCCCACCAAGTCCGCGTCCGCTTTCAGGGTTTCAAGCATTTCTTCGGCCGCGACGGCGTGCTCGGTGAGTTGGTGCGTATCGGGCAGCTCGGCCATCCGCCCCTGCTGCAACAAGGTCAGGTTGTGGATGTCGGTGCTGATGATGTTGATCTGCTGGTTGAGCATTCCCGCCGAGGTGTTCATGCGGGAGATGTCTTTGCGCAGTTGAGCGATCTGGGCTGCCAGTCTGCGTCGCGGGACGGCGGACGCCGCCGCCGTTCCCTGTGCATGGAGGTCGGCCTCCTTCTTTTCCAGCTTGGCGATGTCATCGTAGATTCGATCCCGCCGCTGAGACAATGCAGCCCGGCGCTCGGCCAGCAGGTTGATCTTTGCCGCTTCGTTGCCTTCGCCCGAAAACAGTCGCTGAATGCGCTCGATTACGTTCATGGTTGATTTCACCGGGGTTCCCAGCGGCGCCCCACGGTACAGGAGGCATTCTCCATCCTTTTTCGCGACTCTCAACTCCGGATCTTCCAATGCGGATTGTTCGAAGCCCTCCCGGATCAGCTCCTCCGGGAGATTCGCCTCGCGCGCGATCGCCGAGGCCGACAGACCCCCCGTCAGCAGTTCGCCACTGTGGTCGTCAATGAGGCGGCGGACGCGGGCTAGCTTCTGCTTCGACCCTTCCGGGTCGAATATTTTCAATACCCGCGGGTCCACGTGGTCGCCGTTGGCGAAGGTTCTCCACCCGCCGGACCCGTTCGGCTCCACCAGCACCACGGTGGCGTTGGCCGTGTCCAGTCTGGCTCGTTGAGCTTCCTCGGTGAATCCCGTCGGACTGCACACCCCAATCAAATGGGGGACGGTCGAATGGCCGACCAGCTTCTTGACATGGTCCGCTAACTCGCCCAGCCCGATCAGCGGCGGCGAGCCGCCGCGGGAACCCGCATAGTAGCTCAGCGGAGAGAGAACCGACGCCACGGCCACGCCCGTTGGCTTCCGCCAGAAGAACAGTCGTCGATCGTAGCCGCGGAGGATCACCCGCTCGTTACTCGGCAGCGAGGTCAGCAGCTCGCGGTTGGGCATCCCTCGTTCCGCCAGCAGTGCCCGAAGGCGATCGCGATCATCCTGCCGCACCCGCTCCCAGATCGACCCGCGCAGGATGCGACCTTTGGCGGTTTCGAAGTTCGCCTCGACGGCGGAGAGGAAGTCCGCCTCGTGCTGCAACGCCTTGGCTGCGTCGGGATTCATCGCTCAGTTCGTTCCTCGCCAACGGACGCTCGACGGCGTCGTGCGTCCGACGACGGCAATCCAAACACCCCGCACCACCGGCACCGAGCCGCGTCCGCCAGGCCGCGTGACCCGCCCGCCGGCCGCGTCTGCGTTCTCTTGAGCAACGCCCGTTTTCATACAGCGTCGCGGTTGACCCCGCAGCGCATCCCTGGAAACGCCGCTCATGTAGGACGAGGTTACGCAAAAAGCGAAAACGCTCGAATCCATCGGAGTCTATTCCAGCCGGCTTCCGCAGCGACTGCAATATCGCGCCGGGCGGAACTCGACGTTTCGACAATGCGCATGCGGACACACCCGCGATCGCCGCCAGCCTCCATGCCTTACGCTTCTCCTCCCGCCGGGGGGCGCCGTTTTCAACCCCAGCAGCCGACCGACGCCGCCGATCACGCGTGCGACGGCAGCGCACACCAGATACACCAACCCGAAGACGAAGGCGGCGCATCCGAACACGAGAACGACGACGACCAGAAACAGATCGCCGTGCATGGTTTCACACTTTCCCGTCTACGCGGTCCCGCCCGATCAACTCAACACGCCAAGATCCTTTCCGCAGAAGATGCAGAAGCGATCGGTATGGTGCAAGTACCCTTTGCACACCGGGCAGCGGGGAACCGAGGCCGCCAGTTGCTTTCCGCAATGGACGCAGAACTGATCCTCCGACTCCACGGCGTTACGGCACGCCGGGCACGCGGTAGCCTCGAACGGCGGGAAATACGCCGGCGGAACCATCGTGTCTACGTGTGTCGCCGCGTGGGACGGCCCCTCTAGGGCCGCCAGCATTTCGTCCGCCGACGCATAGCGCCGATCCAGCCGGGTGTACGCACGGCGGAAAACTTCATCGACCCACGCGGGCAAGTCCTTCCGCACCGTGGTCGGCAGATCAAACCCCTGCGGACGCTCCCCGGTCAGCATCTCGAACAGGATGATGCCGCACGAGTACAGGTCGCTGCGCGCGTCGAGCATCGTTCCTTCCTTTTGCTCCGGCGACATATAGGCCCAGGTTCCCGCGATGCTTCGTCCTTCGTCGGTCAACAGGCTGCCGCTCTGCATCATGGACTGCGTGGTGGACCCGCACACGGCCCCCAGGCCGAAGTCGGTGATCTTGACGGCCTGTTCCGTGATGGATTCGATCCGATCTCGCCCGATATTCAGAAGGATGTTCGCCGGCTTGACGTCGCGATGAATCAATCCGGCCGCGTGCGCCGCCGAAAGCGCCCGCAGCGCCCCGCGCAGAACGGTGACCGCGGCAGGAATCGGAAAAGCCGCCCGCTGTTCCTCCATCACCGTGCGCAGCGACGGACCGTCGATGAACTCCATCACCAGATAGGGCGGGTCCGCATAGGGATCGAGGTCAATCGCCCGGACGATGTTGGGGTGCTTCAGCCCGTGGATTGCCACCCCTTCGCGCTGCAGGTTCTTGACGAATTGGGCGTCCGTGGGAATCTTGATGGCGACCGCATCGCCGAAGACGTGGTGCTTCGCCCGCCAGACCTCGCCGAAACTGCCTCCCCCGACCCGGCGTTCGAGCAGATAGTTGCTGATCCGATCGCCCTCTCGCAGCACGGCCATCCGCTTGCCATCCAGTGTCCGCGCCGCAGACCGAGCTACAACTCATCGAGTCGTCCAGCCTGATACTCGCAGACTTTCAAATTATAAACGGCCGCCGCGAGGAATCCAAGCAAAAGGATCATCCAGGTGAACCCGCCCAGTCCGCCAATCCTTCCGATCAGACAAAAGGCGACAACCGCATCAGCGACGGAGTAGCCGCCGAGCATCAGACCCGCCGCGAAGTTCGACTCCTTTTCGACGACCCAGGGTGTCACGAAGCAGCTCGCCCACGGAAGAATGACCACGAATCCCAGCCAGACGATGACGTATTTCAGCGTGACCCAGATCGTGGCGAGGTCCTCCGGGTGACGCCAAAACCAGATCGCCGCACCGCTGCCGGACACGACGAGAATCGCAGTCACCACCTTCCCCCCGATGTACTGCCCGAGCGTTGTCAGCATGATGGGCCTGCTTCCTGTCGCAAACTCCTTTTCCGGGTGCCCGCCGCCACCTTCCGGCTTGCGGGACGCCAATCTACCTGAACATTCGCGGCAATGGAAAAAATATCCGCAGCCGCAGGGGGACGACGTTGGAATACGGGGACGCGCCGGGCCGGGCCACCATGCCTGGTTCCGCGGCGGTTGGAGCGGCCTCCGCTGGGGAGCCGATAATACTACCTGTGGATTCAGGACGGGGGTTGGTCCGCGCGCCAGGCACACGCTTCAGGCGAGCCTCCCTGAGGCGAAACCGCGGCGCACGGCGGCCCCGCCAATCGGTTGAACGGGAACCCTGGAATCTCCATTGGGACCGAGACCATGAGCGGCATCAGCAGCGGCGTTGGACTGATTTCAGGTATCGACACGGCCAGCCTTATCGACCAGCTAATGGCTCTCGAGCAGCGGCCGGTTCAGGTGCTGCAACAGCGGGTCAAGGAGATCGACACGCGCCGGGCGGCGTTCATGGAGATTTCGGCCAAGCTGCTGGCGATCCGCAACTCCGTAAGCGGGTTCAACAAATCGTCGTTCTTCAAGCAGTTTCGCAGCAGCAGCACCAACGAGGCGATCGCCAAGGCCACTGCGGGCGAGACGGCTGTACCGGGGAGCGCGGCGATCCGCGTCCATTCGCTGGTCAGCAACTACTCGGTGGTCAGCCGCGGTTTCGCTGACCCCGACCGAACCGCCATCGGCGCGGGAACCATCGTTCTTGAAAGCGCCGCGGCGCGCGTCGATCGGGCCACCGAGCTGGCGGCCCTGAACGGCGGTCGCGGCGTGCGGCGAGGCGTGATCTTAGTAACCGACCGTAGCGGCGCGACGGCGACCGTTGACCTTTCGAGAGCCTTGACCGTTGCCGACGTGCTGGAGGCGATCAACTCCAACTCGGCGGTTCGCGTGCGAGCGAGCGTCACCGGCTCAGTGAGCAACGGAGCATCCGGCGATCGGATCGTGATTGAGGATCAGAGCGGCGGCGCTGGAAATCTTACGGTCGCAGACGCCAGGGGCGGTTTCACCGCGACCGACCTGGGCATTGCCGCCTCCGCAGCCGGCCCGCGGATTGACGGCCGCAACGTGTATCGCCTCGACGCCTCAACGCTACTTTCAACGCTCAACGACAGCAACGGGGTGGATCGCTTTCGCCAGGGAAGCGACGGGGAGGAGCTGGCCTTCACCACGAGCTATGGGGCGTTCGGCGTGTCGCTCTCTGACTTTCTGGATCTGGACACCGACCTCCGCGCCCTGAACAACGGCAACGGCGTGCGGCTCGGGGTCATCAAGATCACCGACCGATCCGGAAAGTCCGCCGATCTCGATCTCCGCGCCGCTTTGACCATCCGCGACGTCCGCGACGCGATCAACGCAGCGGGGCTGGCGGTATCGGCCACCACGGTTAACTCGCGAATGTTTATCACCGACTCTTCCGGCGAGCCGGCGCAGACGGCCAAAAATCTCAAGATCGAGGATCTGTCCGGTCATGCCGCGGCCGATTTGGGCATCCTGGCCGACGTGGCGGACAACAAGATCAATGGCACGGACGTATATCGCGTGGCCACGGTCGGCGATGTCGTTCGGGCGATCAACTACGCATCGGGCAACGGGGCGCTCGTCGAAGCTTCCATCTCCGCGGACGGCAAGGGGATCACGCTCCGCGCGCTGGGCCTTGGCAACTCGGTCACCGTGTCGGCGGGAACGGATTCGCTGGGAACGGTTCCCACGACGGCGGCGGACCTGGGATTGCTCGGGGCGGCGTTCAACACCGACCAGGAGTTTACCTCCCGCCCGCTGATCGGCGGGTTGAACACCACGCTGCTGCAGACGCTCAACGGAGGGCAGGGCACCGCCGCGGGAATTGTGCGGATTACGGATCGCCTTGGCCAAGCCAGCGAACTGGATTTCGCCGCCGCACGGACCTTGCAGGACGTCATCGACGCGATCAACGCCGACGCGACGTTGTCGTTGACGGCTTCGGTGAATGCCTCCGGAAACGGAATCGAAATACGCGACGAGTCAGGCGGGTCCGGGGTGCTCACGATTGAGGACGTGAGCGGGTCGCTGGCCGCGGACCTGGGGATTTCCGGTTCTTTTGAGGCAGGGTTGACGGACTTGATCGCCGGCGGGAACTTGCAGAAGCAGTACATTTCGCGGGCCACGAAACTGGCCGACCTCAACGGCGGCGCGGGCGTCACCTCCGGAACCTTCCGGATCATCGGGAGCGATGGGACGACCTATCACGTCGGCGTCGCCTCCACCTACCGAACCGTCGGCGAACTGTTGGACGTCATCAATGTCGCCTTGCCGGATGCCATGCAGGCGAGGATCAACGATTCGGGCGATGGGATCGTGGTGGTGGACAATTCCCTCGGAGCGTCGTCACTGAAAATAGAGGATGTCGACGGCGGCACGGCCGCCGCCGATCTGGGGCTGCTCGGCGTAGCCAAGGACGGCGAGAATTTCATCGACGGTTCGTACGAGACCGCGATCGACGTTGGAGGCGGGGACACGCTCGCGGCGATCGCCGCGAGGATCAACGCCGCCGGACCGGGTTTCTCGGCGTCGGTGGTCAACACCGGAGGAACCGTCAACCCCTACAGCCTTACGATTTCTTCCGCTACCTCGGGGCGCCGTGGAGAGCTGATCATCGACGCCGGTGCGTTGGACCTGGGGCTGACGACGTTGACGCGGGCGCAGGACGCGATGGTCTCGGTCGGGACCGGAAGCGGTTCGGCCTCTATGCTGGTGACCAGTTCAAAAAACGAGCTGAACGACGTGATTCCCGGAGTGACCATCAATCTCCTGTCGACAGGCGACGAGGACGTAACCGTCACGACCGAACGCAACGTTGACGCAATGGTGGAGAGCATTCAGAAATTCGTCGACAGCTACAACGATCTCAAGGAAACACTGGACGACAAGACGAGCTTCAACTCCGAGACCTTCGTCCGCGCAACGTTGTTCGGGGACGCGACCGTGGACCAGGTTCGAGGCCGAATGCAGCAAACGATCACCCGGTCGTTTGTAGGGGCGACCCCGGAAATATCTCGATTGTTCAACGTTGGTCTGCGGCTGGGCGCCGACAACCAGTTGGAGTTGGACGAACAGCGGTTCCGCGACGCGTTCGAAAAATCGCCCGAAGAAGTGCAAAAACTCTTCACCGCCAAGGACTCCGGGTTCGGCGACGTGGTGCAGAAGACGCTGGACGGCCTGACCCAAGACTTCGACGGCGTGCTTGCCCGCAAGGACGATCTTCTGTCCGATCAACAGGAACTTCTCAACGACCGCATTGATCGCCTGGGCGTGTTGCTGGAAGCCAAGCGCAAGCGATTGGAGTCCCAGTTCGCGGGGCTGGAACGCTCGCTGGCCGCCCTGCAGGACCAGCAGAACGCCCTCAATTCGTTGTCGCAGTTGGCACGCTAGGGGATTCCTCCGGCGGCGTCCGGAGCGGCTTGCGGCTGCGCAAATGGAAGGATTATCGGGCCTGAACAATAATGCGCAGAGCCAAGATCAAACGAGGGGCCGCAACGACCGATATTCCCGGCGGAATGACCACCGCGCCGGAAAATCCGTATTTGCGCGACGCCGTGATGACCGCCACTCCGGAGCAGCTTCATCTGATGCTCTACGACGGGGCCATCCGTTTCTGCATGCAGGCCAGGGACGCCCTGGAGCGGAAGGAGTACGACACGTCGTACGACAAGTTGACCCGCGCCCAGAACATCATCCTGGAGATGGAAAGCGCCCTTCGGCACGACGTGAATCCTGGATTGAGCAAGCGGATGGCCGCGGTCTACAACTTTCTCTATCGCAAACTGATTGAAGCCAACGTGCAGCGGAAGACCGAGGCGATCGACGACGCTCTCAAGGTTCTGCGGATCGAACGCGAGACCTGGAGAATGCTGGTCGAAAAAGTTTCGCGGGTTCGCGAGGGATCGGGCAACACCGATGAACGCGCGGCGAGGGATGGGCGGATCGAACCGGCGTCGACCACGATTTCCGTCGAGGGATGACCCTCTCTTCCCCAACCCTCCGCCACTTGTCCAATCGACGCCAAAGCCTATAGTGCGCGCCAAGATGCGGTGGGGCGGAAGTCCCAAAGCTCAATCCCTGCGGCGAGGGCGGACATGCAGAGTGCTCGATTGTTCACCGGCAAACGTGAAGCAATTCTGGTCGCAAGGGTGCCAGGAAGCACCACGCGAACCGCGGGCTTCAGCCCGCGCGGACCCGCGCTCGCAGGCGCACTCTTGGTCGCGCTTGTCTTGAACGAGTTGGCGCCGATTCCCACGGCGGTCGCTCAAGATCCGCCTGCGCGGCAAGAGACGCCCGGGTGGGCAATCGCGAGTGAACCCCCCGATCGGGGGGTCGACGAATCGATCCGCGAAGCCCTCTCCATTCTCGACGGACTGAAGGATGCCGCCGACGGAGAGGAACACACCGGCGATATCGAACGCATCAACGCGATCATCGTCGGCGTGCAATCGCAGGATCCCGCCAACCCGTTTCTGTCCTATCTGTACGGGCGTTCTTACGCGTACGTCTCGCGGCCCGGGGACGCCATCCGCGAACTGCAGAAGTTCGTGGAAACCCGCGAGGGGCGGAACGAGTGGAAGGCCTACCGGGCGCTGGGCGGCCTGTTTGTCGAGGAGTTCCCCCGGCTGGCAAAGCGGAACTATGAAAAGGCCGCGGCCCTCAAGGCCAACGAACCCAGCCTGTTGCTGGGACAATCGCGGTGTGCGTACAAGCTGGGAGAATTGTCGGCCGCGTTGGATTTTGCCCGGCAATCGGTCGCCGCCGACGGCGGAAAGGACCCGAAGTATCTTTCCCAGGCCGCGCGGATGCTGGCCGCGGGCGAGCAGTGGGACGAAGCCTTACGGACGGCCGACGCGGCGCTGGAGGCGGCCAGGCGGAGCGAACGCGCTCAACCCGGACAGCGCGGACCGCTGTCGGCCCTCGAACGTCAATACGCACTTTCGATTGAACTTCGGCAATCCCACCGTCCGTCGTCGTCGCGGCCTGACGAAATTCTTCGACTCGCGCGCCACGTACGCGAACGAGGCGAGATCGTCCGACGCCTCGCCCTGCTCGACTCGTTGAAGGTTCTCCGCGGCGCCGTCGATGGGATGACCAACCCCTCCGCCGCGCTCCTGGAAGAACTGGCCGTCACATTGGCGGAATTGGATCGACGCGACGAAGCGATTGAGGCTCTCCGGCAAGTCCTGTCCATCGATCCCGACAATCAGCGCACCAAGGAGTGGTTGGAACGACTGCGGGATGGGGTATTTCCATCGCCCGCGAACGAGCCGCGCTGACGACTCCGGCCAATCGGTAACTCTCCAATCACCGTCGTTGAATTGAATCCGCCCGGTCTTCGGGAGCGCTTGGATCGACGTACAGCATCCCGCGGGCATCCATCGCCGCACACTGAGACCCCAGGATGCCCGACGCCGAGTTTCCAAGGTTAACGCGAGGTCGGGTCCGCCTTCACGTCGGACGGGGTCGTCGAGACGGCACCCGAAATCCCGAGGGACTGAAGCACCCTTCGCGCCGCCTCGATGTTGTGCAGCGGGCCGGCCTTGCGGAGTGCTTCGATTCGAGCTTGCGCTACTGGGTCGGTCAGCCCGGACGCGGCATGCAATGCGTGGTCGATCTCCGCTTTCCACGAGCCGAGCATTCCCTTGAACTTGTCCGGTTCATCGCCGTGGCAATCCATACATCGCGGGTCAATAGCCTCGATGGTTCGCGGTTTGGAGAGGTCATGGCAATCCTGACAGTCAACGGTTTCGGCCATCGGCTCCCCCGGGATGCCCAGCTCGGAAAAAGCCGCCAGCGTTCCGGCGCGGAACTGCACCTGCGTCGTGTGACAACCGGCGCAGTTGGGCGCCGGCTCCATTCCTCCGGTGTGGCACTGATCGCAGCGCAACGCCGCGTGCGATCCCTCCAGCTTGTAGGGGTGTTCGAATCCTCCGGTCCGAACCAGACTCGGTTTGTCGTCTCCCTCGACCGGCGTCATGAAGTCGTGACAGCTTCCGCAGTTGTGGCTCAGCACCCGGCCGGTGTCGTCCTTGTGACGCCCCTCGTGACAACGGAAGCAGCCGGGATAGATTTTGTGCCCAATGTTGTTTGGATACGTCCGCCACGAGACGTTCATCTCCGGGAAGAAGTTGTTCTCATAAATCTCCTTTCCGGCCAGGATCAAGCCGTCGACTTGCTTTTTCTGTTGTTCCCAGACTTTCGGGTATTTGTGTTGATAAAACTCGGCAAGCGATCGGGTGATCGTCGCCAGACCCTTCTCCTTCGTCGGATAAGGCTCCGCCAGCACGCGCACCAACTCCCGCTTCGCGTACGGCAAGGATTGAAGCAGCGGACTGACGTTCAGCGCCGAATCCACGGCCCGATCCGGCGAGCGGAACACGTGCGTAGGACGATTATGGCAATCCATGCAATCCACTGTGCGCCGCGTGCCTTGCGGAAGCGGGTCAGTGCTCTTCAGACCGTCCGCTCGGTAGATCGCCTCCCGTCCGGTCGCCTGATCGACCATGCGCACCCAGGGAATCTCCTGCAATCGTTCGTCGGTGGCGATGTACTCGATGGTGAATCCAAGGGCCATATGCCAGTGAATGCCAGACGGCGGACCCGTCGAAGGATCGCTGCCGCCGGTCTTCAGGAGCATTCTCATCCGTGAATGGGTGTTCGCTTCGTCCGGCGCGAAGTGGTCGATGGTGACCAGTTGATCGCCGTAAAACTTCGAGGGCCAATGACATTGTCGACAGGTCTCTGTCGCCGGGCGAAGCTCCTGAATGGCCGGCGGGATTGGACGAGGAAACGAATTCAACGCAACGGCAATCACCTGTCGCGTCCCGGAGAGCTTGGACTTGACATACCAACTCGCTCCCGTCCCGATATGGCATTGGGCGCAGGATACCTTCGCGTGCGGCGACTGCTGATACGCCGTGAATTGAGGCTCCATGACGGTATGGCAAACCTTTCCGCAGAAATCGTTCGAGTCGGTGTAATGGTAGCCTTCATAGCTGAGAACCCCGATCACCGGGATCGTCAGGGCGACGCACGCCGCCGACACGACGACGTAGCGTCGGTGGCGGGGATTGTTGAGGTCCAGGCGGGGATACAGATGATAGGCGCTGAGTCTCCCGTATCGCTTGCGAAACCGGCGTCGTGATCGGACGAGCCCCAGGGCACAAAGGATGACGCCGAAGACCAACACCCCAGGGAAAACCAGGAACGTGAACATCCCCAGGTACGGGCTGCGCAACGGCGTCGCCACCTCGATGATCAAGAACGAGATCATGAAGAACAGCGCCACCATGCCGATCATCCCCCCGATGATGGTCATGGTGTTGCGCCATAACGCGGCTGCGCCTTGGACCGGGTGGGCGGCGGCACTCGGCGCCTTCGCGTTCTCCGCCGATGGAGCTGCGTCGAGACTGTCATACATGTTCGTAGATGATCCCATGTTCCGTGAGCATCGGGGACCGGGTCTCCGGCGCCCGATTCGCCCCAGACCGCCCGGTACGCTTCGTGCGTCCAGCCGACGTCGTCTCCCCGGGCCGCTTGGCCGGGAAGACGATCCCCTCGTCCTCGGTGTGACACCCGTCGCAGCGCGGCGGCGCGTCAAACGCCCGCTTGGGGTGGCATTCCTCGCAACCGAACCCCACGTGTCGCTTGTCCAGGCGCTGTCCCGTCCGCACGTGGTCGAAATTCGCGGGACTCCAACCCGGGTGGCAGGCACTGCACGCCTTGTCCACCTTACCATAGGGCGGGATCGGATGACACGCGCGGCACTTGGCGTCCGCGTGGTACCGGGTCAACGGCCAGCCCGCACGAGCATGATCGAAGCGCGACGGAGGCCCCTTTTCCTCCGTGAAATGACACCCTTCGCACGACTCGTCGCGATGACATTCCAGGCACGGCTTGTGGTGGTCCGCGAACGTCCGCACCTGCTGAACGTGCTGCCTGCCCTCCTCGTGACAGCGGTTGCAGTTGTCTTCGCGATGGCAATCGGCACAGCGAAGGTCGTACCGCTGAATGTGCTCCTTGTGGCGGAACAGAACCTTGCTCGGCGTGTATCCCCCGCCCATCGTGGTGTACAGCTCGACGTCGGGTTCAGGGATCGGCGGGTGCATCCGCCCCATCAGGTCGTCCGGCGTCGGGACAAGCTCCACGCCGCCTTTGACCGCGGCCCCGGCCTTAGGACGATGACAGACGCCGCAACTCGTCTCACCGCTCCACTCCCGATGACAGCTCATGCACTGGCGATGGTATGCGCCCTTCAGACCGGGCTTGCGGATGTCCGCCTCCTCGGCGGCGACCGCGTGGCAGCTCTTACACGCGGGGTGTTCCAGTCCTTCCGGCGTGTAATGGTGGCAAAGAGAACATCCACCCGCCATCTGCGCCATCTCCGCATGTCCGGCGTGGTCGAACGGAACCGGAAGGTACACGCTCTCCAGTTCTTCAAGAATCACGATCCGCGGACCGTGCTTGGATTGGAATTCCCGCGCGACCCGCATGGCCTCCGCCCGAGCGCACGTACGAAGACAACGATCCTCCTTCGTCGGCGCTTCGCAGGCGTGGCACGCATCGCATCGCCCGTTTCGTTGTTCCATCTCCCGAACGGCGCGCGCCGGCGGTTCCGGCTCGACCGGTTGGGCGATCAGCATCGCCCCATCCACCAGGGTCGCAGCAATCAGGCCCGCTGCAACGCGCCGCCATGTCGTGGACGACTTCATGTCACGGACGCCTCCCGGGAAACGTTCAGCACCGGCAAATAAGTCACGACAACGCGGTAGGTGAGTATCAGCAGAGAGATCAAGCCGATCGTCACGGCGACCTCGCCCGCCGAAGGCAGGTAGGGTCGCGCGGCGTACGGCGGCTGATAGGCGACCAGAAACACGTTCACGCGATTCAGCGCGACGCCGAGCACCACAAGCAACGCCGCCGTCAATCGCCAACCCGACGATTGACGCACGCGCGCCGTGCAGAGCATGACCAGCGGCAGGACCACGCCGACGCCGACTTCGATCAGGAACATTAGACTCTGTACCGACCCCTCGGACACGCCCCCGTAGGCCTCGCGAATGAATAGGTCCGCGATCTTCGCGGCCAGGTACAATCCCAGCATCACGGGAATGATCCCTGCAAGCTTGCACAGAACCGACGATTCCTGTGGAACCCGAAGCGCCCAAGCTGAAATGGTGGACTCGACGATCACCATCGGGAACCCCACGGCGATCGCCGACAGAAGGAACAGCAGCGGCAGGATCGGCGTGTACCAGAGCGGATGCATCTTCGTCGGTGCGATTAACATCAACGCGCCCAACGACGACTGATGCAGGCACGACAGCACCACGCCCGCAAGAATGAACAAGAACATCGTTCGGTTGAGGATCCGCAAAGCCCGCCGCGACGATCGCGCCAGCTGCGGGCGATGCGCGTCCGCCGCGAATCGCTCGCAAACCGCCGGCAAGAACTCCACGTACAGCACCACAAGGTAGCACATCACACACATGCCCACCTCGAAGAGCACCGAATTCCCCTGCCACATCCTTGGAAGGATCGGGTGCCAGATGTTGTAGTACCGGCCAAGATCAACCATCAGGCCCAGCCCGACGAACGTGTAACCGAGCATGGCCGTCAACAACGCCGGGCGGGTGATCGCGTGAAACTCCTCCCGGTGGAATACGTGGGCCAACGCCGCCGAGGTGAAGCCGCCTGCCGCCAGCGCCACCCCCGTCGCCACGTCGATGGCAATCCACAACCCCCACGGGTGCTGCTGATCGAGGTTGGTGACCGCACCCAGACCGAACGCAAAACGATACGCCGCGACCCCAAGCCCGAGGACCGTCAAAAGGCCCAGAAAGAACACGCCCGGCGTGCGCAACGATCGACGCACCGGTCGGGTTCGGCAGTGCGCGATCATCTCGGCACTTCCTCCTCGACGGGTGCACCTGCGCTTACCAGCGCCCGTCCGGGTCGAGCGACCGAAGGCTCGGCACCGACCTGCTCCCGTTTCGCGGAGCGCGGCGACGCCGGCGCGTGGTCAGGCAACTCATCGCTTCGTCGGGTCAGCCACATGGCCAACCCCAGCAGCCCGTAAAGCGCAAGCGGCGGAACGAAGAACTTGAACACGCCGTGCTGTAGCGGTTCGGTGTGGCTTCCCAGTGCCGCGGTTCCCACGGACGGGAAGCCGATCCGCTCGAACGGCACGCCTGACAAATAGAGCCAGGCCGTTCCGCCGGCCTCGTGTTCCCCGTAGACCCGATCAATGTATGTGCCGGGCCGCGATCGAATCTTCTCGTGGGCCAGCTCCAGGAGATCGGCTCGCTTCCCGAAGATCAGCGCGTCGTTGGGGCAGATCCTGACGCACGCCGGCACGGCGCCGGACTCAGCCAATCGCTGCTGACAGAACGTGCACTTCCGTACCTGCGGCGTCAGCGCCCTGTCGTATTCGTACGTCGGAATCTGAAACGGACAGGCAACCATACAGTACCGGCATCCCATGCACCGCGACGCGTCATAGACCACCGCGCCATCTGGTTGCTTGCGGAACGCCCCCACGAGACACGCCGAGGCACACGCCGGATCGTTGCAATGCAGGCAGTTGCTCTTCACGTACGTAGGTCGTGAAGGGTTCTTGGAGTTGGGGAACTCATTGACCGTAGTGAAGCTATCCGGGCTTGGGCGACGATGCGCAACGAACACATCCTTGTCGTCAAAGCTGTCGATCGATGGCACGGGGAAGCCCGCCTCTTTCTGACATGCGTACTCGCACTTTCGGCAGCCGATGCAATTGGGAATATCGACCAGGACGCCGAACTCGTTTCTCCCTCCCGGCTGCGGATCGCCCGAACGTTGCGCAGCTGCGGTCGCTTCGTCGGTTGCTGAGGACAACCCAACCAGCAACGTTGTTTTGAGAAACCCCCGTCGGTCGATCGCCGCCATTGCGCACGCTCCCCCCAGTCCACGGGCGGGACCGCCCGCTCGAACGTTCGCCTTGCTTCTTCACCTGACGACGTGCAAGCCGTGTGCCAACGGCCCAGGGAGGCCGGTGCCCGTATGCGAATAGAACCTTTAAGAGGGCTTGATTCTCGGCGAGCGGACCACCGGCGCAGGCGATCCAATGGTAGGTTCGACGCTTGACCCAGCTACTGTGCGAGATGCCCGACGGCGCTGGGCGGCGGAAACGTGAAGGCCGCGGCCAGGGCCTTGTCGTCGTACTTCTGGCGGATCGCGTTGAAGCGGTCCTCGCAACGGAGGAAGGCCTCGACAAGGGTCGGGTCGAAGTGCCTGCCGCCCTCCTCGCCGATGACCGCGATGGCTTCCGCGTGAGTGCGCGCTTTCTTGTACCGCCGGTCGCTGGTGATCGCGTCGTACGCGTCGACCAGGGCGATGATCCGGGCAGAAAGCGAGATGTCGGTCCCGCGGAGTCGCTGCGGATACCCGCTTCCGTCCCATCGTTCGTGGTGCCCGTGGGCGATGTCGATGCACGTTTGCAGCATCGGGACCGGATGCGTCGGGTCCAGGGCCTGGGACAGCACCCGCCGCCCGATTTCGGTGTGCATCTTCATGATCTGGTATTCCTCGTCGGTGAGCTTGCCGGGTTTGGTGAGGATCTCGTCGGGGATTCCGACCTTGCCGATGTCGTGCATCGGGGCCGCCTGCACCAGGCACTCGACGAAATCGTCAGTAATCAACGACGCGTAAGGCCCGTCTTCCCGAAGCTCCAGCGCCAGCGTCCGCGCGTACTTCGACACCCGGCGGAGGTGCAGCGTCGTTTCCTCGTCGCGATACTCCGCCAGCAGGCCCACGGTCTCCAACAGAACGCGGACTGATTGCTGTAAACGCTCCTGCCGAGTGACGTTGTCCAGACCTATGGCGGCTGCCCCGGCCACGGACCGGATGCAGTCGATCTCCTCCTCGCTGAAGGGATCGTCACTCGCCCGCTCCGTGACGTTCAAAACGCCGATGATCCCGTCGCCCGTCTCCAGCGACGTGGATACCAGCGGCGTGCTGACAAAAGCCGGCCGGAAGTACCCGGTGCTCGTCGAGTTCGGCGTCGGGTAGGCTTTGGCGGCGTACGTCTTGCCGGTGCGGAACACCTGTCCCGCGATGCCTTCGAGGGCGTTGATCTGGATAGGCGGCATCGCGTCCGGCTTCATGCCCACCGCACGTTCGCAAATCAGCGTGTCCCGGGCGGGATTGCTCAGGAACAATGAAATCCGCCTCGCATCGATCGTGGTTTGCACCACTCGGACAAGCAGATCGAGAATCTCGTCGCGCGTGTCGGCCCGATTCAAATCACGCATGTACTCGTACAGCAGCCGAAGGCGGCGCGTCTTGGCGTCGACCTCGGCCTCCAAGCGCGAGTTGAGACGGTCGAGATCCTTGTGGGCGGCGGAGAGTCGGTGCACCGTCCGAACCCGGGCAAGTAGCTCGGCAACGTCGAAGGGCTTGAAGAGGTATTCCTGAGCGCCGGCCTCAAATCCGTTGACCACGTCCTCGCTGCGCGAGCGCGCCGTCAGCATCACCACCGGAATCTCTCGCGTACGCTCGTCCCCCTTCATCAGGCGCGTGGCGGCCATTCCATCCATGCCCGGAAGACCGATGTCCATAATGACGATGTCCGGCCGACGTTCGACGGCCAATTCGTAGGCCCGTTGACCTTCGACGGCCTCCAGAATCTCAAACCCCGCGGCCCGGAGGTGCGCCCCAAGGATAAAACGTAGTTCGGGATCGTCCTCGACGACCAAAACGGTTCCGATGAGTTTTCCGGTCATGGTCCGCCTGCCCTCGGCCCGCGGCGCGCCGATCGTCGGCACGCACAGCTTCGCCTGCCTCCTATGTTTTCCGATATCGCGGGAGAACGTGCGGGCGCTGAGAAGCGTGGCTCGTACCAGGATCTTCAACAAGACGTTTATATCGGTCGTTCAGCGGCCCACGGTGCGACCCCGCGGCCGTCTCGTTTTCCCGAGCCGCGGGCTGCTCCCCTTGACGCGAAGTGTCAAGGGTCCGCCCGCGCGGACACGCGCTCGTAGTTTGACTTGAAGGCCCTGCTAACTCACGCCGCTTCGGATGGTGCGTAGCGAATGAAGGACGTCCTCCGGCTCCACTCGCCGGACGTAGTCAGCGTCGACCTGCACCGCTCGGATCGTCCGATCGCGGTCGATGACATAGGTGGCCGGCAGCGGCAGCTCATAGGATCCGTCGCCATTGACTGCCGGAAGATCGATTCCCAGCGTCTGATAGACTTCACGAAGCGCGGGCGGCAAGGCGAAGACCAGTCGGAATTGCCGGGCAACTCCGTTCCCGGCGTCGCTGAGCAGGTGGAAGCTTAGACCATTCTTTTGCGCGGTGACCGCCGATTCCGCGGGGAGCTGCGGTGAAATCGCCACCAGATGGGCGCCCAGCGACTGAATCTCCTCCAACACCTGCTGGAGCGCCGAAAGTTCGGCGTTGCAATACCGTCACCAACGGCCTCGATAAAAAGCCAGCACCACCGGTCCGCCGCGTAGCAACTCCGAAAGCCGAACGTCGCCTCCCGACGCGTTGGGCAACGAGAAGTCCGGGGCCTTGTCGCCGGCTTTCAGAATGCGGTCCGCGATTCCCGATCGGGCGAGTTCATCCCGGGCGGCTTCCACGATGGCCCGCCGCTCCTTGGGCCAACTTCCCCACGACGCCTCCCGCATCTTTTCGAGTTGATCGTTGAACGACATGTTGAGGGCTCCCTCATGTTGAGTTCAACGTCGATCGTAATGTCCGTAACCCGTCGCGACAACCTCGCCCAGGGTTGCCTTTCGCCGAGTCACGCGATACGGTGACGTTTGGCGCGGAAAGTGGAGTCGAATCGTCAGCCACCGAGGCACGCTTATGGCAGGACCAACGAAGTACGTCATCGACAAGATAGCTGCGGTCGATCCCGATATCGTCCCCGCCTTCGAGGCCGAGGCGCAGAGGCAACAGTGCACCCTCGAGTTGATCGCCTCCGAAAACCACGTCTCGCAGGCCGTTCTCCAAGCCCTCGGTTCGATCTTCACCAACAAGTACGCCGAAGGCTATCCAGGTAAGCGCTACTACGGCGGCTGCGAGAACATGGACGCCGTTGAGGAGCTGGCCCGCCAACGGGTCAAGAAGCTCTTCGGCTGCGATCACGCCAACGTCCAACCGCACTCCGGCAGTCAGGCCAACGCCGCCGTGTATCTTGCGGTCTTGCAGCCGGGCGACACCATCCTCTCGCTCGACCTCGCCCACGGCGGACACCTGTCCCACGGACTGAAGGTCAACATGAGCGGGCTGCTCTACAAGATCGTCCACTACGGCGTGGATCGCAAAACCGAGCAGTTCGATTTCGCCGAGATTCGCCGCCTCGCCCGAGAGCACAATCCGAAACTGATTCTCTCCGGAGCCTCGGCCTATCCTCGAACGATCGACTTCAACGTTTTTTCCGAAATCGCCGCCGAGGTCGGTGCGCTGCACATGGCCGACATCGCCCACATCGCGGGCATGGTCGCCGTCGGATTGCACCCCTCACCCGTGCCGACGGCTGCCTACGTCACTTCCACGACGCACAAGACCCTCCGCGGTCCGCGCGGCGGACTCATCATGTGCAAGGAACAACACGCCAAGACGCTCGACTCGCGGATCTTCCCCGGCAGTCAGGGCGGACCGTTGATGCACTGCATCGCCGCCAAGGCCGTCGCCTTCGCTGAAGCCCTCAAACCGGAATTCAAGACCTATCAACAACAGATCCTCCGCAACGCCAATGCCCTGGCCGACGGGCTGGTCGCCAAGGGCAATCGTCTGGTCTCCGGGGGAACGGACAATCACCTCATGCTGCTCGACCTCCGGCCCGCCTACCCCGACGTCACCGGCAAGCAGGCGGAGGACTGGTTGGGCGCCGCCGGCATTGTGGTCAACAAGAACATGATCCCCTTCGATGAACGCAAACCGACGCAGACCAGCGGTCTGCGCCTGGGCACGCCGGCCGTCACCACCCGTGGCCTGAAGGAAGCCCAGATGAGGCAAGTCGCGGAAATGATCGACCGCGTCCTCCGCGCGCAAGGCGACGAAAAGGTCATCGAATCCGTCCGCGGCGACGTCCGCTCGATGTGTGAACAATTCCCAATTTAGAATATCGAATGGCGAATGATACCGCTTCTTGTTTCAGTATGCCGTTGGGCAGGCTGCGGGCTGCTCCCCTTGATGCAAAGTGTCAAGGGTCGGCCCGCGCGGACGCTCCGTGCCGAAAAACGCACCCCCTGAGAACGTCGAACCGGCACACTGGAACGGGGACGGGTATGAGTCGAAACGCACGCGAGGATCACCGTCTCCATGGGTGTGGCGAAGCTGCCCAGTCGTCAATCGCCAATCGTCAATCGCCAATCGACGATCCGCAATCCGCAATCGGCAATTCGCGCCTGGCCATCGCCGTTACCCTCGCGCTGCTCCTCGGCGGCTGCACCGGCCACGCAACAATCCACATGGTTCCTCTGGGCAACCAGAAGATCAGCGCCGCCGATCCGCTCATCGTGCGCCAAGATCCCCACGAATGTTACTACTGGCTGAATGACGTAAGCCAGGTCTGCGTCGCCATGCGATTCCGGCATGTCTCGTGGCTGGGCAAGGCGTTTTCGAGCGAGCTGGTGCTGTCCCTGGTGCTGGACAAGCCGCCCGCGGGGGCGGCCCGCGACTATCGCGTGGATCGCTTCACCGAACGCCATCGCCTCGACGCCGGGTTTACCCACTTGCGCGGTGCGTCCCTCAGCGGAATCATAGGAACCTGGGACTACGGGAAGCGACAACTCAAAGGTCGATTCCGTTTCACGGCCAAGCAGCAGAGCTTTTTTGTACTGACCGGATGGGGCAGCGATCACTCCGTCCTGTTCGTCGGCGAATTCACCGCCGTTCACGACCGCGCGGCAGGCGAAAAAATCCTCCAACGTACGGAAGCAGACGGCATGGGTCGATCGACGCCGAAGATCGAACGCGACTAAGTCGGCGTGCGGACCTGCGCCGGTACCACCATTCAGCCTGGCTCCGACCAGTTCGCGCGCTCGGATCAAGTGATCCGCTAACCGGCGACCGGTGTGCGGTCCTTGGATGTCGCTGCCGGCGTCGAGGCAACGCCGGAGAGAATACAGGTTTCCTCGTTCGCGGTCCCTGAACTCAGCGAACTCGCCGCCGTCTTGGTGGTCGTCAGCGCGGATTCGGCTGCTGTCACCGCGGGCAGCGACGCGGCGGCGGCTCTCGCCAACCGTCTTCTTCCCATCCGATGCATCACCCAGATCGTCAGCCCGATCGCCACCATTCCGCCAAGGATCCATCGCTCGTACGAGGTCACGTCGTCAAGGAATCGTTCCAGCGTCTTCCCGAAGACGTAACCGCCCGACGAAACGGTAACCGCCCAAATCGCTGCCCCGAGAACGTTAAGAACCAGAAACCTCCGCCGGCTAAACCCACTCGCCCCGATCACGAATGGCGTGATGTTCCGCAGTCCGTAGAAAAACCGAAACCCCAGCACGACGTAGACCTGATAACGGTCCAGCAAAACCCGCACCCGTTGAGCGCGTTGCTGCCAAGTCGGGCGCTTGGCGACGAACGGCTGTCCCTTGGCGTGACCAAGAAGGAAGAACAACTGGTCGCTGATCACCGTTCCCGTGAAGGCGCACACGATGACCCACGGCAATTCAAGGTAGCCCCGGTACGCGGCGAATCCCGCCAGCACCACGATCGTCTCGCCTTCCAGGAAGGCGCCGATCAACAGGGCCCAGTACCCGTACGTCGTGATGAGCGACTCGAGGGTCACAGCCAAAGCCTCTCCGAGACGGGTCGCCTCGCTCCAATGCGCGACCGCCCGCCGGACTTACTATCGGACGTCGTCGACACTGAGTTTCCAATCACCAAGGCGAAATCCCCTCCCGCACCGACGGCCGCAACCGGTTGCCACCCGCGGTGAAACCCTCACCTCGCGCCGATTCGGCGCTTGATATCCGCGACCACCCGCACCGCCACCGCGCGAAGCTCAGCTTTCTTTGCAATCAGCGCCTCCCGCGCTGGATGTCCGCCGAAAAGCTGCACGTGAAATCGCAACGCATTGCTCGTGCCCGACGGCCGGATCGTCAGGTGCGACTGGCGCTCCCCGTCGAAGTAAAACCGATACCCCTCGTCAGGGAACCCAGCCCAGTTCACGCCGTCGTACTTGCCCGTCCGATACACGGTCGCCCCGCGCACATGCAAACCGGCGATCGTCGTTCCCGCGGAACCCGCCGTCTTGAACAACTCCTCGGCGGTCTCGAGAATCGCCCGTTTTTTCGTATACCCGGCCAACCCCTCGTACTCGCCGTCCAGCGGATCCGGCTCGTAGTGCGTGACGTACAGCCCGACGTCCGGGTCGAGGTAGATCTTCTCGTCCATCAAGTCGATGAGGTTCGTCCCCTGCTCCTTCGCATATTGGGCGAGCTCGGCCACGAGCACTGCCGCGAAGGTTCCGTCCTTGTCGCGAACGTGACCACCCTGCCCAAGCGATCGCTCGTCGGGCGGCGGTCCGCCCAAAAGCGTGAAACCGTTGCTTTGCTCGAGGGCTGCGACGTTGATGCTCCGTCGTCGATCGTCCATCGCCTCCCACGAGTGCAGGGTGCGGTTGCAGATTTCCTCGCCCGGTCGCCGCCGACCCTCGTCATAGTGCGGCAGGCGGCCGCCGTCGGTCAGTCCCTCGGTGTCGCGGCCGAGGTGCAAGTCCCAAATCGCTCGCGTTCCTGCCGCAAGCTGTGCGAACCCCACCCAGGTCTTGAGCACCCCGAGTCTGAACTTCCGCGCCAGTCGGGTCAGCAGGTCCGTCGTGGTGTGTGATAAAACGATGAACTTCTTGTCCGCGTCCCGGATCGAACCGTGCTGCTCGATTTCGCAGGAAAAGCGATACCACAGGATCAGCGTCCAGGCTTCGTCCGCGGAAAGTAACGAATAATCGCGCTGCTCCCCCGTGCCGGGATGGAGGTACGCCGGCTGTTGATGCGCCGGCACCTTCACAATGACTCCGCAGCGATCCGCGTCGGGATCGGTGCCCACCATCAAGTCCAGCGACGACCACGCGCCGGGGTATTCCTCCTTGAACGCAGCCGCGGCGATGTCCGCAGCCCGCCAATCCCCGGGGTCCGGCTGCTGCTCCTTTCCCGGATCGCTGCAAAACGCCGGGAACATTCCGTCCAGCGCATCGAGCTTCATGATTCGTTTCACGTCCTTGAAGCCGATCTCCGAAAGCAGCCGCGGCGCCGCCTTCCTCCCCGAGCCGTTAAACGCCGAGTACGCGATGGACAGCGGCTTCTTGGCGTGGCTGATCATCTCCGGTCGTAGCAGGAAGCCCTTGATGTGATTCATGTGCAGCGTGTGCAGGTCGATGATGCGGCTCTCCCGGCCGGCGTACGCCGATTTCGCGTCCGCCAGCGGGTCAGCCAAGGGCAGCCCCTTGTGCTCCCCCTCGCTCACGACACGGCCTTCACGGCTCTGTTGCCCGCCAAGAAACCAAAGTCGGTCCTTCGCCGCGTCCTCCAGACGAACCGTCCTGATGTCCGCGAATCGCATCTTGCGGATGTAGTCCTCGTACAGCGCCTTCCGCTCCGCGGGGTCGAACTGCGACCCGTTCCAGCACGACAGCTTGTAGCCGTTGTAGCGGAAATCGTTGTGACTCGCCGAGATGAACACCCCGACGTCCGCCTTCAACGTCGGAACCGCGAACGTCACGCTGGGGTACATGCACGCTTCGTCGAAGAGGAAGACCGTGTAATCGTACGCCAGAAACAAGCCGGCGATCATGCGCGCAAAGTCCGACCCTCGAACCCGCGAATCGAACCCGATGACCATCTTCTGCAGCGGCGGCTTTCGCTCCATCCCGAACTTCGCCACCCCGGCTGAAGTCAACAATAAGACCACGTCGTTGATGGTGTTCGGACCTTTGACGATCGGCGCGTGAATGCCTTCGTTCTTCAACCGCAGGACGGCCTCGCGCCTTGCCCCCATCTTTTCGCGGATGCCGCCCGTGCCAAAGCTCACGTCGCGGGAAAAGGCGTTGGTCAACTCCTCCCAACGTTTCTCGCCAATGGCGTCGCGCAATCCTTGGCGCAGGTTCGGCGAGATGCGATCCAACTCCTCCGCCGTCAGCCAGGCTCGCAGGTTGGGGACCGTCCTGGCGACCGCGTCGTCGAAGTAGGTTCCGGCGATTCGTCCGGCCGCACGCTCCCCCTTCAGGTACGCCGTGATCCCCGCTTCCGCATCCCGCAAAACGTCCCCCTCGCTTGCCGTCATCCACGACAGGGTAGGAACCCGCCGCGGGAACGTCAAAACCCCTCGCGCCTTTTCTCCCTCACAGCCGATCTCTTAGTCCAAGATTTCGATGGACGGGTGCGGAAATCGTCCGTGTTTAGACGCTGACAATGACGGCCCCCGAGGGTATACTGTCCACGTCGCGCGGCCCGGGCCCTGCGCAAGGCGGCACGTCGGCGATGGTTCATGCCGGCGTTGAAAGGATGTCCTGTCTGCGGCGACGGTGAAGCCGGCGGAAGCGAACCCCCGGCGACAAGGAGAACGTCTGTGGAGAAGCACACGCAGTTTTCAGTCTTTCTGGTCAACAAGCCTGGAGTCCTTTCGCAGGTCTTCCGCGAACTGGCCAAGAGGAAGATCAACATTCATGCCCTGGCCATGATGGATTCGATGGAGCACGGCGTGCTCCGTTTGATCGTGGACGACCCAGGTTCCGCCAGGGCCGTGTTTGGCTCGTTGAACATCCACTTCGGCGAGACGGAAGTCTTGGCCGTCACCCTGCCCAACCGGCCCGGCGCCGCCGCGGACATGTGTGAAAGACTTTCCGACGCCCACATGAGCATCGGCTACATGTATTGCACCGGCGGAGGGGCCGACGGCAAGACCGTCGTCGTCTTCCGTGTCCCGGACCTCAAGAAAGCCGCCAAGATTCTCGAAACCAACAATCGCTCGACGCGCAAGGACATGAAGATCAAGCTCCGCCGCCCGACCTCCTCGACGCGGCGCTAGGGTATTGACTCAGGTTGTTTGCGCCTTATCAGAGCCGCAACCGTGAGGGAGCGGTTGTGGATCCGGCGCGATGTACCGCCTCCTTACCGGGCCCGCTGCCCAATCGAACACACTGTGGGGAAGCAAGCAACCATTCAGCGGAATCCACGGCGAGCGGCGCCCGCCCCGCGACCACCGCGGGCAAAAAACCCGTCCGCGCAGGCTCCTTCCCGCCGCTTGCCGAACAAGGACGCGACCACCACCGCCCGTTCCACCCACTGGCTCACCGTCCTCGGCGCTAAACACAACAACCTCAAGAACCTCACCGTCGAGATTCCCCTTGGGCGATTCGTTTGCGTCACCGGCGTTTCCGGCTCCGGCAAGAGTTCGCTGGTAAACGACATCATCCGCGAAGCCCTCGCCCGCGACCTCAACGGTGCCGAGAACGTCGATCCCGGCCGACACGAACGCATTGACGGCCTCGAACACCTCGACAAGGTCATCGATATCGACCAGTCGCCCATCGGCCGCACGCCCCGATCGAACCCCGCCACCTACGTCAAGGTCTTCGACGCAATCCGCGACCTCTACGCACGCCTGCCTGATGCCAAGGTTCGCGGCTACAAGCCTGGACGATTCAGCTTCAACGTCGCTACCGACGGCAAGGGCGGCGGACGCTGCGAAGCCTGCCAAGGCAACGGCAGCAATCGCATGGAGATGGAGTTGCTCGCCGACGTCTGGGTCACCTGCTCCCTCTGCAATGGACGACGCTTTTCGCATGAGACGCTGCAAATCCTATACAAAGGGAGGTCCATTACCGACGTCCTGGAGATGGACGTGCAGGAGGCCTTGGCGCATTTTGAAAACGTGCCCGCGATTGCCTTGATGCTCCGCACCCTCCACGACGTCGGACTGGATTACCTCAAGCTCGGCCAGTCCTCGACGACCTTGTCCGGCGGGGAGGCTCAGCGGATCAAGCTGGCTCGCGAACTGGTCAAGAAAGCGACTGGCCGCACGCTTTATATCCTTGACGAACCCACCACCGGCCTACACTTCGCCGACGTGAAAAGGCTGCTCGCCGTCCTGCACGGATTCGTCGACTCCGGCAACACCGTCCTGGTCATCGAGCACAACCTCGACGTGGTCAAGACCGCCGACTGGGTCATCGACCTCGGACCTGAAGGCGGCGACGCCGGAGGAAAGCTCGTCGCCGCGGGAACGCCGGAGGAACTTACGGCCTGCGAGGAATCTCATACCGGGAAAGCATTAAGAGAAGTGCTGGATCCAGACAATTGCCGATTGCCGATTGTCAATGGCCGATTGGAAAAAGACCAAGAGCAAACATCAATTGGCAATCGGAAATTGGCAATTGGCAATCCCATTCGGGTCATCGGCGCTCGCCAGCACAACCTCAAGGACGTCAGCGTCGATATCCCGCGTGGCAAGATGACCGTCTGCTCCGGACCCAGCGGAAGCGGGAAGAGCAGTTTCGCCATCGACACGGTTTACACCGAAGGTCAGCGGCGATACGTCGAATCGCTCAGCTCCTATGCACGCCAATTCCTGGGCCGCCTGCAACCTCCCAAAGTGGACCACGTCCACGGTCTGTCGCCCGCCATCAGCATCGAGCAGAAGAACACCAGCCGGTCGCCGCGATCCACCGTCGGGACGGTCACCGAAATCTACGACTATATGCGCGTATTGTGGACGCGCATCGGTAAGCCCCACTGCCCGACCTGCCGCATTCCCGTCGGAACCCAGACCGCCGACGAAATTGTCGAGCGGATTCTTGCCCTCGGCGAAGGCGAGAAGGTCATGCTGCTTGCCCCGTTGCTACCCGTCGGCGACGAAACTTTCCCCCAACTTCTATCCCGCGAACGAGCCAATGGATACCTTCGCGCCCGAATCGACGGCGTCGTCCACTCACTCGACGACGGCATCACCCTCGACGACCACCGCCCCCATCGCGTTGAGCTGGTCGTTGATCGAGTCGTCGTTCGCAGGAAGCACGCCTCGCGCATCGCCGACAGCGTCGAGCAGGCGCTCACCCTCGGACAGGGCGTGATGCTCACCGCCCTCGGCGATGGCCCTGCATCCGCCGACCCGCCCGACCTTCGTTTCGCCCGCCATTGTTCATGCACCCGCTGTGGCCGCGACTTCGACGAACTGACCTCCCATCATTTTTCCTTCAACACCCGCATGGGTTGGTGCGAAGCCTGCGAGGGATTGGGCACCCAGCAAGGGGCGAGCGCCTCGGCCATCGTCGTCCACCCCACGCGTTCCATCCTCGACGGCGCCATCCAGGGTTGGGGAGAGGTGCGGCACGAATCCATGCTCGGCAGGCTCGTCTTCGCATTGGCGAATTACGTCGGGTTTGATCCTCATATCCCGTGGAACCGATTGCTCGACACCCAGCAGTTGAAAATCCTCCACGGGTGCGGAGAAGAATGGATTGGAATGGTGCAAGGAGAAAGGAGAATCGAGAATGGGCAAGATGGAGGGATTGGCGCGTCTTCTTCGGGAGAACTTCCTGGCACTCCTTTTCAATCGGCAATGGGGAATCGGCAATGGGCAATCCGCTTCCAGTGGCGCGGCTTCTATCCCGCCATCGGCCGCGCGACCCGAATCAACCCCGAATACCGCACCCGGCTCGGCGGGCTGGTGACCGAAGCTCCGTGCGAAGCCTGCGCCGGTGGCCGACTGCGACCCGAGCCTGCGGCAGTCCACGTCGGCGGTGCCACCATCCATGAGATAGGCCTGCAACCGCTCTCGCGGGCTCTGCCTTGGTTCACCAGGTTACGGCTCGATCCGCGCGAAAAGCGAATCGCCGGCGAACTTCTCCACGAAATCACCTCCCGCCTGCGATTCCTCGTCGACGTCGGTCTCGACTATCTGACCGTGCACCGCTCCGCGGCAACCCTCTCCGGCGGCGAAGCTCAGCGAATCCAACTCGCCTCCCAGATCGGAACCGGACTGACCGGCGTGCTCTATGTGCTCGACGAGCCGACCATCGGCCTCCATCCCCGCGACAACCGCAGGCTCATCGAAGCACTCCGCCGCCTCCGCGATCTGGGCAACACCCTGCTTCTCGTCGAACA
>JBBTCJ010000148.1:25447-37073 GCA_038043285.1 Planctomycetota bacterium | reverse complement strand
GGAACTCCCCGGCCGCACAATCCCTACCGCTTCACCGGTCGGCGGCTGGACTGGACCATTCTCGACGAAGGAACCGGCGCGATCGATATGATCCTGTACGACTACCGCGCCCAAGCTTACGACGCCCGCCTGGCCCGCTTCCTCCAACCCGACCCCGCCGGATACGTCGATGGAATGAATCTGTATGAGGCGTTCAAGGGGAATCCGTCCTACTGGGTCGATCCGCTGGGGACGAAGAACTGGCGGGCGTATTTCGAGGATCGCCAGCGACACGGGGAGTTCTATGCCGGGTTCTGGGACTTGATGGGGTCGTACGACGTCGACCCGACCGGAGAGGACTTTGACGATCTCATTCGCCAGCTTCAACAGCGCCGGCAGATGATCACCGAGGTTGCCAACGGGCTGGGGACGGGGATCGAGTTTGTCGGGGCCTTCAACGACGGGGGCGACCTGGCGCTGGTGGTCAACGAATGGCGGGAGGAGGGGTTCCACGCAGACCAGCTCGCGGTTCTCCTGCCATTTATTGGCCGGGGCCACTTGAAGGTGATGGACAAATGCGGGAAGGTGTTGAAACGCCTCCGCGGGAGCTCGGCGGCGTTCCTGGCGACGGTTCGCCCGGTTCGGGAGATTCGCAATCTGACGCGGGGTATCCGGCGGGCCAACGGCGTCGAGATTCATCACTTGATCGAAACGCGGTTCGCCCCGCGCCTGGGAATCGCCAACGCAGATGACATCGAGGGCGTGCTCGCCGAACAACTGTTCCATCGAGGAGCGGGGCAGGAGTCGGTTACGAGTCGATTGAGAGACATAATAGGGCATGCACCTCCCGGTGTGTCTCCGGAGGAGTGGTATAGGCGGTTTACTCCTCAGGAAATCTATGAGGCACATCGTCGAGTGTATAAAGAGCTTGGAATCCCCGAAGTAATGGAAGCCATCAATCACTGGTTCGAAAGACTCGGCGTTGCAACGAGTGGAGGATAGACAGGAAAGCCCGAAATTGCGGCCGGAATCGGACATGATCGAGTACGTTTTCATCTCAGTGCTTGGGCCTCGGCGTACAGTCGAGAATTTCCGCAAGAAGGTCGAGCTCTCGGAGGCGATCGTCGATCGCCCCGGCGGATCGACCATTGATTTTGAACTGGTCGCTGGGTCGTGCAAACATCGCCTGGCCGAAGAACTCATTACGGAATACAAACTCGACCCGTTTCGCCGTCGTCGCGTGGAGGCCACTCCAGAAGAGATGGCCACTGAGCCGTGGTTCAGTTGTTACGCGTGCCACACGACCGACGACCAGTACAAGATCGTGGCGAAACCGGAATTCTCGGGGCGAGACGCTTGTCCGCGCTGCGGGCGCGGTGGAACAGACCTTGTATCGCCTCTTCTTGTGCACACGAAGAAGCTCAAGAAGGCCCAACTTGTGTGGGTACCGCCTGGACTGTTTCTTGCATCCAAAGCGCTGGCCGCAGCGATTCGTGAGAAGCGTTGGTCCGGTGTGTCGTTCGCCCCGATTCTAGAGCGATCTACGAAGTCACCCACGGGTGTATTCGAGCAGCTTCGCATCACCTCGGTTCTTTCACCCATGGATTCGTCTACGGAAATCGTACCGAACGGGATTCCTGATCGCTGTGAAGTATGCAGGCGCATCGGATTTCGGCGACTTGGATGGCAGGTTCCCTACCAGCGGAGCGCCATCGCGGGCGCTGCGGACCTGAATCTTTCTGCCGAGTGGCTTGCACCACACGCGGTGTCGTTTCCTGAGCTTATTTGTAACCGCCAGGTTGTTCAAGGCCTTCTGGAACTTGAGCCCACGCAAAAGTGGATTCCGGTGAAACTGGTCGATTGATGATGCTCCGCACGTCAGACAACCAGGCGTCGGCCGCCGGCTCGCGCTATCTGAGCATCACCCCGCCCGACTACGGCTCGACGCGGTTTGCGATTCACGTGCAAGGTGACGCGTCGGACCCGGAGACTTCCTGCGTGGATTTGTACGCTCGGAAGGTGTGCGAGATGGGTTCGCAGCACGGGCAGAGCTGCGCAACGGACGCGGATTGCCCCAAGACTTGCGAAGGCGGAACAAGGGTGGATCAGACATGCTCCAGCAATTCTGATTGTCCGCCGAGCGGCACGTGGGCATGCTTCGGCGCCTGCACGGGTCGCGAGTTGGAAGATGGCCCTGTCTATCTCGCCTCGGCCGAGTGGGGCGTGGTGACGGTGGGTCACGGGCAGATTCATCCGAGCACGGAGTACGACGTGAGCTTCGTCTTCGAGGGCAGTGGCGCGACCAGTCCGATCGCCATGACCACGCGGAAGTGGGCGGACGTCGACGGCAACGGATCGGTCAACGTGCTGGATATTTGCTCGGAGTTCGGCGCGACAACGTCCATTGGCTATTCAAATGGCCCACAGGAACAGAACTCCCATTGCAGGCGAGCCGGGACGGTCCCGCCAGCGCCTGCGGTACAACATCGGCGAGGACCGCACTGCACCAAGAGGATGACCATTCATGCGGTCGTTCGGATCACAGGAGTGAAACGTTATGATTACGAGTCCTAACCAACGGAGGTGGCAAATGCGTCAAGTGCCTATGGCAACCATCGTCGTCCTGGGAATGCTACCGGGGACGGGTTACGGGGTCGTTAAGTTCGCCAAAGTCAACGGCGCCGGCGACTGCTCGAGTTGGGCAAACGCGTGCAGTTTGACCTCGGCGCTGCAGCGCGCGAGGTCGGGAGACGAAATCTGGGTCCAGGCGGGCACGTATGTCGGTAACTTCGGCGTTGGTCGGCGGTTGATCGGCGGCTTTGCCGGTTTTGAAACTTCCGCGGCCCAGAGCAACCCGCGCGCCAACCCCACGATCCTCGACGGCGGGCACACGCAGACCGTACTTTACGTCGGCGGTGCCGCGTACATCCGGGGCTTCACCATCGCCAACGGGGACCACACCTCGGGATTCGACGACGGCGGCGGAGGTGTCGCGATGTTCGATGGCTCTGTGACCTTCGTGGATTGCATCTTCGAGCACAACCTCGGTGACTACTTCGGAGCGGCGGTCTATGTGGAACAGGGCTTGGCGAAGTTCATCAACTGCATTTTTCGTGAAAACGGCACCGACAACGGAACGACAACTTGCTCTCCTGCACCCTGCAGTCCAATCGCTGATGACCGTCCGCTGGGGGCCGCCGGTGTGTTCGGTAAATATGCCGGTTTGCAGTTTACCAACTGCCTGTTCGTCGGGAATGTCGCGGTGACAGCCACAGCCATTGCGGTACAATGGGGTGCAGTGAACATTGTGAACTGTACGTTCTACGGCAATCGCGAGACTTATTCGGAGACCAACGAGCTCATTGTCGCGGACTCCCGGTATCTGTCGATCTATAGCTCCATTATCCGGCACGATCCCATGGCGCGCGACGGCGCCTTCGCGATTCCCGGGTGCGCTAGAGCGACGATCGCGCATAGCGATATTGAGGATGGGTGGTGCTCGGGCCCGGGTCTGATTGGTGCCGACCCGCTTTTTAGCAGTGCGGCGAATCGGCAGTACGATCTGCGAATATCCTCACCGTGCGTCAATACCGGGAGCAACGCCTTCCTGCCGACCGACATTGGTGATCTGGACTGGGATGGGGTAACGCAGGAACCGATCCCCTTCGATCTTGCCGGCAATCCGCGCGTCGCCTGCGGCGTGGTCGACATGGGGGCCTACGAGTTCGTCGTCGACGCCGCGGCGGACTGTAATCAGAACCAGATTCCCGACAAGTGCGAGGTCGCGGACGGAACGAGCCCGGATTGCAACGGCAACGATGTCCCGGATTCATGTGATCTGGCAACGATCGGGGATTGCAACAGGAACGGCATCCCGGACAATTGCGAAAGTCTTGGTTGGGTTCGCGTGTGCTGCATGCCCGACGACTCCTGCGAGCAACTTACGCAGTGTGCGTGCACGGCTCAGGGGGGGACGTGGGTTTCGGCGACAAAGTTCTGTGCCAACGCCAATTGTGGGGGCGCCTATTGACGAAGCCGGTTCGGGCAAGTGGTTGCTTGCCGCAGGGCTGATGTTACCTGCTGCGGACGAACCTGAACGATCTCGACCCGGTCACGTTGTGGAAGCGTTACGTTCAACTGACCGAAGCCGAATGGGCGTTTCGGATTACCAAGGATGAGCTGGAGATACGCCCGATCCGGCATCAAAAACAGGACCGCGTGAAGGCTCATATCCTGGTGTGCTTCCTGGCGTACGCGCTGTGGAAAACGCTCGCCCAGTGGATGCGCGGCGCAGGGTCGGGCGACGCCCCGCGCACGCTGGTGGAGGAGTTTGCCAGGATCAAGAGCGGCGATGTGGTGTTGAAAGCCAAACACGCCGACGGCCGGGGACACTCCATTCGCGTGCGTTGCGTCACCACGCCGGACAAGGCCCAGAAGGTCTGCTCCATCGCCTGGGTTCGACGCTCCCGCAGCGGCTGCGGACCCTCGATGAGGTCCGACAAATGTAGTCACGACTTTTTGCTCGAATCCCCCTTGACGACTCCGCCAGGGGCAATTTGACTCGCCAACTGTCTAACTTGGGCTAATTCTCATCCGAGGATCTACATCGTCTCTTGGGCGATCCGACAAAGTACGTCGAAGTTGAGCCAATGGGCTGCCTGGCCGAGAAATCCCCCTCGAATTGGACTCGATGGCCCGCAATGCCCGGTGCGGGGCGTAAGCCACGGGTTACTCCAACCACTGCTTCTTGTCTTTCAATTTCATCGGCACGTATTCCTCGGTGAGGTATTCGAGGTCTTTGGAGATCATGGCTTCGACCTCCATCTTGAAGCCGTTGGAGAGGAGCTTCTTGATTTCGCGCTGCCAGGGCTTCTTGTCGGCGAACCAGGGATAACTGGCGATCTGCTTGGCCCGCTTGATGTCCGTAGCGTCGAGTTCGATCTTCACGTCGTCGGTCATCTCGCAGCGGTCGTAGTCGAAGGCCGAGACGCCGATGAACTTCGCGTCGGGGATGGCCATCCGCCGCGACTCGTAGGCGAGGTTGATCGACCCGTGCTTGATGACCGAGTAGATGTAATACCCCCACGGATCGTTATCGAGCAGGACGAACACCGGGAGCTTCAACTCTTCGTGCATTCTTCGCAGCAGCCGCCGCATGCCGCGCGCCGGCTGGCCGCCGCCGTGCGAGACGATGCATTGATGCGTGTCCCAGAAGCGGTCCTCGTGGAACCTCCGCCAGACGGTGTCTTTTTCCACGTGCAGGACGAACTTGGCCTGACACTTCTTGAACTGGATGACGTCGGGTTCGCAGATGCTGGGGACGGCGTATCCGGCGCTGCCCATGGCGGCGCAATCCAGCGTGCTGCCCGCGTCCACGAGGGTGATCGGTCCCGCGAGGTTGCCGCGGTTGGAGGCGAAGACGTGCAGCTCTTCGCGCAAGGCGTCGACGGTGACCTCGACGTCCTCGATGATCGGGTCGGACTCCTCCTGGGCGTCGAAGGTTTTCTCGTTGGTACCCTTGATGGTGTGCTTGGCGAGGTAATAAATCTGCCGGATGCTGGCGGTCTTGCCGCGGGCGATCAGCTCTTTGCATTTCGACGCGACCAGCAGGGTCTGCATGAAGCGCTTGGCTTGGCCGTAGTTGAAGAAGCTCCGCGCCTGCTTGGCGTCGCCCATCTCGATGTGGCTGGTGCGTTCGTTGAAGGTCACGTTGCTCAGCAGCCTCGCGGGCACGAGCATTTCGGGGTCGTGCTTCTGGTAGGCCGCCTCGACCACGCCGGCGGCGAGGGATTCGAGTTTGCCGGAGGCGCCGCGAGTATCGCCGTTGGTGGAGCCGCCCGTTCGTCTGCCCGACGTCCTTGTCTTCTTGCCCATGATTCCCTCCCGATGAACGAACCCAACGCCGAAGCACCGTACGGCACCATCCGGAGCGGTTCCTTGACGCACAGGCCGCGGACGCTACCGTAAGAGGGCACGCATCGACGTGCAACCGGGAGGCTTGCCGCAGGACGCGAGCCGGTAGGGCTATGCCTGAGCCGAGATCGTCAGCCGCCTCCAAACCCTGGGGACGTAGCTCAATTGGGAGAGCGTCGCGTTCGCAATGCGAAGGTCGAGGGTTCGAATCCCTTCGTCTCCACTATTGCCGTAGCTCCCGCCGTCGGCAGGTTCCGGCCGGCGACAGCCGCCCGTTAACCTCTGCGGCAAGAGTTCTCATTCTGCGCAGTCCCTCCTTCGTTCTCCATTTGTCCCTTACGGGCACGTTGCACCCGCCATCGGCTTGGGCGTGTGGTTCCACGGCGCATAGGCCTCAGCCCCCAGCAGCAGATTGATGGTCTCCAGCACGTCCAGCGGACTGACCTTCCCGCTGCGATCGACGTCGCCGCTGTACTCACCCCAGGGCAACAGGAAGGGGTCGGAGATTCCGGCGAGAAGCGCGAGCGTGTCGTCGGCGTCGGCGAAGGCGTCGCCGTTGACGTTGCCCGGATGCGAAGTGAACTCCCCGCGCCAGGGAACGCCGCTACCGTCGCGGAACACCACGGTGGTCGCGGCCCCGGCGGACATGGGACGGGCCAGGGTCAGGGTCATGGTGCCATTTCGGTTCAGTGCGAAATCGGCGATCGCATTCGCCCCGTTCTCAACGCGCGACTCGCAGAGCGGCCAGCAGTCGGGTCGATTGGCCAACGGCGGAGCGATGACCGTAACCGCGCGCGGGCCAAGCGCCGTGGCGGGGTCATCAGGCGGAGTCGGGCGGCGGGCGTCGATGACCCCCGGTGGAGGATCGAGAAAGGTCGCCTCGCCGGTCGGACAGGGGCACCGCGGCGTGGCGGTCGAACATAGGGCTGTGATGTTCACGCGGTAATTATCCTTGACCGCTTCGTTCTTGGCGGCCACGAGCAGGTAGTACAACGCGCCCGGCGTAAGATCGTGCAGGCAGAACCGCGAGTTTGTCTGCGATGACGAGCAAAGTGCCGCATCGTCGTTGCAGCCGATCGGCTGAAGCGTCGCGCAGGCGGAGGTCGGCGTGCTGGGATCGCCGAGGGCGAATACCTGGATCAGTGAATCCTCGGCCGGTGCGACGCTGCGACAGGTGTCGATCTGGACGGAAGTTCCGGGCGCGACGAACTTGTACCACACCGTGGCCACCCCCTTCGCGCCATATGCCTGCGCGTGGCAGCAGAAGCCGGGATCGGATTCGTTCTCGGTGGCGTGCACGCCGTCGCTTTCGGTTTGCGAGGGTACGGTCAACAGCACCGCTCCGCCCTCGCCGCCGGGTCCGGGCGAGCATTCGTCGTTGGAGGGCGGAATGTCGCACACTTCCGAGGCGACCACCGCGCACTCGTTGTCCCATTCGACCTGGCAGCAGAATAGCTGGGAGGTTTGCGCACAGACTGCGCGGCAGCAGTACGGGTCCACGCATCCCATGTCGGGATGGGCCAACGTACAGGGGCCGAGACTGCGGACGCAGATGAACTCGCAGTAAACGTCGGGCGAATCGCAGTACACGCCGCGCGACCATGACACGCCGTTAGCCCCGCACTCGTTGTGGGTAACGTTCTCGCAGACCCCGTCCGCGTGACAGCAGGCGGCCGCTCCGCACGGCGGATCAAATGGCGAGGCGTTGCAACTTGCCCCCTGTTTCCACATCGGGAGTAGCGTCGATCCTCGCGGCGGGAAGGGACAGTTGATTTCCGGCACGTCGCGGCAGAGCGATTCGCCGGTCTCATCGAGGAGAACCATGTCGCAACACGCCCCGCCGGGCGCTTGGCCCGCGCACGTGACCGAGACCTGGAACACAGGTGCGGGGAATGACGGCGGCGGCGCTGCCTGTCGCCACCCCTCCACGTCCAGCACGGCGTGAGTCAGGTTGGTGCCCCCGACCTGGGGGGGAAAGATGGTCACGCCGACGCGAGCACCGATGCCCACGCCGGACATGGTCACCCACAGCGAATCCGGAACCGCGGTCGGCGGATCGAGCGTGAATCGTGCGAACTGCAAGGCGTTCCCGAACGAATTGAACGAGAAGGCCGAACCGGGCACGATCGCGCCCGGGAGTCCGTCCTGCTTCGGATCGGGCAGGCGTACGTCGAACTCCCAGCTCCCCGATCCGCGAAGAGCGATCTCGTAACCCGTGAGCGAGCAATTCGGCACGTTCAGACGAACGTCCTCGGCGAAGCGCAGGCCGCTCCCCGGACTGTACGTGCCCACCAGCCGCGAACTTCCGCGAAACGCAAGGAACCGCGCCGCGCACGGCTCGCGGACGTACACGCGGGCGTTGAACGAACCATGCGGAATACCGGGAAAGCCCAGGCCCAGGCTCATCTGGCAGGAAAAGTACAACGGGTCCGCATAATGGTCGTCCGAGTAACCGACCAACGCCGGCGCGCCGCCGATCCACCCTGCATGGGCGCGATCGAACGTCAGGCCGATCCACACCACGGCGGGCAGCGGAATCTCCGCGTCGATGGTCGGTTCGAACGAAACCCAATGGTTTCCGTCGTCTGGGAACTCGGCCCGCCCGGCGGTCCCCGCGATGACGCTGCCGCCGCGCAGCGGACAGCCATCGTAGAGGGCGAAATCCACGGCGAACCGGCCCTCGCCCGCACCGTCGGCGTCGCCGCTGACCTCGAAGTCCAGCCGACTCAACAGGCACCCGGCTGAGCAGGTCAGGTGCAGCTCGTCCGCGGCTTCCGCGCCGGGTCCGAAGGCGGAAGCGACGCGACCTTCGGTGTTGGCATACACCAGGCGGGGGGGGGCGTCGGCGCGGGCGATCGTCGTGCGGGCGACGATGGCGGTGAGCACCACGCCGACCAGGCAAATCTCCGGTGCGTTGGTTCTTCGGGATCTCATCGCGGCGGTTCGCTCGCGGGTCGCGCGGACGTGGGTTCTCCGTGGTACAGCGCGGGCTGCGCGGGTCGTTCACCCTCTGGGGGGGACCGCCCAACGCCTTCGCTGCGGGCGTGAGATGTTAGCAGATCACCAGGCGTTTTTCAAGGTCGCAGCCCGTCGCGCCGGCGCCGCGGGCGGGGGTTCTGGTTCCGCGAAAGTGCCGCGACGTGGCACGACGCGCCGGGGAAATGGAGGACGCCGGGGCCGCGGCGTGGCGGAGTCAGGGGATCCGAGGCGGGATCGGTCGGCGCCCGCAGCGCCGAAAGTTACGTCGTCTCCGCGGCGGCGGGCTGTGCCTCGTGGTCCGCGGACGCCTCGTTCTCGACGGCTTCCCGCGCGGGGAACGGTCCGCCCTGGCGCAGCCAATGGACCACGCGTCGACCGTCGTTGACCAGCAGATACACGCAGGGGACCACCAGCAGGTTGAACAGGGCGGACGCCAACAGGCCGAAGGACAACGCAATGGCCATCGGACGCACCGACTGCGTCTGCGCGCTGGAGCTGATGAGAATGGGAGACAATCCGGCAAGGTCGGTGATCGAAGTCAGAAAGATCGGGCGGAATCTCGACGTGCCGGCTTCCACGACCGCGTCCCACACGCCCCTCCCTTCGCGGATCAACCCGTTGATGGCATCAACCAGCACCAGCGATTCATTGACCACTAAACCCGCCGCGCCCACCAAACCGAACAGGCTCATCATGGTGATGTCCAGCCCGAACAGCAGATGGGCGAACAACCCGCCGGCCAGCCCGAAGGGAATGGCGGCGATCACCACCAGCGGTTTGGCGTACGATCCCAGAATCAGCGCCAGCAACGCGTAGTTGGCGAGCAGCGCGAGGGCGAATCCGTCACGAAGACTGGTGAACGATTCGTTGATCCGTTCGCGGTCTCCGCCGAAATCGTGGGTCAACCCATCAAAATCGGCGAGGACCGAGTCGAGAACGCCGGCTTCCAGCGTGCGGACGATGGTGTCGGCGTTGCCCCGGCGTTCGTCGATGTCGGCCAACACCCGCACCCGGCGCTTGCCGTCCTGGTGCATGATGTTGGCGTACCCGCGCCCCCATTCGACGTTGGCCGCCTCCAGAAACGGGATGCGCTGACCCGACGATGCGGTGATGCGCAGATTCTCCAGATCGGCGATGGAGCGGCGCTCGTCCTCCGGATAGCGTACCCGCACCTTGACTTCCTCCTGATCGCGCTGGATGCGGACGGCCTCGCCGCCGAAGAATCCGTTGCGAAGCTGGGTGGCGACGTCCTCGAGGGTCAATCCCAACGCCTGGGCGGCCGGGCGCAGCGTCACCCGAAGCTGCCGCTTTCCGGGAATCAGATCGTTGTGAACTTCGGTGACGCCGTCGAACTCGCGGACGCGCTCCTCGATGCGTTCGGCGGCGGCGGCCATCCGTTCGAGATCGTCTCCCAGGACGCGAATCTCGATGGGCATGCCCGGCGGGCCGAATTCTTGCCGCACGATGGTGAACTCCGTCGCGTCGTAGAGCGTACCGATGTGTTCGCGCCAGCGCTCGATGATCAGATCGTCGCTGACCTCGCGAAGCTCGGAGGGCATCAGTTCGATGCGCACGTCGCAGAGATTGCTTCCGTGCAGCGGAAGAAAATCGGAGAACTCGCCGGCGATGGAGTAGACCTGCCGCACCAGCTTCCCAGGGTTGGCCGGGGGCAGCGACGGGTCGTCGTTCAGCGCCCAGGCGGCGCGCTCCAGCCGCTCGATGGTCGCCTGGGCGACCGACGCCGGCGTGCCCTCCGGATAACGCACCCGCGCCCGAAGCATGTTGCCGTCCTCGGTGGGCAACAGGACGAACGGCGTCCGCCCGCCGGCCCACGCGCCAAACGTCAACAGGAGAATACAGCCGGTCACCGCGAGGGTTGCGCCGCGATTTCGCAGCAGCAGAAGATGCAGCGGATGGTACCAGCGCAGGATGGCGTGATCGACGGCCCGGTCGATGAACACGCGCAGGCGGTTGGGCCGGTGGGCCGCGTACGCCTTGCCGGTCTTCTGCCCGTAGCACAGGTGCGCGGGTTGAATGAGCATCCCTTCCACCGTCGAGGCAAGCAACGCGGCGATCACCACCACCGGCAGCACGTACACGAATCGTCCCATCACCCCCACGACGTACATCAGGGGCAGAAAGGCCACGATGGTCGTCAGCGTCGAACCGAGAACCGGAAGCGCCACCCGAGACGTTCCCTCGATGGCGGCGAGTTGCGGCGAATCGCCCGCCTGACGACGCGTGTGCACCGACTCCGCGATGACGATCGAGTCGTCCACGATGATCCCCGTGACCATGATGAGCGCGAACAGGCTCACCATGTTGATGGTCTGGCCCAGGTAGTCCATCAGCAGCAGGGATCCCGCGAACGACACCGGAATGCCCGCCGCCACCCAGAAGGCCAGACGGAACTCCAGAAAGACCCACATGGTCAGGAACAGCAGCACCAACCCCTGCAACCCGTTGCTGGTGAGCACGGAAATCCGCGACGCGATCTCCAACGAACCGTCGCCCCAGACCGCAAGGTGAATCGCTTCGGGCAACCCGCCCTCCCGCGAGGCCACATACTGACGCACCGCCTCCGCGATGCTCAGGCTGTCTTCCTCGGGAGTCTTGAACACCTGGGCCACGACCGCCGCTTGACCGTTGAAGCGCCCGCGAACGTCGGCGTCTTCGAACCCCTCGCGCACCGTGGCGACGTCCCCCAGTCGCACGACCGCGTCACCCTGCTCCAGCAGCACGAGGTCTTCATACT
>JBBTCJ010000148.1:0-25437 GCA_038043285.1 Planctomycetota bacterium | reverse complement strand
CGAATAGCGCTGCCCGGTGACGCGCAGCGTGAATTCCTCCTCCTGGGTGCGAATGACGCCCGCGGGAAGGTCCAGGCTGCTGCGCCGCACGATGCCCATGATTTGGGCCATTGAAAGCCGGTACGCGGACAGCGCCTCTTCCGAGACCTCGATGACGATCTCGTCGGCGCGCGCGCCGGAGAGCGAGACTTGCGAGACCTGAGGCAGCGCTTCCAGATCGTCCTTGATCTCGCGGGCAAAGCGCGTCAGGGTGCGTTCCGGCGCGTCGCCGAAGATGGCCACGTGGATGACCTCGGTGCGGACGACGGCTTCCCGAACCACCGGCTTCTCCGCCTCCGGGGGGAAGGTGGTGATCTGATCGACGCGCTCCTTGACCTCTTGCAAGACGGACTTGGGATTCTTGACGTTCCCGGCGAGGGCGATCCAAAGCGTGCCGACGTTTTCGTTGGCTGAGGACGAGATCCGGCGAATGCCCGAGAGTCCGCGGATCGCCTTCTCAATCGGCGTGCAGATGGCCCGTTCGACGTCTTCGGGGCTGGCCCCCGGATAGACGACTTCGACCGTGACGTGATCGACGGAAACTTCGGGGAAAACCTCGCGGACCATCCGACGGGTGGAGAATACGCCTCCCGCCAGCATACAGATCATCAGCAGGTTGGCCAGGACGGGATTGCGAACGCCCCCCGCGATGATTCCGCGGAGAAACTGCATCTTATGGCTCTCCCGGGCCGACGGTCCTGCTGATCGCAAGAAGGGCTCGCGGCGGGGCGTTGCGGTCGGTGGCCAATCGGGTCGGCGCTGCCGACGAATTCGGGATCCATGTCACCGAAGTCGCCGACGCGTCGCGAAGACGAATGCGCATTCCGGCCACCGGTTTGGTCAACGGCGATACCACCACGCGATCGCCGGCCCGGAGTTCGCACACCTTTTCCGTACCCCGCCCGCGGAAATCGACGACCACCTGATCCCGGATCGAACGCAGCATGGGGACTTCGCGGCGAACAAGGCGACCGGTGGAGGAGTCCGCATCCGGCTCGAACACGTAGACCCAGCGATGGTCATGGATCGCGTGCCGTGGAACCAGCAGCGCGTCGGCCAGCGGCTCCGCCGGCAACTCCGTGGTGCAGAACATCCCCACCGAGAGGGTCCGCGGTCCCCCGTCGCGGTCGCCCGATCCCGCCGTCGCGGTCATGTCGGCCCGACGGACCTCCACAACCATTCGCGCGGTCCGGGTGGCCTCGTCGACCCGCTCGAACCGGGAAAGGTTTCCGCGCCAGGTGAACTCCTGACCGTGCAGACGCCAGCGCACCGCCACCGACGGCTTGCCCGCGGCATCGTCCGGCGACCCCGCGGCATCCAGGGCTTCGGGACGAACTTCTTCCGCCAGCCAGCGCAATTCACGCGGGTCGATTCCGACCGAAATCTCCAGTGCTTCCATGTCGGTGAGCTTGGCGATGGCGAACGGGGCGGTCACTACTTGCGACTCGTTGGCCAGCACGGTCTCAACCCGAGCCTCGAACGGGCAGAATATCCGCGTGTTTTCCAGGTCATGCTCGGCTTGCCGCAGTCTCGACCGGGCGGCTTCCAGCCTCGCCTCGGTCTCGGTCCGCAGGTGAGGGATCATGGCCAGGTTGTTGCGAAGCTCGACCACGACGCCCTGTTGGCGGAGATACTTTTGTTGCAGGAGGTCGACGTCCCGCTGCGTGCCGACGTGCTCCTGGTTGTAGAGATTCTTGGAGGTGTCATAGTCCCGGGCGTCGATGGCCAACATCTGCTCGGCGTTGTCAATCTGGGCTTTGAGGTTGGAGGCCTCCTGATCGTGTCGGGTCAGCGACGCGTCCAAACCCTTTACTTCCGCCTCGGCCTGGCGCAACCGCGCGTCATAGACCGTCGGGTCGATCTCGAACAGCAAATCGCCCTTGGGGATGACCTTCCCCTGGGCGAGGGCGGCATGGACGAACGTCAGCTTCCCGCTGACCTGCGGAACAATATCGACCTGCTTTTGGGGACGAACCGTGCCGTGCCCGATGACCGGCGTGGTTTCAACGACCGGTATGATGGTTTGCGTAGCGACTTCGGGGATCCGATCGGCGTAACGACGCTTGGGCGCTTCCGGCTTGGTCGAGATCAGCCAGCCGCAACCGGCAAGGCCGACGACCAGTGATCCTACGATCAAGGCGGCGTTGATTCGTCGTCGAAGTCGTTCCATGACCTAATGTAGTCCGCGTCCGCCGGCCGAGATCGGCGTCTCACCCTTCGTTTGCCTAAAAATCGATGACGAACCCAACCGCGTCGCGTCCTTACCGCCAACGAACGCGCCGCCAAGTCACAGGCGTGACCGCGCCGGAATGACCACCGCCGGGGTTTAGCCCAGGAGTGCAGGGGGTATGATTCCGTCACCCGCCACGCGTGTCAAACTTAAGAACCCTGGGTCGGAAGTTGGGTAGCTCCGCCTCCGCAACGTCGCATGTTCGAAGCTCGCTTGGGAATGCACCGCGAGCCGGCATCTCCCAGATGGAATATCGGACGATCGTCCACCCTAGGACGAATTAACGTTAATATGTCTAATTTGCGTTGTCACTTGAATATGTCGCGTTCGGTCTTTTCTAATCCCACGCCGGGTCTTTGCGGAATTTCTGGTTTCGGGGTACCAATTCCACCCGAAATGTCGCGGATCGAAGTGGCAACGGGGCACGGAAACGCTGGTTCCGTGACGAACGTGGGAAGTGGCGACGTCCACCCCTCCTCCGTCCGTCCTTTACCGGGGCAGATGCGAAGCTCCCCCGCGGTTGGCGTCGCGTTCGTCGTGGGTCTTCCGCGGTCGGGAACGACGCTGCTGGCCTATCTTCTGGCCGGCTGTCGCCAGAGCCTTTCCCTCAGCGAACCTTACCTCGCCCATGCGATCTTCAATGAACGGCGTTTGGCTCGGTTCTTCCGGCACGCGAAGGGCAAGACCCGCCTGGCTGAGTTCCCCCAACCCGCACCCGCCATGTCCCGCGACGGGATGCTGGATTACCTCATCGGGGTAGCCGCGGCCAATGGCCTGCCCCACCTGATCCTCAAAGAAACCTATCGCCTCGGCGGCAACTGGGACAACGTCGCCCTGATGAATTGGATCGCGGCTGGCGGGCATCCGGTGGTCGCGATCGCCAGGCATCCGTACGACATTGCCGTGTCATCGATCCGGTTTACACGCTGGTGGCGTGGACCGATCGGGCATTTTCTTCGCCTATGGGCGCCGGGGCTGCCGCTATTCGCGGACGATGCGGAAGTGGCCGAATACGTCGGGTTAAATTGGGCTGCGTACGCCGAATGGTGCGTTCAACATCGCCTTTCGGTCGTCCGCTACGAAGACCTTGTGGCCGACCCGGCCGCCCGGCTGCCGGGGATCTGCGATCAACTTCGGGTTCCGTTCGAACCGGCGATGCTGGATCACAACGCGCCGCGTGGTCCCTTCGGCGGCATCGGCGATCCGGGGGTGCTTAACAAACCTTCCCGCCCGGTGACCGACTCGTCGGTCGGCCGGAAGCATCTGCTTGCGCCGAAGCTCTGTGAAATTATCGCCCGATTGTGCGCAAACCAGGCCGTCGCAATGGGTTACTCGATGTAGATCGGATATTCTCGCGCCGGGAGGAATACGTTGCGATCGTCCATCGCGCTCGAAACGAGCTTCGGCGCCGGAGAGCCGATTCTTGCAATGGATCGCCGCGTCCGTTGCCATTCGGCGATCGGCAATCGACAATCGGCCAACCATCGTGGGAGGGCGGGCATGGCCGGCAAACGGAATCAAATCATCCGTGGCGACTGCATCGAGCAGCTTGGGAGGCTCGACGCCGACTGTGTGGACTTGGCCTTCGCCGATCCACCCTTCAACATCGGCTACAAGTACGACGAGTACGACGACGATCGTTCGTGCGACGAGTATCTCGACTGGTCGAAGCGATGGATGTCGGCGGTGGTCCGCGCGATGCGGATGTGGGGGGCGTTTTGGCTGGCGATCGGGGATGAGTACGCGGCCGAGCTGAAAGTGATCGCGACGCGCGAACTGGGGCTGACGTGTCGAAGCTGGGTGGTGTGGTACTACACGTTCGGGGTGAATTGCACGAGCAAGTTCACGCGATCGCACGCGCACCTGTTCTACTTTTTGAAACCCGGCCGCGGGTCGGCCAAGCACGGGGCGACGTTCAACGACGCGGCCATCCGCGTGCCTTCCGCGCGGCAGCTTGTTTACGCCGACGCGCGAGCCAACCCCAAGGGTCGCCTGCCTGACGACACCTGGATCATGCAACCGGCGGATTGCCAATTGCCAATTTCCGATTGCCGATCGGAAGAAACCCAAGCCGGGGACTCGCGACGGCGCGCGGGACGACGTTCAATGGGCAATCGAATATCGGAAATCGGAAATCCGTCGGCGCCGCAGGCGCCGACAACGGATGGTTTCATCCTTCGCCCGCAGGACATTCCCGACTCGTTCAGCGCGGATTCCGACACCTGGTACTTCCCTCGCGTCTGCGGCACGTTCAAGCAGCGTCAGGGGTTCCACGGTTGTCAGATGCCGGAACAGCTTCTGGGGCGGATCATCAAAGCCTGCTCGAACGAGGGCGACCTGGTGCTCGACCCCTTCGCCGGCTCCGGCACGACGCTCGCAGTCGCCGGGAAGCTGGGCCGCGATTACCTCGGATACGACATCTCCGACGAGTACGTCAAACAAGTCAGCCAGCGCCTGGCGGCGATCCGCCGGGGCGACGCGCTCGAAGGTGACGCGGATCCATTAAAGAGCGCACCAGACACGGCCAATGGGAAGGTGCGGACGGAGGATGGACGGCGGGTGAGAAAGTCAACCCGACGTACACGACCTGCCGAGGCGACGCTTTTCGAATGCGATAGCGATCAGCAGGCAAACCGAGTTCTTCCCGCCAAGGGGGCCGGGCGTTGAGGCTGCGGAAGGAAGCGTATACCTCGTCGCTCGCTCAATCCACGCTCTGAACGAGACCACCGATTACGGCCTTGCTCAAAACGGGTGGCCCCGGTCAGACGGCACGACGGGTGATACCAACCACCTTTTGAGTTTGCCGATTGCCACGCTTGCGGGCGGGTGGCGGGTTCTCCACGGATTTGGTTCTGGCGAATCGCTCGCTGAACCAAGAGTTCGTGGCGATGTACCCGCGACTTTCGCTTTCCGGAGGCGCAGCGAACTGGAACCACCGCCCCATCCCCGACCAGCGTCCCCCTTGGCAAGGTGGACCACAGGGGGTCCGGGCGAACGTTCGATGGCTCGCGCGGCAGCCTCAAGAGGTACCCCCCCCAAGGAAGCCCGAACCGTGAAAATCCACGCCCTTGACGCCCCGGACACGGTGCCTATACTACGCGGCTCTAGTTTGGACGGAGCGCGGTCGGTTTTGGTTTCGGTTTTGGTTGGTGAGTTTATGCCCAAGGGACGTCTTTCAAGCTACATGGCCAAGCCCGGCGACGGGAACGTGAAGTGGTACCACGTCGATGCCGCGGACAAAACGCTGGGCCGGTTGGCGGTCAAGCTCGCCCGGGTTTTGATGGGCAAGCACAAGGCCGAGTACACGCCACACACGGATGTCGGCGACTTCATTGTGGTCACCAACTGCGAACGAATCCGGGTCACCGGCAAGAAGGCGCAGACCATGGTCTATCCGCGGTACTCGTACTATCCCGGCGGGTACAAGGAGATTCCCTTCGACCGGATGTTGAAGACGTTTCCCGACCGGATCCTGACCGAGGCCGTCCGGCGCATGCTCCCCAAGAGCTCGCTGGGCAAGAACATGCTGAAGAAACTCAAGGTCTATGCCGGCGGGAAGCATCCGCACGCGGCACAGCAGCCCGAGCCCCTGAAGTAGCGAAACCCACCCGGTTCAAGCCGAACCGGACGCGGCGGAGACGAAACAGACATGACCCAGATTTCCTCAAGTGAATCCAACGGAGCGATGGTGGCTGCCGTGACCACGGCCGCGACCTCATCGACCTCCAAGGCTCCCAGTCCGTCGTTGATCAAGCCGCTGCCCAAGACCAACCCCTATTACTGGGGCACTGGTCGGCGCAAGACCTCCGTCGCTCGGGTCCGCATCCGTCCCGGCGAAGGCAAGTTCGTCGTCAACGACCGCGACGTGGACAACTTCTTCAGCGTCGAAAAGGATCGGGCGGCGGTTCGCACGCCGTTGAAGGTGACCGAAACGGGCAAGGCGCTCGACGTGTTCGTCAACGTCAAGGGCGGCGGAATCAGCGGGCAGGCCGGCGCGGTAATCCTCGGCCTTTCTCGGGCCTTGGTCGCGGCCAATGTCGACTACGAACCGCTTCTCCGCGGCCAACAACTGCTAACCCGCGACGCGCGAAAAGTCGAGCGAAAGAAGTACGGTCGCTCCGGCGCTCGCCGCCGTTTCCAATTCTCCAAGCGCTAGATCGTTCCGCCGCGGCATCGGCAGGAAGACGACGAAACAGAAACGCCCGCGGATTGGTTCCGCGGGCGTCTTTATCTGCGATCCGCAGGCCGCGAGTTCATCGCGGGTGGACGGCAAGCAGCGAAGTCCGGTTACGCGACAAGTTCATCGCACAGCATGTGGCTGAATCGGTTGCGCAGCCGCTGCAGGATTTCCTTGTGGATCTGGCTGACGCGCGACTCGGAGAGATTGAGTACGCTGCCGATCTCCGCCATCGTCATTTCCTCGAAGTAGTACAGCATAAGCACCAGCCGTTCTTCGCGGGCTAATCCGTTCGTCAGATGATCCGCCAGAAGCTGGCGCGCCACCGCCCGGGCAGGATCCTCGGTGCGCTGGTCGCGGATGTCCCAGGGGTGCGAGGCGCCGGGATCGTGCCGCTCGCCGACCGGCTCCATCGAGCTGAAGTGCACTTCCTTACCCAGTTGCGACAGCCGCGCGAGGTAGTCGTACCGATCCAGGCTGATGTCCATCCGCTTGGCGACTTCCGCTTGCGTCGGCGAAAACTCCTGATCGCCGCCGAGAGCTTCGCGCACCATCATGCGACGCTTCTCGAAGGTGCGGACCGTGCGGCTCTGCGGGTCGAGGCTGCGCAGCCAGTCCATGACCGCGCCGGCGACGCGCTGCTGGCAAAAGGTCTCGAACTTCGCCTTGCGGGCCGGGTCATACGCCTCCACCGCTTCGATCAATCCGTCGAAGGCCGCGCTGCATATCTCGTCGTACGAAACCTGCGCCGGAAGCCGCCGCGAAAGACGAGCCGCGTGGGTCTGCACCAACGGGGCGTAGTGAACCACCAGCTGGTTCCGCAACGTCACGCAACGAGTCTTGAGGAACTTCTTCCAAAGCTGCTCAATGGTCAATTCCTTCCGCTTCCGCGCCATGCGTCGCTCCTGCTTGGATGGATCCCTGTCGCCGTCTGCCGATATTGAGGTCCGACGATCCCCAACTCAGCGCCAAGTCAGCGACCTAGAAACTAGTCAAGACAGATAAAATACATGTCCTGGGTAATGTCGGTAAATTGGGTAGATGCGTGACACGCAATTTTTGCGCGTCCGCTAACGATGCCGCGGTATTTAGGTGGTGAAGAGTGGTTGTGGGCGGCTCGATGAATCGAGCGAACGGTAGGCCACGAGCGGCAAGCGCGTTACATGCGGCCGAATCAACGACCGGAGTGGAGCCTTGCGTGAATCAGGGCGAGCGCTTGCGGAGCCGGCGTGATGGACGAGGCCTACCGCAAGCGGGAGCAACGCTGCCGCGGACCGCCCACGCGGATCATTCTACGATTGGGTGATGAGGGCCTTGCGGCGGAAACCGTGAGGTTTTTCAGCACGTTACCCAGTAGGGTTGGCTTCGCCGCCCGCGACGACCTTGTGCTTGTTTTTCTTCTTGGCCCGGTGTTCTTTGAGGCTGGTGGCGGCCTTTTCCCACAGCTTGTACGCCTCCTTGCGTTCGCCCTTTTTCCAAGCTTCTACGGCGGCGAGTCGTTGGGTACGGAATGCTTTGGTCGGTCTAGGCATCGATTTCCTCGTGATTTCAAGTAGCGTCTGGTCGCCCCGCACGACAGGGCGAGCGCTGGCATTATACCCGGCATGGTCCAAACCGCCAAGTGTTTCTTCACAGGACAAAAGGGAGGTTCCGACGTGTCCGGCAGAGGCGGCGAAGTCCATCCGACGTCGGACGCGGGGTTCGAAACAAGCATGTCACCGCAGAGGCCGGCCGCGCGAGGCGGTCGCGCGGTCGCCGGCACGTCCTGATCGTGTCACTCCGGTGTGGGTCCGGGCCTCAAGGGCAGTCTGTCGGTCCCTGGAAGGGATACTCCTTTCCCTTCAAGGCATCGACCACGCAAGCTATATCCAGCACGCCGACGTTGGCCATGGGGTTGGGGAGGTTGGGCTGAAGCTGCATCCGAGGTTTGTGCAACCTTGCCCCGTTCTGGTCCTTCACCTTGTCGACCTGTGAGGCGACGTCCAGGACGTTGAGCTGGGGATCGTCGTCGACGTTGCCCCAGTGCGCCGTGTAGACGGGGAACTCGTAGAGGACGTCGATGCAGGAATCCTCATGACCGGAGCAGGTCAAAGCCAGTTGGGCAACTCGGTATACTGAACTCGGCATGATCTCGGCCCCGGTCACGTGCAGGACGTTTCCCGCAAGTTCGGCCGCCCAATCGCGATACTCAGGCGTGCAGGATAGGGCAGCGCAGCGGAACGACGTTTTCGCGAGTTGCGAGTCGGGACATTCGCCGGTGTTCACGAGACTGACGTAACGGAACTGCCCTTCGAAGGCGCGAAAGTCGCGTGACGATCCGCCCGGCGGGATCACAGGCGGATGGTAGAGCCAGGCCAGTCTGACGCGCAGGGCCGTCTGTCGCACCGCGGTGTCCAAAGGAACGACGAACGAGGCGTACCGATCCTTCTCAAACAGCTGCGCGGGTTCACACGCGTCGCCCGTTCCGTCGGCGTCGGTGTCCCGCTGATCTGCGTTGGCCGCCGCCGAACAGTTGTCGAGGGAGTTGGCAATCCCGTCGAAATCGACATCGGCATCCGCGAGCAGAGCGATGCTATGCACCCCACCGGCTGCGATGGCCATGAAACCCGTATTGGACGTGGGGACGTCGGTTTGCCCGAATTCGTTGTTTCCCCATGCCACGACTGAGCCGTCGGCCTTCAATCCCAGACTGTGATAGGTGCCCGCTGCGACGGCGACAAAGCCCGTGTTCGGTGACGGAGCATCAATCGGCCCATCGAAACCCGTTCCCCACGCGACGATCGACCCGTCGGCCTTCAGACCCAGGCTGTGCAAGGCACCCCCGGCGACGGCCACGAAACCCGTATTCGGCGTGGGGACGTCGGTTTGTCGGAAGTCGTTGTCCCCCCATGCCACGATGGATCCGTCGGCTTTGAGGCCCAGGTTGTGACGCCTGCCCGCGGCCAAGGCAACGAAATCGCTGTTGGGCAGGGGAACCTCGGTTTGACGCCAATAGTTGTTTCCCCACGCCACGATGGATCCGTCGGCTTTGAGACCCAGACCGTGGGCCTCGCCCGCGGCGACGGCTACGAAACCGCTGTTCGGCGCGGGGACGTCGGTCTGACCGGCATACATGCCCCACGCCACAATGGACCCGTCGGCCTTGAGACCCAGACTGTGGTACGCGCCCGCGGCGACGGCCGTGAAATCGGTATTCGGCTCGGGGACGGTGGTTTGACGAAGGTTGTTCCATCCCCATGCCTCGACAGACCCGTCGACCTTAAGACCCAGGGTGTGACCTTCCCCCGCAGCGAGAGCCACGAAATCCTGGTTCGGCGCGGGGACGTTGGTTTGAGCGCCCCAATGTTCTCCCCAGCCCACGATGCGCCCGTCGGCCATGAGCGCCAGAGTGTCGCCATAGCCACCCGAGAGGCCCACGAAACCCATGCTGGGTACGCCGGGAGGCGGAATCGATTGACCGTACTCATTGTATCCCCACGCCACGATGGAGCCGTCGGCCTTGAGACCCAGACTATGACGCCACCCGGCGGCGACGGCCACGAAACCCGCGTTGGGTGCGGGAATAATACATACCGACTCGAGGCACTCGCCTTCACAACCCCACGCCACGGCAGACCCGTTGGCCTTGAGACCCACGCTGTGCCACAGGCCCGCGGCGATGGCCACGAAACCCGTGTTGGGCCAAGGCACATTCAATTGGGCGGCGTAGTTCCAGCCCCACGCCACGACGGACCCGTCGGCCTTGAGGCCCAGACTGTGCCACACGCCTGCGGCGACGGCCACGAAACCCGCATTGGGCGAGGGAACGTTGGTCTGACCATCGTCGTTCAATCCCCAGGCCACAATCGACCCGTCGACCTTGAGACCCAGACTGTGGCCCCAGCCTGCCGCCACGGCCACGAAACCACTGTTCGGCGCGGGGGCGTCGCATTGCCCGTAGTTGCGAGACGGGTACCCACCACAGCCCCACCCCACGATGGATCCGTCGGCCTTGAGACCCAGACTGTGCGTCGTGCCCGCGGCCACGGCCACGAAATCACTGTTCGGCGCGGGGACGTTCATCTGACCGAGGCTGTTATCTCCCCACGCCACGATGGATCCGTCGGCCTTGAGAGCCAGATGGTGCGATCCGCCGGCCGCGACGGCCACGAAACCGCTGGATAGATCATTACCACGGACGAAGTCTGCCCCCCATCCGACGATGGCGCCCGAACTACCCTGCGTGTTGCGAGCGGTTGCAGCCAACAGGGCAAGAGCCAGAACGGCGGAAATCCAAGTAGGAATCGTCCGGTGCATGGAGTGCTCCTTGGAAGTGATGGAACAGTTGAAATGCGGAGATGGGGGTCAAGAACAAGACCCTCCCACGGCAACCCACGACCCGTCAGAAATTGCGAGCATCCACGCTAACGTGATTGGGGTGGAAAAGCAAGCCCCAATTCGGGGCGATTGGCGGTATTTCTTGGGGGGTGTTGGAGAAGGCCGATCTGTGCGGCGAGCGTGAGAAGTGGTTCCCCGAGCATTCAGGCGAAGACGTGAAAAACAGTTGAAATTATCCCCTTGACAAACCAAGCGTTTAGGCGTATCCTTGAGACGTCGAAAGCGAGGGCATCCCATGACGTTCGACGACGCCTGCAAGCTGACCAACGACCAAGCCCGCGAGTACCTTGAGGGGCTGCGCTGGGGCGGACAACCGTTCTGCGCCCATTGTGGCAGCCTTGAGGTGACCAAGCTAAACGGCAAGGCGACGCGCCCGGGCGTTCACAAGTGCCGGGCTTGTCGCAAGCAATTCACGGTGACCATCGGCACGATTTTCGAGGATTCGCATATCGAAGTGCGGAAGTGGGTCATGGCGTTTTGCTTGGTTTGTTCATCGAAAAAGGGAATCAGCGCCCACCAGCTTTACCGGATGCTCGGTCTCGGCTCGTACAAGTCGGCGTGGCACATGGCGCATCGAATCCGCTGGGCGCTCAAGCAAGAACCACTCAAAGGGCTTCTCACCGGCGTTGTCGAGTCCGACGAATCATGGGTCGGTGGGCGCGTCAAGGCCGGGCGCAAGGGTCCGTATCTTGAGAACAAAACCGCCGTGCATGCCCTGGTTCAACGCAGTGGACCGATCGCGGTTCGGGCGATTGGCCGCGTTACCGCCAAGAACCTCAAGGCGAATCTTGTCGAGTTCGTAAGCAAGAACGCGACCCTGCACACAGACGAGCTACAGCAGTACAAGCCAATCGCTCGGCGCTTCAAGAGCCACGAATCGGTCAACCACTCGGAAGGCGAGTACTCGCGGGACGGCGTTCACTGTAACACGGCGGAAGCGTTTTTCGCGCTACTCAAGCGCGGTGTTCACGGGACGTTTCATCACGTCGGCAAGCAGCATCTTCAACGCTACCGCGACGAGTTCGCGTTTCGTTGGAATCACCGAAAGACGACGGACGCGGAGCGGACCGAGGCGGCGCTGCGATTAGCGCCAGGATGCCGACTTCGGTACTGTAACTATGGTGCGTAAGCATGGGTCGCAACCAACGCTGGTGCGATGCCGAACACCATCTTCAACTCATCGAGCTTCGCATGCGGGACAAAAACGTGATTCAAGCTCACTGTTGCTGCGTTTATTCGAACCAGACCACCGGGTCGGCCCGGAGAAGATGCTCGCGTCATGCAGTAGCAACTGAGTCCCGAGTGAATTTCTACAGTGATGCCTTCTTCCCTGCACAGATCAAACAAGGAATCAAAAGTTATCCGGGGCCATGTCTGTGCCATAACGAACTATTACCGCAGGCGACGCCTAAACTCAAGCGACCGCCAGCTGGCCTGAGTTCGCTACTTCGATCTCGAAGTTGGCGGAAGAATAGGCAATTGTCGTCTCGTCCTTCAGGTCGATGGCTTGCACGCCGTCGGCATGATTGTGCTGAACGAGTTCTTCCGGAGAACCGTTGAATTGACGTAGGAGACCGCTGGCGTAATCAGTCAAACGCTTGTGCATGGCTTTTGGCAGCCGGTGCGCCCCGTCGTACTTTTCCTGTACCTCTTCTGGGGCTGGCTCGCCCAATCCGGCTTCATGGTCAGTACTGTTGATATAACGAATCGCCTGAGCCAGTCCAAGAATCAGGTCTAGGTATGCTTCTGAGGAGGTGCGCCCCATCCCTACGCGGTTTGTTTGCAACGAATGCGCAATGAAGTGCCCTATGTTCGAGCCGTCGCCGTAAATCACACATACATCAGTGAGCTTCTTGATTTTCTTGTTTGGTCCACCGATAACGATCTCTGTCTCAGCTCTTAGGCGTTTCATGCTCTCATCACCATCCTCGCACAATTGCATGACCGATAGTGAAAAGACCCCAGCCACTACCAACCCCCACCCATTCGACTTGGGGACAATCTAAAACCTAGCACAACCGTATCGGCGAAGCAAGCTTCGGCAATGTATTCGTACGGAAATTATTTAGTCAAGTGTTTTATGTAACACTTGCGTAACAAGCAACGTGGGGCCTAGCGCAGATTGCATCCGAATCGCGCAATGCGTATAATCGTGCCCCGGCGGGGACTCGGACCCCGACGGTCTTTCGACCGACAGCTTCTGAAGCTGCTCCGTCTGCCATTCCGGCACCGGGGCGGTTCCTAGGTCGCGGGGGAGCGACGATTCCGGTTTACTAGGCCTAGAACCGTCGCCCCCCGCACACTTTCCGCTGCTAGGCCAGCGGATCAACCCTCCTCACGGTCACCACCCCCCTTCAACCGAAATTGCTTGAACTTCTTGCTTCCAGGCTTAGACCGCACGTCGAATCGCTCTTGGTGAGTTTGATACAGCACGCTACTGATCGCCCCCCGTGTACATTTCAAAGCGCTCCGAAGTTCCGTGGTGGTCGTCCAAGCGTTGCCGTTGTCGCGGAAAATCCCCTCGATCCGATCGAACAGCGTTCGCCCGGTCGTCGTTCTATTCCGGTCAATATGACCGTTGCCGTGGGCGCCGAGCGCTTCCCGTAGCAGGGGAACTAGAGTAGGATCGGCGTCAAGTAGTTTGCTGAAATCCCGCAGGATTTGAGTGTTTCGCTCTAGACGTTCAATCAATGGGTTCAGTGGATTCAGCATAATGTTTCTCCATCGTTCCATCGGATCGCTTGGTCCGACGGTGGGATTATAACAATCGCCGTACACAATGCAATCACCCCAGACCATCATGCCAAAGAAAATGATTTCACAGGCTTCATCGAATATGCCAATCTCAACCGACGACGCGCTCCGCGCAGCGATGCAGGTCGATCCAAAGGGTATGCCTCGAACCACCGACAAGCCCAAGAAACGCAAGGCGAAGCGCAAGCCGAAACCTAAGTAGCCTATCCACAAGCACTTAGGGCGTATTGTTTTCAATAAAGCCACTTCCGAGCCCTCCCCGCGCGCAAACATAGCTCCCGCAACCACTTACGTTCCGTGGTTTGTCAAGTGCACAATCCCGAAAACAGTTCCCTCACGATCGCGGCTCTGATCAAACAACGGCTTGTCAAACAGGTTTTTAGAGAACGGGGAGGGGGATGTCATCGGCTCCCGCATCGGCGCCGTAGACGGCCTCGTAGACCGAGTCCACGAGGTCGTCGAAATCCGATTCGCGGAGCGTTCGCAGGTCGAAACAAACTGCGTCGTCGCGGATTCTTGCGACGACGGGGGTTTCGGCGTGACGGAGGGCCTGGGCGATCGATTCCGCCGAATGGTCCCGGGGTTTCCATTGAACGACGACGGTCTCCAATTCATGCCCGGGCATCGAACCGCCGCCGGCAAAACCCACGTCGGAACAAACGTAGAACTGCTCGTCGGGCAGCGCCTTGTGCAGGCGGGCGGTCAAGGCCGAAGCGCGTTGCGCCAGTTCGTCGGTGGTCGCGCCGAGCATGGACCACACGGGGATGCGCCGCGTCGCCTCCTGCGGATCGAGATAACAACGCAGCGTCGCCTCCAACGCCAGCAGGGTGAGCTTGTCGATGCGAAATGCGCGCATGAGGGGGCTTTTTTCCAACCGTTCGATGCAGCATTTCTTGCCGAGGACAATTCCGCACTGCGGTCCGCCGAGCAGCTTGTCGCCGGAGAAGCACACGAGGTCCGCGCCCGCTTGCAGCGAATGAAGAGCGGACGGCTCATGGGCAACGTGAACCATCTGCGGGCCAACGAGAAGACCGCTGCCCAGATCGTCCACCGCAAGCAGATGATGCCGATGGGCGAGCTTCACCAGCTCGTCGATCGGGACGTCGGCCGCGAAGCCGACGACGCGGTAGTTGCTGGTGTGGACCCGGAGAAGCATCGCGGTGGTCGGACCGACGGCCTGCTCGTAGTCGCTTAAGTGCGTACGGTTGGTGGTGCCTACTTCGCGGAGCATCGCGCCGCTCTCGGCCATGATGTCCGGGAGGCGGAAGCTGCCGCCGATCTCGATGAGCTGCCCGCGCGAGACGACAACTTCGCGTCCCTTGGCGAGCGCGTGCAGGATCAGGAGCGTGGCGGCGGCGTTGTTGTTGACGACGGTGGCCGCCTCGGCGGTGGTCAGTTCGCACAACAGCCGGGCGACGTGCGACGCCCGGTGCCCACGTTCGCCGGTGGCGAGGTCGTATTCCAGGTTGCAATATCCCGATGCACCTTCGGTGATGGCTTCGACGGCTTCGTCGCAAAGCGGAGCTCGACCCAGACCAGTGTGCAGAACGATTCCGGTGGCGTTGACCACTGGACGAAGCGAGGGCATCGACTTAGCGACGAGGATTTCCTCGGCCTGGGCAACGAGGTCGTCGAGGGAGGCGGGGGCGATACGCTTGCCGGCGAGAATCGCCGTTCGCTCCTCGTCAATGGCGCTCTGCACGGCGGACAACACCGTGCTGCGCGGCGCGGCGTGAAGCCACTCGCGCACCTCGGCGTGTTCGAGGATCGTTGAAACCGACGGAAGCGATCGAAGAAGCTCTTTGGAGCGATCGGACATGGGGAGTGATTACCGACGATCCTGGCCTTCGCCGGGGTTCTCTTGCGGGCGCGCCGGAGGAGGCGGCGACACCGTCGCCTGCAAGCCGGCGACGCCCAGCACCCGCTGGTCGCCGACGCGGCGGGTGAACCCCACGCGGTCCAGGTATTCTACGAAGGGAACGACAAACTTGCGACTGGATCCCAAAGCTTCGCGGATTTGCGACACGCTCGCGGAGCCGCTCCGGCGAATCAGCTCGCCCACCAGCTCGCGAAGCCGCTGCTCGATCGAGGCGTGCAGGTACATGGTCGCGTCGATGGCGACCAGTTCGCCGAGGGCGACCGCGAGGGTGGCCAGGCGGGCAAGCCGCTTGCGGTCGGCTTGGCGGGCAATCGACAACTCCTCCAACGCGGGAGGTTGAAAGGCGCCGCGGAGAATCTCCTCGATCATCGCGGCCAGCAGCTTTTCATCGGCCGGGGTGAGGGCTGGGGCGAAGGCCTTGGCGCAAATGAATCGGCCCAGGCGCTTTACGCGTCCGTCGGCGAGGAACTGTTCCAGCAGGGAGCGGGCGACGGCCTTGCGACGGGTGACCCGCTCCAACCAGCCCAGGACGCTGTCCGCCTGCCGACCCGGCAGTTCGGGATGCATGTTGTGGTGCCGCTCGAGCCAGGCGGTCAGCCGCGCGGCCAGCGCCTGGATCGTCCGCGGAGTCGCCGACACCTCGTTCCCCGCGACCGGCGACCAGCGCCCCTCGGCGCCGAGCCGCCGATGAATCTCCGGAAGATCGGTTGATTCCACGCCGGAGCGTGCGCTCATCTGGAGATCGGTCAGGGGATCGAATCCCGCGTCGTGAAGAACTTCTTCGACGCGGATGGTCGAATCGTCGCTTTCCAATCGTTGAAAGTCCGCCTGCCGCGCCGCGTCCGCGCGTCGGCGTCGGGCGACGGGACGGAGGACCACGCCCCCGCCCAGCGTATGGGAGGCGTTCTCGTCGCGGAGGATAAAGCGTTGTCCATATACCGCGGTGATCGCCTGGCCCAGGCGCAACTGGGCGTGTCCTGTCTCGCCCGGGGCCAGCGTCCGGCCGTCGAGCAGAACCACGCGCGCGAGAACGTCGGAGGTTCCGAGTTCCAGGCGCACGCGCGAGGCGGGTTTGAGCGGGCGGTCCATGGACGCCAGGTAGGTCAGGCGAACGTCGATCAGGTGCGAGGGCTGGAGATATCCCGGCGTAGCCAATTCGGTTCCGCGTGCCAGTTGCTCGCGCTCGATCCCGCTGAGGTTCACGGCCGCGCGCTGTCCTCGTTCGACGAGCATTCGGGGGACGCCGTGGGCCTGCAAGTCGCGGACGCGGCAGGCATGACCGCCGGGAAACGCTTCCAACGAGTCGCCCGACTTGACCTCCCCGCGGAGCACCGAGCCGGTCACCACCGTGCCGCGACCCGCGACGGTAAAGACCCGGTCGACGCACATGCGGAACGGATGGGACGACGTCGCCCGCCGCACGCGCCGCGCCACGCGCAGGATCGCCTGCCTCAGTTCCTCCAACCCCTCGCCGCTCACGGACGAGACCGGGCATATTTCCGCATCGGCCAGGGGCGAATCGGCCAAAAGCTCCCCGACCTCCGCCGCCACCAACTCCACGAGCGATCGGTCGACCAAATCGACCTTGGTGAGCGCGACCACGCCGTGCGACACGCCGAGGAGTCGGAGGATGTCGACGTGCTCGACCGTCTGGGGCATGACGGAATCGTCGGCCGCGACCACCAGCATGGCGATGTCGATGCCCGTCGCGCCCGCGACCATCGTGCGGACGAAGCGTTCGTGTCCCGGCACGTCGACGATGCCGAAGGAGGCGTCGCCGATGGAGAGTTCGGCGAAGCCCAGCTCGATGGTCATGCCGCGGCGCTGTTCTTCCGGGAGGCGGTCGGTGTTGACGCCGGTGAGTGCTCTGACGAGGGAGGTTTTTCCGTGGTCGATGTGGCCGGCGGTTCCGAGGATGAAATGCCGCGCGGTGTCCGCTGCGCCGCCTGGAACGTTTACCTCGCCTGCCACGCGAGGGATTATCGAAGTCGGTACGCGGGCCGCAAGTGGACAGGGGTTCCGGAGCGACTATGCTGAAGTGGAGATCGCAAGCTGGAACTTCGTTCGTCCGGACGGGAGAACGGTGTGGTGGCACTTCGATGGAAGATTCTCGCGCTCGGAGCGTCGGGCATGGTCGTGGTCGGACAGTCGTCGGTGTCGGCCGTGGATCCGCCGTGGATCGCCCGCGGGGCGCAGGGCATGGTGGCCACGGATTCCGAGCACGCCTCCGGCGCCGGCCTGGAGATACTCCAAGCGGGCGGCAATGCGATCGACGCGGCGACGGCGGTCTCGTTTTCGCTGGCGGTGACCCGCGGTCATCGTACCGGCGTCGGCGGCGGAGGCTTTCTGATCGCCCGGTTCACGGATGGTCGAGTCGTCTGTCAGGACTTCCGCGAGACCGCGCCGGCGGCGGCGACGGCGGACATGTACCAGAAGGCCGCGGCGGCAAATCCTCAAGGCCCGTCGCCCAGCGAATTCGGATACCTGGCGGTCGCGGTGCCGGGCCTGGCCGCCGGGCGGTGCCAAGCACTGGCACAGCATGGTACCATGCCGCTGGACCGGGTGCTCGCCCCGGCCCTCCGCTTGGCGGAGAAGGGGTTTCCCGTCGACGAGGCCTACGCCGCGGCCACGCGGGAAGTCCTTGACACCTACGAGGCGCATCCGAAGCTTCGTGAATCCTGCGGCTACGTGTGGCAGGTGCATCTAAACGAGGGTCGGCTGCGCGTCGCTGGCGATCGGCTGGTTCAACCGGAGCTGGCGAAGTTTTTCAAGGCGCTCGCGGCGGAAGGTGTGGACTTTTTTTATCGCGGCGCCTTCGCCGACGCGCTCGCGGAAACCATGTCGCGGCGCGGCGGGATCATCACCAAGCGCGATCTGGCGGACTATGCGCCCAAGCTGCGCGAACCGTTGCGCTCGAAGTACCGCGATTTTGAACTGATCCTCATGCCACCGCCGTCGTCGGGGGGCATTGCCCTGACCGAAGCCTTGAACGTTCTGGAAATCCTCGACCATCACGGGGTTGCGGCGCGGGATGCGGCGTTGGCGCTTCACGATCGCATCGAGGCCATGAAGCACGTGATGGCGGATCGGGCGGAGTTCCTGGGTGATGCGGATTTCGTCCCCGTGCCGGTGCAGCGGCTGACTTCGAAGGAGTTCGCCAAGGGGTTGTCGGCGATGATCCAGGCCGATCGGGTCTCGCTTCCTCGAGAGTACGGTTCGCTGGGCATGCCCAAGGACGCGGGCACGTCGCACTTCTGCGTGGTCGATCGTTGGGGCAACGTCGTGGTCAGCACGGAGACGATCAACACCACGTTTGGATCGTTGGCCGCCGTCGACGAGTGGGGCGTGATCCTGAACAACGAAATGGATGACTTCACCTCCGAGCCGGGCAAGCCCAACGCCTTCGGCTTGGTGCAGTCGTCGGCCAACGCCGTCGCTCCGGGGAAAAAGCCGTTGTCGAGCATGTCGCCGACGATCGTGCTTCGCGGGGACGAGCCGTACTTGTTGATCGGGTCTGCCGGTGGACCGCGGATCATTACCTCGGTGCTCAACGTCATGCTTGGCCTGTTGGACGAAGGGCTCTCGGTGGAGGACGCGATGCAGCGGATTCGTCCCCACCACCAGTGGCAGCCGGAGGAATTGTTCTTCGATCGTCCCCCGCCTGCGGACGTTGCGGAAGCCCTGCAAGGCCGCGGACACAAGATTTCGCAGAAAAGGCGAAGCGGAACCGTGCAACTGATCCTGAGGAACGGTAAAGAGTGGATCGGAGCGTCCGATCCGCGAGGCGGGGGGAAGCCGGCGGGAGAATAAACGGGTTGCCAATCGGAAATCTTCGCGAAGTCGAATCAACGAGCCGCGTTGGGCTTTTCAGGGAGTTGAGCGTTGAGGTCCGCACAGGTCGGCATCATCGGCGGGACGGGGTTGGGTGACATTCTTCTGGCACAGCCCGGCGGCGAGGCGGTGCACGTGGAGACGCCGTTCGGTGCTCCCAGCGCTCCGCCGGTGGTCGCGGAGTGGGAGGGCGTGCACGTGGCCTTCATCGCCCGGCACGGGGTGGGGCACCGCTTCAGCCCATCCACGGTGCCTTATCGGGCGAACATCTGGGCGATGAAGAAGCTCGGTGTGTCCGCGATTCTTGCCAGCGGCGCCACCGGAAGCCTGCGCGAGGACATCGAGCCGGGGCATCTGGTCATTTGCGACCAGGTGATTGATCGGACCTTCCGGCGGGCCAATACGTTCTTTGAGGACGGATTGGCCGTCCACGTTTCCTTCGCCGATCCTTTCTGCCCGCAACTGCGGGCGATGCTCACGGGTTCGGGCGATGGGGTTTCGACCACGGTGCACCACGCCGGCACGTACGTGTGCATGGAGGGGCCGCAGTTCTCGACGCGGGCCGAGTCGCAGATGCACCGGCAATGGGGCGGCGACGTGATCGGCATGACTTGCATGCCCGAAGCCAAGCTCGCCCGCGAGGCGGAGATCTGCTACGCACTGGTGGCCTTGCCGACGGATTACGATTGCTGGCGACCGGTGGATCCTTCCGCCCCTCAGGAGGATTTGCTCAGCGAGATCATGCGTAATCTCAAGCGGGCGTCGGACAACGCCGTCACCCTGATCCGAAGGGCGTTGAGGAACCTACCCGGATCCTCTCCGAACTGCCCCTGCCGCGACGCGCTGAGGCTGGCCATCTGGTCCGATCGACGGCGGATGGACGCGACGGTCCGCAAGCGTCTGGAGCCGCTGATCGGCCGCCATCTGGCCGATAATCAGGGAGATGAATCGTAACCCGTCATGGCCCTGGGCCTGCGCGCTTGCGTCGTCGAGCCTGTTGCAGGCCCAGCCGGCGGCGCAACCAGGCCCGGACCTGGATGCGGCGCCCAGGCGGGAACTCCGCGCCGACGTCGATTCGGGCGACGTCTACCTCGACGACAGCTTCGAAGCCTCCGACGCCATCACCCGCGCGCGGGAATTGCTGAGCAAGGGACGTTCGTTGGAGGCGGCCGAGCTTCTTCTTCAAGCCTCCGACGCGTCGGGTGACAAGATCATTCGCGTGGATCGCGGTCGGTACACCAACGTTCGCGCGTTTGTCCACCGGATGGTCGCGACACTTCCGTCCGAAGCGCGGAAGGTCTTCCGCGCCCGGTGTGAATCGGAGCTGGAAGGCGAACGGATCCGACTCGGCGACGCGGCGGACCTGAACTCGTTGCTACGGCTTTTCCAACGATACTTCCTGGCGGAGTCCGCGCCGCGCCTTGGCGAGGCCATCGCCGCACGAGCGATCGAGTCCGGCGACCTCGCCCTCGCCGAGCATCTCTATCGTCGGATCCTCGACGAGAACCCCGACGCGAGCGCGTTCCGCGGAGAGCTTACTGCACGACGGGCCATCCTCTTGGCCATGCAGGGAAAGAACCTCCCCTCGACGTTGGACCTGGATGAGGAGCGGAAGCTGCGCTGGATGGGGCAGGACCGATCGCTCCGCGAGGTGCTGCGGGAGATTGGCGGGGGGTTTCCAGGGCTGCGCACCGCGGCCGTTCCTGGAGATTGGCCCATCTTCGGCGGCGTTGTGGAACGCGATCGTCCGTCGTCGGCCGACGTGGACGACCCGGCTCTACTCTGGCGGACCTCATTCGAACAGTCCGACGATCGGCCACCCCTGGATCCGTCAGGAACGGGATCCCCCATGTCGGCCCACGAACCGACGCCGTCGAGTGCCGGATTTCCCGTCGTATCGGGGGGATTGGTCGTCGCCCAGCGCTCCCGCGAGATCATCGCACTTCACCAGAACACCGGCGCCGTCGCATGGCGGTTCAGCGCGGACCCCCGCCGCGTCGAGCCGGACAACCTTCTCGACGATCAACCGCCGGGCTGGGACGCGGTGACCGTTCATGCCGGCCGGGTGTACGCTTCGTTGCCTCCGGAGGCGACGGCCTATTACAGCCCGGAGGCGACCCGAAAGGCGGCGGAGCTTGTTTGCCTGGAGGTGCTGACCGGGCGACTGCTCTGGCGGACGGATGCGCGCAGCGTCGAAATCCGCGCCGCCGAAGTCAAGTTCGACGCCTCGCCGCTGATCCGGGGGGATCGACTGTTGATCGCCGGGCGGCGGAGGCGGTCGTTTGGGTTCGAAGATTGTTATCTGTATGGATTCAACGCCCGCGACGGTCGGCTCGAGTACCGCGTCCATCTGGGCAGCGCCTCGACCGCCACGCTCGGATCGCGGGCCACGACCACCGCGATCGCCGCCCTCCACGACGACACCGCCTACGTCTGTTCCGGACTGGGTTCGATCGCCGCCGTCTCTATCTACTCCGGAACGGTACGCTGGTTAACGTTGTATGAAAGGTCCCGGGCCGACGCCGGCGGGGCGCCCGGACGCGCGGCGCGCGAAGTTCTGGCTTGGCAATTCAACCCGGTGATCTGGTCTGCCGGGCGGGTCATCGCACTGCCGACTGATGGAAACGACCTGCTGATTCTCTCGGCCGACGACGGGTCGATCGTCCGTTCGGTCGCCACGTCGCGCATCGGCGACATGGAAACCGTGCTGGGCGTGCGAGGCGATCTGGTGTGCGGCGTCGGCGCGGAGGTTGCTTGCTACGATACGGCATCCGATTCCCTCAGTTGGAGTGCTCCCCTTCCGCCCGATGCCGAGCTGTCCGGTCGAGGGCTGATCTCCGGTGATGAGATTCTCCTTCCCACCCGGCAAGGGCTGAGCCGCTATCGCGTGGACAACGGAAAGCGGCGCGACGTGCGCTGGGACGCGGAGGGCGGCGGCGGCAACATGCTCGCCCTGCCCGATTCGTTGATCGTCGCTGGATCCGACGGTGTCGCGACCTACGTTCGCAAAGAGAAAATCTGGAAATCCCTTCGTGACCGGATGGCCTCCTCCCCCGACGACGCCCTGCCCGCCGTGGAGTTGGCCGAAGTCGCCCTGGGCGCGGCGGAATACTCCGACTCGTTGGCCGCCCTCGGCGAGGCAATGACCCGTTTCGGACGCGCCGCGGAAGGAGACGAACGCCTGCGCCGCAGGCTGTTCGCGGTCGTGCAGAAGTCCGCGACCACGCTCTCGCGCAAAGGAACCCTGGAGGCCAAGGATCTCGATCCGTTGTACGGCTGCGCCGCCCGCCTGGCCTGGGACGAAGAGTCCAACGTCGCCCACCGATTCGGGTTCGCCGAGCTGTTCGAGCAGATCGGGCAACCGGACCGGGCAATTCGACTCTGTCAACAAGTTCTCCGCGACCGTTCGCTGCGCGCGTTCTCGCGCCAGGCCGCGGAGCTCCCCCCGCGGACTGCCGGAACCGAAGCGCAGTCCCGAATCGCCGCCCTGATCACCCGGCACGGTCGATCGGCCTACGCGGAGCACGACATGGAAGCGAAGCGGCTGCTGGAGGCCGGTCGGACCGCGCACGACGCCCTGCTTTTCCGCCGGGTGATCGAGGTTTTCCCCAACAGCGAGTCGGCCCCGCCGGCGTTGATCGAGCTTGGCGACGAACTGTCACGGTCGGGAAAGCTTCTGGAGGCCGCGCTCCATTACACCCGGGCCTATCACCGCTATGCCGACCGCGTCGACCGTCCGGGTTTGATCCACAAGATTGCCGACGCTCACGAGCGAGCCGGAAGACCCGAACACGCCTACCGCTGGTTGACCAAGGGTGCCGGCGAGTTCCCTTCAATCAAGATCAAGGTCGACGGGAAGCCCCGGACCTTTCTAGAGCACCGCCGCCGCCTGGATGCGGTGCGCGAGCGAGTCGAGCAGACCCGACCGACGCTGCACCTGCCGCTGAAGCCCACGGCGGTGCGCGAACTTCCCGAAGGCGCCGCCTTGTTGTCGCCGCGGTTCGATTCCGACCCGACGCAACGCTGGCGGTTCGGCTACCTGGCCACGTCCAAGGAGCTCAGGCAGATTGATCCCCGGACCGGCGCTGACGTATGGACGGAACCGGTTCGGACCCGGGAAGAGCCTGAACTCCTCGTCGCCCGGGCGGACCTGGCGGTCTTCGCCACCGAGCACGAACTGTTCGCCGTCGACGTCGTCACCGCGCAACGCCGCTGGTCGCACGGAGCCGTACCCCCCCACGTCGGCGACCCCGGTGGAGATTGGGAAGAGGGCGGGGCTTTTCGCGCCCACGGCCTGCAAGGCGATCTCCTGGTCAGCGCGCGGGACAACGGTGAGATGATCTGCGTGAACGTCGCTACGGGGCAGCTGGTCTGGAAACAGACCAAGCGACCCGCGCCGTTCGGGAGACTTCGGGTGCTCGACCCGTGGGTGGTTTATCACGTTGTGCAGGACGGCCGGGCGATCATCGCCGCCGTGTATCTCGCCGACGGAACGGGGATGGACGCGGTGATGACCGACGAAACCCGCCCCATCGAGGATCTGTTCGTCACCATCGATGGGACCGCCCTGCTGATCTCCACGCAGTCCGTCTCGGCCTACGATCTGGACACCCACGAGCGACGATGGGTGGTCTCGACCAGCGGACATCTTCGCCCCGGATCGCTGGTGTTGGACCTGGATGCGCTGTACTTCTCCGACAATGGATACACGCTGCGAAAAGTGGACATCGAGGACGGGCGCGAATTACGCGAGTCGGAGCGGCTGGCCCAACGCGGCGCGGACGAGTTCGCCGTCGAGCAAGTCGGCGCCCAGCTCATCGCCCAAAGCTCCGGCGGCGTCACCTCCGTCGATTCCACCACCGGAATGACCCTGTGGGAGGCGACCCTTCCCGACCGCCCCCGACTGATCGCCGGACTGGTAAGCGACACGTACGTCGTCGCCGTCGACAAGGGCGACCGGGACGACGAGGGCGTGGCGGCCTACTTCTTCGATCATCGCAACGCCAGCGGCCTCATTTCCAAGGAGGGAGGAAAGTTGCTCATCGGCCCCCTGGATGCCGTTCAACACCTCCTGGCCGCCGACGGCGCGATCCTCGTCCAAGCCGGATCGAAGCTCCATGTGTTCTCTGAGCCTTGATTCCCTTTCGCGGCTGGCACGTCGGGCAAAAGCAGGTGGAGCGCCCTCCGACAACGATCCGCCGAATAGCCTCCTTGCACGACCGACAGGGCTCCCCCGACCGCCCGTACACGCGGTGCAGCCGTTGGAACGATCCCATTTCGCCGTCAGCCGTACGGTAATCCATCAGCGTCGAGCCGTTGAAGCGGATCGCCCTGCGAAGCGTGTTCTTGATCGCGCGGAGCAGTCGAGCCGATTCGTCTTCGCCGAGTGAGTCCGCCCGCCGTAGCGGATGGATCGCGGCCGCGTGCAGCGACTCGTCGCAGTAAATGTTGCCCAGCCCGGCGATGACCGTCTGGTCCATCAACAACACCTTGATTCGCCGTCTCCGCGACAGCAACCCGCGGAATTGAGCCGCGCTGAGTTCCAGCGGCTCCGGACCGACCGGCCCCAGCGACCGACCGAGGCGGCCTCCGCCGTCACGAATCAGCCATGCCCCGCCGAAACGCCGCGGATCGCGGAACCGGAGTTCCTGATCATCGCCGCCGAACCCGATGCGCAAGTGCGTGTGAACCTCAACCGGCGAGCCGGCCGGCTCGACGGTGACCCTTCCGGTCATTCCGAGATGGAACACAAGTTGCATTTTCTCCTGATCGTTGCACGATTGGGAATCACGATGCAGGTAGATGATGATGCGTTTCGCCCGCCGCTCGACGCGCCCCACGCGAAGTCCCGGCAGCACCCTCTCGATCGCCTCGCGGTCGCCGTGCACCACGTCGCGGCGACGCACCTCGACCCGCCCGATCGTGCGCCCGGTGATCGCCGCGGAAAGCCGGCGAACGATCGTCTCTACCTCAGGAAGCTCGGGCATGCACTTGTACCGCTCGTCGTTACGAGGCTTCAGGCCGGAACAGAGGAGCGACCCGCGGCTCGAAGCGTAGTTTTAGGGCCTCTCGCTCTTACCGCGCCGGCGTTCAAACCAACGCCGCTCCAACGAACGCCGTTCCGCCATGCGACTTTTTCCCCGCCCCGCC
>JBBTCJ010000147.1:0-33548 GCA_038043285.1 Planctomycetota bacterium | reverse complement strand
AGGAGGGTTCCTAGCCGGTGATTGCCTCCTTCACGGTGGACAGGTTGGCAACCGCAGTTCGCCGCGGGGAAAACTCGGCGCGAGAAGTGGTGACGGAATCACTGCGACGAATTGAGCTGGCTCAGCCAAAGCTCAATGCCTTCATCCGCGTTGACCCCGACCGATCGCTCGCGGAAGCCGACCACATCGATCGCGTTCGGCACAGGGGCGACGCCCTCGGCCCGCTGGCCGGGGTACCGATCGCCGTGAAAGACAATATCTGCACTTCGTTCGGCACGACGACCTGTGGCTGTACGCTCCTTGTCGGGTTCCACTCGCAATATGACGCATTCGTGGTGGAACGCCTTCGCCAGGCCGGGGCTGTCATCGTCGGCAAGACCAACCTGGACGAATTCGCGATGGGCAGCAGCACGGAGAACAGCGCCTTCGGACCGACGAGGAATCCGTGGGGACTCGATCGCGTGCCCGGCGGATCCTCCGGCGGATCGGCGGCTGCGGTCGCGGCGCGACTCGTGCCGGCGGCTCTCGGTTCGGACACCGGCGGATCGGTGCGCCAACCGGCGGGCCTTTGCGGAGTGGTGGGACTCAAGCCCACCTATGGCCTGGTGTCCCGCTACGGACTGGTCGCGTACGCCAGCAGTTTGGACCAGATCGGCCCGATTACCACCGACGCACGTGACGCCGCACTGCTCCTGGACGTCATCGCGGGGCACGATTCCCGCGATTCCACCAGCCTCAACGCGGCTTCACCCGACTGCATCCACGCACTCGAGAAACCGTTGCAGGGTCTTCGCCTTGGCATCGCTCCCGAGTATTTCGCCGAGGGGTTGGACTCCACGGTTCGCCGCCGCGTCGAAGAAGCCGTCGAACTTCTCCGCGCGCAAGGCGCGACCGTGCATTGCATCGCCTTGCCGCATATGAAGTACGGTATCGCGGCCTACTATCTGATCGCGGCCGCGGAAGCGTCCAGCAACCTCGCGCGATTCGACGGCGTGCGATTCGGGCGGCGATCGCCCAACGCCTCGGACGTCGCCTCGATGTACGCCGACTCCCGTTCCGAAGGCTTCAGCCCGGAAGTCATGCGTCGCATCATGCTGGGCACGTTCGCCCTCTCGGCCGGCTACCACGATGCCTTTTACCTCAAGGCCTCCAAGGTGCGCACCCTCATCCGCCGCGACTTCGACCAGGCCTTCCGCGGCGTCGATGCCGTGGTCTCGCCGGTCAGCCCGACGACGGCCTTCTCCATCGGGCAGAAAATCGACGACCCGCTGACCATGTACCTCAGCGATGTGTACACCATCGCCGCGAATTTGGCCGGGTTGTGTGCGATCAGCCTTCCGTGCGGGTTCGACGAAGCCGGACTCCCCGTCGGCTTGCAACTCATGGGCCCGCCATTCGCCGATGGCATGCTCCTCAACGTCGCCCATCGGTTCCAGGAATTCACCGACTTCCACCGGCGCATCCCGCCCGATTTCGCCGGAAACGAAGGATAGGGCATGGAACGAACCTCCGTCGGCGCCTGGTTGCGGGCCGTGCAAGCGCACTGCGGTCAGCTTTGCGACAAGCAGACGCTCGGCCACGGCATTGCCTACACCTGCAAGCGATTTCCATCCCTTCCCGAAGTGAACCAGTTTCGCGAAGTATCCCTTGAGACCTCCGCCGATCTCCCTGTGGCGTTTGAGCAATGTGAGCAATGCTTCGCCCAGCAGAACCTAACGTGCCGCGGATGGACCCCGGCTGAGGGAACTCCTCCGACGATCCTTGCGGACTTCCTTGCCCGGCGCGGCTTTGTCCCGCGACGAACGACGATCATGCGGCTTACGACCTGGGAGGCGATCCAAGCGGATGCCGCTGTGCGGATCCTCCCCGCGCGAGCGATGCGCGCCGCCTTCCGCGCGACCTTCGTTGAATCGCATTCGAACCAGGCCGCAGTCGATGCCGAAACCCTGGCCGACGCGGCCAGCGAACGACTCGACGATCCCCAATTGGACATGTTCGTGGCCAACATCGACGGCCGACCGGTCGGACGTATCGGACTGCATCAGGTCGGCGACATTGCCCGCGTCGTCGATCTCCACGTGGTTCCGTCGGCGTCGCCGGAAAAAGTCGGAGCCTCCCTGCTGGCCCACGCGCTGGGACTGGCCCGCCGTCTCACCATTCCTATGGTGCTTACCCAGGTTCCGGAAGGCGATGAACCTCTGAGGATGTTGTTCACGCGAGCGGGTTTCGTCGAAGACGGCCAAGTCGTTGAGTTTGGGCGTTCAACATCCTCGTCGCCACAATCATGATTCTTGTCGCCCGCTACGTCGTTCCCGTCTCCTCGCCGGTCATCGAGAACGGCGCCGTCGAAATCTTGCAGGGTCGAATCACCGCTGTTGGACGAAGAGCCGACCTGACTCGCCGCGCCGACGAGCAAGTCACGGACTACGGCGACGCCGTCATCTGCCCCGGCTTGGTCAACGCCCATACCCATTTGGAGCTTACTCATCTTGCTGGAAGAATCCCTGCCAAGCCCCCGTTTCCCAGTTGGCTGCGCGAGATCACGACTCTTCTGATTCAGTCGCCGCCCACGCCGGAAGAGGTACGAGATTCCGTTCGGGATGGAATCGCTCAAAGCCTCGCCGCGGGCACGACGACCATCGGCGACATCACCCGCGAACCAACGAAGACGCGTCCGATTCTCGCGGAATCGCCCCTTCGCGGCGTCTCCTTCGGGGAAGTCATCGCCATCGGCACGCGACGACATCTTCTCCAGGACCGCCTCGCCGAAGCGATCGACTGGCCGCAAGGTCATCGACATCCCCACGTGGACCGACCAAACCACGACGGCGGAGCAATTCGAATCACAACCGGGAGGGAGCGGCCCCGTGATCCGTGGCACTGGCGAGTCGGCCTGTCCCCCCACTCCCCCTATACCGTCGAACCCGACGCCCTCCGGCTTTGTGCCCAAACGGTGCGCGACCGGCGATTGCCCACTTGTGTTCACGTTGCCGAGTGCGCCGACGAGTCCGCATTCACGCGATCCGCCGGCGGACCGCTTGCGGAGTTCCTGAGGTCCATTGGCGTATGGGACGAACGCATCGTGGCATCGAATCGCTCTCCCATTGAGCTGCTTGCGGTCAGCGAGTTGCTCACCGCACACACGATCCTCGCCCACGCCAACTACGTCGACGACGCCGAAATCGCCCGCATCGCTGCCTCCGGCGCCGGCGTTGCCTACTGCCCCCGCACCCACGCCGCGTTCGACAATCCGCCGCACCGCGTCCTCGACATGCTCCGCGCCGGCGTCAACGTGTGCCTCGGAACCGACAGCCTGGCCACCAATCCATCCCTTTCCATTCTCGACGAGCTTCGCTTCCTGCGCACCACGCGCCCCGACGTTTCGCCCGATTTGGCCATGCGTCTGGCCACGCTCCACGGCGCTGCCGCGCTGGGCGTTGCCGACACCTGCGGCGCCATCGAGCCTGGAAAAGCCGCGGATTTGGCCGTCATTCCCATGGAAACGCCGTACGCGGGTTCATGGGGCTCTATTTTCGAGGGTGGTCGGAACCCCGTCGCGGTGTACGTCAACGGAGTGTTACAACACACCGTTCCCCTTTGATCTGTCAGTCTTCGACGGCCCAGCGGCGCCTGGTACGAGCGGATCTCGCGTGCCCGGGATCGTCATCCTTCGGGCCAATCCGTTTTTGTGCAGCGTCGCGGTTTATCCGCGGCGCTTCCCTGACAGCGCCGCCCATGAAGGGCGACGCTACACAAAAAGCGAAACTGGTTTACTTTCCGATGCAGAAGTTTGCGAAGACGTGAGCGAGGAGATCGTCGGTGGTGACGGCGCCGGTAACGGCTCCAAGGGCGTCGAGCGCTTCGCGCAGTTCGAAGGCGACCAGTTCGGCGCAGTCGATCGTTTCCCGTGCGTCCTGGGCCAGTTCCGTCGCGCGATGCAAGGCGTCAGCGGCCTCCGTGATCGCAATTCGCTGACGTTCGCTGATGAGCACCGCTTCCCCGAGCGTCGTAGTGTCGGTCGACGCGAGCGCGTCGGCGAGCGCAGCGCGAAGGTCGTCGATTCCGCCGTCTTCGACCGCGCTGGCGGCCACCACGGGGCCGAGGTGCAGCGAAGACAAGCTCGCCAGCGCGCAGGTGCGCCGGTCGCCCGAAAGCAGATCGCACTTGTTGGCCGCCACGACGGACTTCGGCAAACCCCGCGCCGGCGACGCCCACGGTGACAACGTGGCACCGATCGAGACGGGCGCCGCCGCCGCGTCGACGACAAAACAGACGAGATCGACCTGCTCCGCCGTCGCCAGGGTCAGTTCGCGGGCCTGGGCGAGGATTTCATCGGGCGAATCATCCACGCCCGCGGAGTCGAGCAGAATGGCTTCGCCGCGCCCGATCCGGATCGGCGCGGCGAGAATGTCCCGCGTGGTTCCCGCGACGGCCGCGCAGATGGCGCGGGGCATGCCGGACAAACGGTTCATCAACGAGCTTTTCCCGGCGTTGGGCGGGCCCAACAACAGGACGTGTGGGAGTCGATCCAAGGTCTCGGCCGCTCGTGCGCCGGCCAGGAGGTTCCTAAGTTGGTCGCCCAGGGCGGCCAACCGCTCTTTCAGCAACGGTGCCGAGATGAACTCGACCGGTTCCTCGGCGAAGTCGATGTCGGCCTCCACCAGCGCCAGCAGTTGGCCCAGATCGTCACGAAGCGCGGCGATCGTTTTTGCCAACGCGCCGCCGCTCATACGCCTGGCGGCGCGGAGTTGAGTATCGGACTGGGCGCGAATGACGCCCGCGACGGCCTCCGCTTCCGCGAGATCCATTCGCCCGTTCAGAAAAGCGCGCGCCGTGAATTCGCCGGGCAAGGCTGGCGCGGCACCCCGGCGGACGGCGGATTGGTGGAGCATCTCCAGAACCACCGGCGACCCGACGGTATGAAGCTCAACCAGATCCTCCCGGGTGTAGCTTCGCGGCGCTCGGAACAGATAGAGACGAGCGGGAACGCTAAGACCGTCTTCCAGGACAACGTCCGTCTCGGCGCGCGTGGAACCGGCCATGCCGCCAATTCGTTCTCGGTCCTCGGGCCTGAGCAGTCCTTCCGCCAAGGCGCATGCGTCAGGTCCGCTCAACCGGAGGATGCCCACGGGGGCATGGCCCGGGGCGGAGCTGATGGCCACGATGGTCTGATGGAGTCGGTCCAGCACGCGCAGGCCTCGGACGCTTGGTTGCGGTCGGCAGAGGGAATCCTCGCGTTCGCCGGCAGGATCGTCAACGAGTGATTCCAGGGCGGGAAGCCGACAAGGGCGTTGCCCCGCGAAAGATCATCATCGCGGGAACGTCACCTCCGTCGGGGCGGCGTCGTGCGCTGCTGGGATCTCCGTGGTTGGGAGCGCAAAGACGGACTATGCCGTCGGCCTTCAGGACTTGACTCGACTCGCGGTTCTCGCCATCGCCGGGCGTGATGTTCTCGGCGGTCCCGAAAAATCTTTTGCAGGGGTCGATTTTATATCCTACGGTTCGTGCGAGGGTTTCAGCCGGAAGTTTCCCGCATCGAGAAGATGCGCCAAGGGAGCTAGATCATGGCACTGACCGTAACCAATACCAACACGCTGACTCTGCTGAACATCCTGAATCACAACACGGCCTCCCAGGCCGCAACGATGAAGCAGCTCAGCACGGGCAAGAGAATCAACACCGGCAAGGACGATCCCGCGGGGCTGATCGCACTGCAGACGCTCAACGCCGAGTTGACGGCCGTCTCCGCCGCCCTCACCAGTAATCAGCGCACCGACGCGATGCTCTCTATCGCCGACTCGTCGATCGGCGAGATCAGCACGCTGCTGGGGGACATCGAGCGCATCGTGGCGTCGTCGGCCAGCAAGGCGAACATCACCGACACCGAGCTGGCGACGAACCAATCGCAGATCGACAACGCCCTGACCGCGATCGACCGCATCGTCAGCACCACGAACTTCAACGGAAAAAGGTTGTTGGACGGCAGCCTGGCGATCGACACCTCCGGCGTGTCGGGCAATTCCTACCTCTCCAACATGCGGGTGTATTCACGCAGCCAGAGTACGTCCGACACCACTATGTCGCTTTCACGCGTGGCCTCGGCGCAATTGGCTTCGGCGACTTTTGCCTTTGCCGGCGGAGCGGCGAGAACGTCGGGCACGACCAGCGTGGCCATCAAGGGCGCGCTGGGAACCGCCACCGTGTCCCTGGCCAGCGGTCTGACGCAGGCGCAGATCGTGACCGCGATCAACGCGGTGAAGGCCCAGACGGGCGTGTCGGCCATTCAGAACTCGACCAACATCAAGCTCAATTCGTCGCAGTACGGGACGGATGCGTTTATCAGTGTGGACGTGCTTTCCGGAGGAAAGATCAACACCACCTATGGTACCGCCACCACCGACAGCAACACCACCAACGACGTCCAGTCCATCGTTCGACAGGCCGGCAAGGACGTCAACCTGACGGTCAACGGACAGACCGCCTCGGCGGACGGCATGAGCGTGGTGTACAGCAGCGGAGGCGTCAACGTATCCTTCACCGTGTCCGACGACTTCGGCAAGGGCAACACCGGTGCTACCACCACGACGTCGTTTGTGGTCAAGGCATCGGGCGGTGCCACCTTTCAGCTTGGAACCACCTCCGGAACAAGCGAGACCATCGGAATCGACTCGCTGGGAACCTACAGCCTTGCCGGCGGGGACTCCACCAAGAAGCTCAGCGAGCTGAAAAGCGGCGGACTGGTCTCCTTGAAGACCGATCTGGCCGGGGCCATGAACACGATCCGCAACGCCATCACCGACGTAGCCAGCACCCGAGGGAGACTCGGCGGATTTCAGAAGTACCAGGTGCAAGGCTCGATCAACGCTCTGCAGGTGGCGCAGACCGGACTTACCGACGCCGCCAGCGTGATCGGCGACACCGACTTCGCGGTCGCCACGGCCAAGCTCAACCAGGACACCGTGCTGATCCAGTCGGCCATGCAGCTCATGGGCATCGCCAACTCGCAAACCGCGCAGATTCTGTCGCTGCTCAAGTAGCAAAGACACAGCGGCAGGGGCCGACCGGGGGCGCCGAATGCAGACCGAGAGCCAAGTACGCCGCCAGGCGTAACGACAACCTGAACGACGACGGGTGGTTTTTTGGGGGAAACCGCTCGAAGACGGAGTGCGACGACGGATCGATGGGAGCATCGATCCGTCGATCGTTTCCGGAGACCCCACCCATCGCTTCGCGATGGATGGGACACCCGGCCACTACCCTGGCGGAATCGCTGGGTCTTCATCGCTCGCCTCTGTAAGTCCGAGGTCCGGCTCGTTCCCAGCAACAGGGGCCTTCCCCGTTAAACAAGCGGGTCGGCTTCCGCGTCACCCTTTTCAAGGCCTGTTCGACGTTCACTCGCGTTACGGCCTGCATGCTCGCCGAGTCGCCCAGCGGCAACCCCTTACACCAGAGGCTTCGACGGCTTCGTTGCCTCCGCCGTTGCTCCGATGGCTACCGGCTGGAGCGATCCCTTGCCGGGCGGGAATCTCACCCGCTGAAGATGCACGCCTTCTCACGGCGCATTGTCCAACTTGGGGTAGTCCGGTGCAAAACCAGCCTTTTCAGCCCCCAACCTCGGTGCTCCTTAAACCGCGACAGGCCCGCTGGAACTGTCACGCACCCCTGCAGGGCGGGCGGTAAAAAATGCGCCTTGACGTTCGGTGTTCGTTCGGATATACTTGCACCAAACGGAATGCGAACAGGAGCGCCACCATGGAAGGTGCGTCGGGTTGGTCCATGAACACCAGTGCGTCGGCCTCGGATCGAGGCGAGAGCGATCCGGCGACGGCGCTGCCGTTGTGTGTGTTCGGTCCTGGAGGCGAATACCGGACCGCGTGGCCTCCGGGACCGACATTTTCTCGTGCCATCCTTGCACATTGCGAGACGATCGCCGAACGCGTGAGAGCGGCCTTCAACCGCGCCGCGGACGGCGAAGGGTTGCGGGGCGGCCGCCGGCGGCTCAAGCGGCCGTTGTCGGTGGTTCCGCTGGTGGCAATCGGCCCGGAGGGCCTGGATACGTTGACGGAGGGAACTCATGGCCAAGTTTCGAGGAAGAACGACCGACGAATCGCTTTGTTTGACGCCCCGGCAAATCGAGATCCTGACCATGATTCGGGACGGGCGGCGACAGAATGGTTGTTCCCCGACGTTGCAGGAGATCGCCGACGAACTCGGCATCAGCAAAATCACCGTGTTCGAGCACGTCGAGGCGTTGCTCAAGAAAGGGTTGCTGACGCGGCGTACGAACAAGGCTCGCTCTTTGGCGCTTACGCCCTCGGCACGGCTGCCGGATGAACGTCCGACGTTGCTCCCGCTGGTGGGGCGGATCGCGGCCGGGCGACCCATTGAGGCGATCGAATCGTCCGAATCGGTGGACCTGGAAACGGTTTTTTCCAGCAGACACCCCGTCGGCGTGTTGGAGGTCCGTGGCGACAGCATGATCGGTGAGGGCATTCACGAAGGTGACATGGTGGTGTTTGAGCGGCGTTCCAACGCCCGCAACGGTCAGACCGTCGTCGCCCTCCTGCGGGGGCAGGAGGCCACGCTGAAGCGGTTTTTCCGAGAGAAAAACCGCGTCCGGCTGGAGGCGGCCAATTCCAGATACAGCCCGATTTTCAGCCGCGACGTGGACATCCAGGGCGTGGTGATCGGGATCATTCGCCGATACTGACCGGTGCCGCCGGACTGTGGGGCTGGCGACGGACATGGCGTATCGCATCGCCGATCCCAAGGCGCCCGAGCGGGCTATGGGTGTTGCAGATGCCCGCTTTCCCCACACCCGGGGCTGTGCCCGGTGCGGCTTGGCAAGAGGGGCGGCCCTGCTTTCCGCAATTTTTTCAGGCGAATCAGCGACTTGCATCCCGGGAAGAAAGCTGGTAGAAGGATGCACGAGTCCAAAAATGAGAAAGGTGGAACGTACATAAGTTGCTGTTGGTAAAAAGGTTAGGGTTCTGCGGGAGCGCGGACGGTAAGTCCTTCAGTCTGGGCGAGCAATGACGATGGTGGAAGCAAAGGCGAATGTGGTGGCGAAGCATCGGGTGCATGAGCGGGACACGGGTTCGCCTGCGGTCCAGATCGTATTGCTGACGAGTCGGATTCAGGAACTTACTGAGCATTTGAAGGGCAATAAGAAGGACCACGCCTCCCGGCGGGGTTTACTCAAGATGGTGGGCCGCCGCGCCTCGCTTCTTCGGTACCTCAACCGCTCCGACAGTACGCGTTATCATGCGGTGATCAGCGAGCTTGGTCTCCGCAAGTAGCCGGCCCGTCCCTACCTGGGTTCTCATTCTCTGGACAGCGTCCCGGACGTTTCTCGCATGGACGTTGGGCGCTGCGTACAGTCGCGCGGCGCCATTGTTTTCGGAACGCAGGCCGACGAGGGGTTGAAACGCGGCGCGAGGGTGTTCGTTCGCGTCGGTGCAGGCACGATACGGAGACGTTTGAGAACAGGTGACAGGACCGGTAAACGGCAAGAACGGTAACGAAAGGTTGAAGGTAGACGCTTGAACGATTGCATGGGATTCCAGTTCGTAGAAAGAACAATTGCAGGTCGCACGTTGCGGATCGAGACCGGCAAGGTGGCAAGGCAGGCGGCCGGCGCCTGCATCGTCAACTACGGGGACACCGTGGTGCTTGCGGCAGCGGTCACCGGACCGGCGCGAGAAGGGACGGACTTTTTCCCGCTGACGGTGGACTACCGGGAGAAAACTTACGCGGCCGGGAAGTTTCCCGGCGGATTCTTCAAGCGCGAGGCGCGCCCGACGCAGAAGGAAATCCTTACCATGCGGATGATTGATCGTCCGCTGCGTCCGATGTTTCCCGCCGCGTTTATCGATGAGGTGCTCATCCAGGCGATGGTCTTGTCGACGGATCAGGAGAACGATCCGGACATCCTGGCGATGATTGGAGCCTCGGCGGCGCTGGCGATCTCGCAGCTTCCCTTTGAGGGGCCCAGCGGCGCCTGCCGCATCGGCTGCGTCAACGGCGAACTGGTCGTGAACCCCACGCAGTCGCAGATGGAGCATTCAACGATGGAGATGGTGGTCGCGGGGCATCGCGAGGCCATCAACATGATTGAGGTCGGGGCGCAGGAGGTTTCCGAGTCGCTGATCGCCTCGGCCATCGAACTTGGCCACAAGACGATCATCGAGATTTGCGACGTGATCGACGAGCTGCGGCGAAAGGCGGGCAAGCCCAAGACCTGGACGCCGCCTCCGCCGAAAGACAACCTGCTGGCCGCGTTGCGGAAGAAGTTCGCCTCGAAGCTCCAGGCGGCTCGACAGATTTCCGGCAAGCAGGACCGATACCAGGCGGTCACCGCGGTGTACGACGCGGCCAAGGCGGAGTACTGCCCGGCCAACGTGGACAAGCCGGAGCACGCCTGGTCGGAAATCCGTGATTTTCTCGACAAGATCGAAGGCGAGATCATCGCCGACATGGTGGTGTCGCAGGGCAAGCGATCGGACGGTCGCGGATGCCACGACATCCGACCGTTGACCTCCGAGGTCGCGGTCCTGCCGCGTGTGCATGGTTCTGCACTCTTCCAGCGCGGCGAGACCCAATCTCTCTGCGTGATCACGCTCGGAACCGGGCGCGACGAGCAGATCATCGATGGCCTGAACGAGGAATACAGCAAGAAGTTCATGCTGCACTACAACTTTCCGCCGTTGTGCACCGGGGAGGTCAAGCGGGTGGGCTTCACCAGCCGGCGTGAGATTGGCCACGGTAACCTGGCGGAAAAGGCGCTGGAAGCGGTTCTGCCGGCCCCGGACAAGTTTCCCTACACGATTCGGCTGGTGTCCGAGATTCTGGAATCCAACGGGTCGAGTTCGATGGCTTCGGTATGCGCCGGTTGTCTGGCGCTGATGGACGCGGGGGTTCCGATTCGGCAGCCGGTGGCGGGCATTTCCATCGGCATGTTCGAGAAGGACGGGCGGCGGAAGTTGGTGGTGGACATTCTCGGCGAGGAGGACCATTTCGGGGAGATGGACTTCAAGGTAGCCGGCACGCAGCGGGGCATCACCGCCGTGCAGCTGGACCTGAAGGGTCGCGGGCTGCCGCAGGAAGTGGTCGTTGAGACGCTGGCGATGGCCAAGGAAGCCCGTCTGGACATCCTCAAGAAGATGCTCGAGGCGCTGCCTGCGCCGCGGAAGACGACGAGCGAATACGCTCCGCGGATTTTGATGCTGAAGATTAATCCGGAAAAAATCGGGAAGGTCATCGGCCCGGGCGGCAAGTACATTAAGTCGATCGAGGCCGAGACTGGCGCGGTGGTCGAGATCGAGGACAACGGCTCGATCCTGGTTTCGTGCGTCGATCTGAAGGGCGCTGAGCGAGCCGTGGAGATGATCGAGGCGGTGACGGCCGAGGTCAAGGTCGGCAAGATCTACTCCGGCCGGGTCAGCAGCGTGAAGGAGTTCGGCGCGTTCGTCGAGGTGGCGCCGGGGCAGGACGGGCTGTGCCACATCAGCGAGCTGGATTCCGAGTACGTCAAGTCGGCCGAGCAAGTGGTGAAGATCGGCGACTCGGTCCGGGTGAAGGTGATTTCGATCGACGACCAAGGACGGATCAAGCTGTCGCGGAAGGCCGCCATGGTTGAGGAGGCGGCAGCCACTGCAAGTTAGCGTCCCGCAGGCCAAGCTCCGCGTCGGCGAGGAAAGCCGTGGGCTTCGGGCGGCGGGGTGGTTGTGCCCAGTTTCGGCGTCGTACGACACACGATCCGTCGGCGGCTCGTTCGCCGTCGCGGGCTGTGTCACGTTCGGGAGATTGCCATGCCGAGCGGAACGGTCAAGTGGTTTGACGTGAAGAAGGGGTTCGGGTTCATCCAGGCGGCGTCCGGCGGAAAGGACATCTTCGTGCATTTCAGCGCGATTGAAAGCGAGGGTTTCAAAAGCCTCAAGGACGGCGAGGCCGTTGAATACGAACTCGCGGAATCCGACCGCGGTCCGCAGGCCACGAAGGTTCGACGCCTCAAGCCGCAGTAGCCCACGGCCCCGTGCGTTTCGTGGCTTCGTGGATCACCGGAAGGGCGTTTCGCCTGATAGCGCTGCAGATCGGGTCGGAAGACCGCGCTCCCTGACGGCGGGGATCGGATCAAAGGCGGCGTTTCCTTGGCGTTGCAGATCTGCTGCCGACGTCGGCTGGCGTGCTTGGGTTTCCCATCAAATCCTCGTCAGATAGCCAAGGCGGATCGGAGCGTTTGGACAGGCGTACGTCCGGCGTACGTACCGCCGTGGACGTGGCGGAGATTGCCGGCGGTCTCGCCCACGAGTTGCGCAATCCACTTTCGACCATCATGATCAACCTGAAGTTGCTCGCGGAGGGGTTGCAGGATCCGACGACCCAACCGGAGGACGCACGGCGTCGCGCTCTGTTGAAGGTCGAGGTTCTTCAGCGGGAAGCCCAGCGATTGCAGAATCTCTTTGACGACTTCCTGAACCTGGCGGGGCCTTGTTCGCTGCGGCTGTCCCTGGTGGATTTTCGAGGTGTCGTCAGCCGCCTCGCGGAGTTTCTGGACCCACTGCTGCGGGCGAGCGGCATCCATTTGACGGTCGCGCAGCCGACGGCACCGGTCATCGTAGAGGCCGACGAGGATTTGCTCCGTCAGGCGCTGCTGAACCTGGCGATCAACGCCCGGCAGGCGATGCCTGAGGGCGGGGATTTGCGGATCGCGCTCGGCCTGGACGCCGAGGAGGCGTTCCTCAACGTCACCGACACCGGCGTGGGCATTGCCGAACAGGATTTTGAGCGCGTCCTCCGCCCGTTCTTTTCGACCAAGTCCCGGGGCAGCGGGCTGGGGCTTTCCATTACCCACCGGATCGTGCAGGAACACGGTGGGAGCTTGACCTTCTCCAGCGAACTCGGCCGGGGAACCACGTTCACCATCCGAATGCCGGCGCGGGGTTCGGAGATGGCCGCCCGGTCGGAGGGAGCGGCGGACCCCCGCGGCCCCGAACCGTTCCCCGCTTAGAATGCTTTTTATTCTTGCGTAGCGTCGCCCTTCATGAGCGGCGCAGTCTTTGATGCCGGGACACCACGCGGCGAGGTCGCATGGTCGCGTGGATACTCGCGATGCTCCACGCCGCGTCGCCTTTCTGATGCGCCTTCGCTCGGTTTTTCGCCGTGCGGAATCCCCGCCGCCTTCGCCCTCTGCGCCTCGGTGGGCACTTTCTCGATCCGGTCTTTCAGCTCCGCGAACATTTCGTCAATTGGACCGTAGAGTCGAACAAGTTCCGCCTGAATCTCCCCCGGCTCGCCCTCCGCACCGCGCGCCGCTGCGATCCTATTCTCCAACTTCTGAATCTCATCGCGGTGCAGGGTCCGATGCGCCGCCGCCCGTTCGGATAACTCCCTCAGGCACGACAACACCGTCGTCCGCTGCCCCTCGTCCAGATCATAAGCTCGGATGAAATCCGCGACGTATTTCTCCCACGCGGAAAGCTCGACCTCGATCGGATCGGATGATCCGGCCGCGTCGCCGACCGTGGTCCCCAGGGCCGACGACGGAGCCGTTTGTTCTATGTGCCTGTGCTTTTCCTCCCCTCGCCGCCGACGCGCGCTTGGAAGTGGCTCCCAAAACTCCGTTGCATCCACGTCCCCGGTTTTCCATTGCCGCAGCTTGTTCTCCGCGAACTGCATCCCTGCGCTCTGTTTGAGCATGTCCAGCTCGAACTTCGCCCGTTGCGTCGGATGCAATGCTTGTCGAAAGTCATCCTGGCTCGCCATGAACTCCTGCTTGACCCGATCGAACGTCGGGAACGCTCGCTCCGCCCACTCACGCACCCGTTCCTTCGACGGCGGCTCCATGCCCAGCCGCATTTCGAGGAACTCGTTGGCGATCGGCTGAAGCTCTCGTCGATGCTCATCTAGGAATCCCTTCCATCGCCCCACGACCGCCTTGCGCACCTGCTTACCCTGGACGTCGTCCAGGGAGTACTCGTTCGACGCCTCGTCGGCCCAGCGAGAAAGAAGCGATTCCAGCAGCTTCGGCGAGGGCCAAAGCCCCTCGTTTTCCTTCTCATTGGTCGCTGCCGAAGCGTCCGACGCCCGCTCAGGCGGCGGTTCGGGATTTTGATCCGGCTGGGCGACCAGTCCAGCGCACACCAGCAGATTCAAAACGCCCCCGGCGATCCCTCTTTCCCGTCCCCGGCGAAGAGGCCAGGGTGAGGGGGTTCCCAAGGTCGACATGGGCATCACTGTTATCCCCTGACTGGGCGCACGGGTTCGCGTGAATCCGTCGCAGCCGCCGCCGCTGATTCGCCGATAGTTTCTACGACATGCATCGGCCAACCCAGCGCGACCACGATCGTTCCACCCGTATTGTCTCCATCGTCGTTCCCACGTTCAACCGCTTCGACCGCCTTCGCCGCTGCCTGGACAAGATCAGACGCTCCGTTACCTGCCCGCACGAGGTCATCATCGTCGACGGCGGCTCAACCGACGGGACGCGCGAATGGCTCGCCCAACAAGCCGACGTCCGCGCGATCCTCGAACCCCAGCGCGAGGGGGCCGTCCGGGCGTTCAACAAGGGCTTTAAGGCCGCCGCGGGCTTCTACGTCATGTGGCTCAACGACGACGCCTATCCGCTCCCTGGAGCGGTCGAAGCCGCCGTCGCCATGATGGAACGCCCCGACTTGCCCAACGTCGGCATGGTTGCCTTCTACCACAACTGGCACAACGAGCGGAACGTGCTGGATCGCGTCAAGCACGACGGAGAGACCTACGAACTCTGTCACGTTCGCGGCACGCCCTATGCCAATTTCGGCCTGCTGCGGCGCGAATTGCTTCATCGAATCGGATATGCCGACGAACGGTTTTTCTTCTTCGGCTTTGATCCGGACCTGTCGTTGACCATCCAGTTCGGCGAAGGGCTGAAAGTGCTTGGTTGCCGGCAGGCCCTGATCCGCCATGACGAACATCACGACGATCGCAAACTTGCCGACCTGCCCGCGGGCCGCGAGGACAACGCCAGGCTCTTCGCCAAGTGGACCCTCCCTGAACCCGGCCAATACCCCGACCCGTCGCCCGCGTACCTATCCATGCTCGCCGAACTCGGCGTTGCCTGACGCCGCGTACCGCCCATTTTGAACGGTGCACTGGGCCTTTGTGCCACCGCTCTTGAACCGGGTGCCCCATCCATTCCGCAAGGAACGGGTGGGGGACGTTTCCATCGGAATGACCACCAGTATCATCCTGAACGACACCCCAAAGCCTCAACGATCCTCCGCCGACCGTTGACACCCTGACCCGGCGGAGTACACTCGCGCGAGCTTCAGTGCCCGTGGCACAATTGGACAGCGCGTCGGCCTCCGGAGCCGAAGGTTGCAGGTTCGACTCCTGCCGGGCACGTCGTCGGCCCGAAGGTGCATCCCCGGAAAATCGAATTGAACCATTCCCGTGGCACAAGCAAAGATAGAGCATGTCCCGTTCGGAGTTGAAGGTTGAATGAAGGAATGGCGGCTCGATCCTATCCGTTGCGTAAGCGGGTAGGGTTGTGAAGTTTTTTAGGAGCCACCGCCATGGGGCAAGGATTCCAAGTCGGGGATCGTCGGAACAGTTGAGCGCTGGCGGAGTTTCTCAGCCGGGACGGGCAGTTGCCCTTGCGGCTGCTGGAGTTGATCGAAAAGGCGGAGTTGGCCGCGGACGAATGAATTGACCTGGCCGGTCGCTCGACGATCGAGACGGTGTTGACCCTCTCCGCCCGGCAAGTCGCGGGAAGAAAGCATCCGGGCCAAGAGAAGGGCGAGATTCGTCGGCACGGTCGGGCAACCCCACTGCTTGTCATCATGCCTCAAAAACACCCGCAGGAACTGTCGTGCCGGCACCGGCGGACGAGCCGCCAGCGGCACGCCGGCGACGGCGCCGATCAATCTTTGGATCCGCATCACCCGTGGTCGGCGGATAGGGGAGGCTGCCGGGCGAAAAAACGCCGCGGCGGGAACGAGGACGAACCTCGAATCCCGCCGGGGCGAAATCTTGAGACATGATCTACCGTGTTGTCTTGGTTTCCTTCCGTTAGGCCGCGGTCAACCCGCCGCTAAGGAACAGCCAAGCCAGCAAACCCGCAACTGCCCAAATCCACCAGCTCATTTGCATACTCCTGAAAAGGGACGTTGGACGTCGAACAAATGCGTCGGAACCGCGCGTCCCGACGCCCACGGCAAGGCGGACTATACCCGTCCGGCGGGAGAACGCCAGCCCCCCGGAAAAGTTGGCAAAAAAAACGCGCGGCAAAGATCGGCCGGTTCGGCATTCCGGGTCGGGTACGGTATTCCCGATCATCACCGGCATGTCAGTGACACTTTCTTTTGGCGCGGTTATGGCGCTGCGGACGAGGTTTCGAGACTCAAAACGGCCATCGCGGCGGGGGCTGCTCCACGTTCCAGCTCGCCCTTTGCAAACCGCGCGCCGACGGGGATTGGGGCTTGTTTCGGGTGCAGCGCCGTGCGGCAGCCTGGCGCAGGGGCCGAAAGGGGTGTCGCCTCCGCGTGCGATGCGGGCCTTCGGGACCGAGTGATGATTGAACCAGGCTATTGGAGGGCGGCGATGCGCGAAGGGCACTGGGCTTCGGGATGCTCGGATTCAATCATTCGAAGAAGCTCAATCAACGCGCTGGCGGGCAGGTCCGCGGCTTCGAGCAGACATGCCGCGAGGGCGTCGGTGTCGCGTTCGCGCGAAAGGCGCGCCGCGGACGTCCGCGGCGCGGGGCGAAGGCCGTCACCGCGAGCGACGTGGGCGAGTTCGTGGGCCATGACCGCTGCCAGGAGGCTTTCGTGTTCCAGCCGACGATACAGCCCGACGGTCATGAAGATGCGACCATCCGGAAGGGAGAACGCTTCCATCCGAGTGGATCCGAGAAGGACGAACTCTCCCCGAGGAGCCCGGCCCAGGGACTCATTGGCGGTGCGAAGGAGATGGACGGTCATCGCGGCCCGCCGTTGAGCGTCGTGGTCGACGACCACGCCGCCGAATCGCTCCACCAGGTCGGCGACGGTGCGTTGTCCGGCCAGGCCGTAGGGTGCGGTTGGTGAATCGAGGCCCCGCGGCGTTGGCGACAGTGTCGCAGCGTGGCATCCGCCGGTCGCCAGGAGGCCGATAATCGTACACCGCAGGCGGCGTTCCATGCCCTATAGGATTACGATATCCCCCTGTCGCATTGACTGGGTCGCGGCACCAGCCTAAAGTTGCACAATGCCGCGGTCGCTTATCGCGGCCTTCTGGAGCAATCCACATGCTTCGCAGGACATGGATTTGGTGCGTTCTTGCCGTGGTGTTCACCGTCCCGATGGGTGGGTGCCAGAGTCCGCAGAAGCAGACCCAGGCGTCCTCGTTAACCGGGAAGGTGGATGACGGGTCCGAGAAGAAGTCGGAGTTGCAGTCTCGGCGCGATCACAAGGGCGCGCGGCACTATCGGCCCAAATCAGCAGAGTGACACGCGGGGTACGTTGCGCGTTGCCGCCACGGTGACGAGTCGCACCGCCGCTGCAAGTCGAAGACTTCCGCCGCGTTTGCGAGCCACGCGGCGCGACCGTCTACGCGAACCTTCTGATCGAGCCTGGCGTGTCTTGGGGAGCGAAAAGACCGCTCCTTCGTTGCCGCGGCGCGGTTTCAAACGACTCCGCTCCCTTACGGTCGCGGCTCTGATAAGAAGCGGCGGAGGATTTGGCGCAGGCGGGCTTAGAACGACCACCCGACGGACATTCCCCCGTAGAACTCATCCTGAATGGTGCGGTTGTCCTCGGCGTTGCCGACGGCGTCACTGAAGTACAGGAACCACGTCAGCACGAACGATCCGACGTCATCGGGAAGCTCTAACGCCCCGGACAAGTCGTACGCGAGGTTGAGGCCGTACTCGATCGTCGCCAGGCGGGTCGCGCCCGCACGTCCGGTCCCGAGCACTCGATCCAGGTAGCGGTGATCGACCCCGACGGTGATCGACGGTGTCAGCGTCAGGTTTTCGAGTACCGCAAAGTCATGGCTTACGCCGGCGTCGATCCAACTTCCGCCGGCTGCGGCCTGTACGTCATGGGAATAGGCCACGAAAGGATTGAGGACACCCTCTTCGTTGTCGGGCCAAAGCCAGTGCCACATCCAGGCGTCGACATGATCGACGCGGATGGACCATTCACCGGTGTTGTACGCCTTGCCGTTGGGAATGGTGTAGAAGGCGTATCCGAGGGTCAGCGTCGAGGAGAGGGTCTCGAGTTCATAGGCCCAACTGAGATCATAGTCGATTTCCTGGAGGTTTTGCCCGCCGTTTTCCGGGTCCAGCTCGTGTTGCGCGGCGAACCAATAGAAACACGTCCCCAGGCTCAGCGTTCCGAGCGCCCCCTCGTCGCCGTGAAGCAGGAGCGAGAGGTCGGTGTCGACGGCAGCGCTTAGCTGATGATGCGGTTTTTCGCGGCCTTCGCCTTCGTATTCCGACAGATTGACGCCGCGAAAGACGTAGTCGCTGTAGAGGTAATAATCAGCGGCGAACGAAAACGGGGACGTTGGGGAAGGTTCCGCCTCGGCGGCGCTTGCGGGCGGGGCCGAGTCCTCGTCTTGCAACAACCGTCTGCCTGGTCGCGACGCGGGTTGGACCGACGCGCCCAGGGATGAGGCTCCCGGCGTGCGCTCGCGGGGGTCGGCGGCGAGCGATTTTGCCGGCGGAAGGATGCACAAGAGCGTCACGCCGAAGGACAAGGGCGGGCAAATACGATGCATCGGCGAACTCCGCGCGCACATGGGCCGCCCCGGGGCTTGGAGGAATCGAAAACACCGCCCGCCGCGGCATTTCGCGGGCGTCAGGCCCCGCGGCTCTGGGTCAGTGCTTTTCATCGTTCTTAGGGTTGCTCGTCCCCGGCGAGGACGTCAAAGATCTGTCCCTCGACCACCGTGGTCACTGTGTCGGCGACGATGACCCCGAACACGTCGGACCAGAAGTTGTTCGGCAGACAACCGCCGGTCGCCAAAGTTCCGCCGACGAGGATGATCGCCGCCGAGGGTTTTCGTGTACGCCGCATTGTTCGGTTCTCCATCTGCATTTTCGAGGATCCAAGGCCACTCGCATATCGGCCTGAGCTGTCCGCGGACTGCACCCCAGTTCGGTCGCCAGCCCAGGAGATGGGCAATTCACGGCCACTCTCGCACGTGAGGCGCCGGACACAGTTTCAGGGTTGGGATGGGAGCTTGCGGCCGATGGGCTGAATCGCCCGCCGCGCTGGTTGGACCCTCCGCGGCTGAGCCGGTATAGAAGGTCCGATGGGCGTTCATGCCGTACATTCCGTCGCGGCGTTACTCTCGGATCTGACCGCGCCACAACGGCAAGCGGTCACGCACACGGAGGGCCCGCTGCTGATCCTCGCGGGTCCGGGCAGCGGAAAGACCCGCGTGGTGACGCGGCGGGCGGCCCATTTGGCGGCGACCGTAACCGGCCCGCGACACATTCTAGCCATTACTTTTACGAACAAGGCGGCCGAGGAGATGAAGGAGCGGATCGCCGCTCTGGGCGTGGCGGCGGGGATGACGGTGGGGACGTTCCACGCCTTCTGCGCCCGCTTGCTGCGTCGGTTTGCGGGGCCGTGCGGGATCGGGGCGAATTTCACGATCTTCGACCGGGCCGATCGGCTGGCGGTGATTCGCCAGGCCATCGCCGAGTGCGGGCTGTCGGCGGAGAACTTCACGCCGGCGTCGATGGATCAGGACATCAGTTTCGCCAAGAACAAGTTGCTGTCGCCGGCGGATTTCGCCGATTCGGGGACCGACTGGCGGACGCGATCGGCGGCGCGGGTCTACGAGGCTTATGAGAGGATCCTGGGGCAATCCAACGCCCTGGACTTTGACGATCTGTTGATGCGGACGGCGCGGTTGTTGTCGAGCCGCGAGGACGTCCGGGCCCAGCTCGAAGACGAATACCGTTATGTCCTGATTGACGAGTACCAGGACACGAACGCGGCGCAGTACGCGATCGCCCGGCTGCTGACGCGCGCGCGAAAGAATCTTTGCGCGACGGGCGACCCGGATCAGTCGATTTACGCGTGGCGCGGGGCGGACATCGGCAACATCCTCTCCTTCGAGCGCGACTATCCCGGCGCGGTCGTGGTGCGGCTGGAGCAGAACTACCGCTCGACCAAGCGGATTCTGGCGGCGGCCGATGCCCTGATCGCGGGCAACGTGGAGCGAAAGAGCAAGTCGTTGTGGACGGAGAACGAAACCGGTTCGCCGATCCGGGTGGAGACGTTCGAAAAGGGAGAGGAGGAGGCGGACGGGGTCGCCCGGGCGATTGCCTCGGACATCCGGGCGGGGCGATCGCCGAACGAGATCGCCGTGTTCTACCGGGTGAACGCCCTCAGTCGGGCCGTCGAGGAGGCGATGATGCGGCACGGCGTCGCCTACCAGATCGCCCGCGGGGTGGAGTTCTACAACCGCAAAGAAGTCAAAGACGCGCTGGCATATCTCCGCGTCCTGGTGAACCCGGCGGACTCGGTGTCGCTGCTGAGGATCATCAACGTGCCGCCGCGCGGGATCGGGGACGCAACCGTCGAGCGCCTCAAGGACGGCGCCCGCGAACAGAACAAGACGATCCACGAAGTTCTCGGTTCAGCCGAGGCGGTCTCCGCGTTGGGGCGATCGGCAGGCAACGTCCGGGTGTTCGCCGCGCTGCTCGCGGAGTTGCAGGCCGCATTGTCCATGTCCGCGCCGGATGCCATTCGGCACGTGCTGCGTCACAGCGGTTTGCAGGCGCTGTACGGCGGCGAGGAACGCGGGGGCGACGTTGAACGCGACAACCTCGACGAGTTGGTCAGCGCGGCGGCGGTGTTCCACGATTCCCACCCCGAGGCGAAGCTCCAGGACTGGCTGGAGCACGCGGCCCTGGTCAGCGACGTGGACTCGGTCGATGAGTCCGGCGGGAAGGTGACGCTGATGACTCTTCACGCGGCCAAGGGACTTGAGTTCGCGACGGTGTACGTGATCGCTCTGGAGGACGGGCTACTGCCGTTTCGCCGCGGCGCGGAGGAAGAATACGGATTTCGGGGTCCGATTGACGAGGAGGAGCGGCGGCTGTGCTTCGTCGGCATGACGCGGGCGAAGAAGCGGCTCACCCTGTCGCACGCGCGATACCGGATGTTGCGGGGCATGACGCGGCGAACCGTGCGCAGTCCTTTCCTCGACGAGTTGCCCCGTGGGGCGGTAGAATCGGCGGAAGCGGCGTCGCCTTCGGCGTTGGACCCCGGCGGGATGGATCGTATTCGATCGGATCGGGGGCGACGGCCGGACGATTTCCGGGCGTGGAGCGTCGGGACGCTGGTGCGTCATCCGCTGCACGGACTGGGGCGGATTCTTTCCATCGACCGCGGGCCGAAACGAACGCACGTGGACGTGCAGTTCCGCGACGGTTCGGAGCGGACTTGGGTTCTGGAGTTCGCGGACTTGCAGCGCGTGCCGCACGACGAGTTCGAGGAGGAGCCGTTCCGGGACGAGGACTAAAGCCATGCGGCACGCGGTGATCATGGCCGGCGGCGCGGGGGTGCGGTTGTGGCCGCTGAGTCGTCACAGCCGCCCCAAGCAGACGCTCCGGATGTTCGACGGGAGCAGCCTGCTGCGGCAGGCGTACGAGCGCATCCGCGGTCTGTTCCCCGACGAGCGGATTCACGTCATCGCCAACGACGCCCACGTTCCGTTGATCCGGCGGGAAATCCCGGAGCTTGGCCCATTGAACGTAATCGGCGAGCCGATGGGGCGGGATACGGCCAATGCCGTCGGACTGGCGACCTCGATCCTCAAGGGGCGCGATTCGCAGGCGGTGGTCGGCATCTTCACCGCGGACCATATCATCACCCCGACCGAACAGTTCCACGCCGACATCAACAAGGCGTTTGACGTGGCGGAGCGTCATCCCGACGCCCTGATCACGCTGGGCGTTCGGCCGAGCCGCGCGGACACGAATTACGGATACATACGCCGCGGAACACGCCTGGACAACGGGGTCTTCGAGGTCGAGCAGTTTACCGAAAAACCGAACATGTCGTCGGCGATGAAGTACGTCGCGGCGGGGGAATACTATTGGAACAGCGGAATGTTCGTATGGAAGGCGGACACCATTCTCGAACAGCTGCGAAAAAATATGCCGCAGTCGCACACGGCCATCACCTCGATCGCCGAGGCGTGGGGCACGCGGGATCAGACGGCGAAGCTGGCGGCGACGTACCCGACGCTCATGCGCATCAGCATCGATTTCGCGGTGATGGAGCACGCGGACCGGGTGATCGTGGTGGAGTTGGAATGTCACTGGGTGGATGTCGGGTCGTGGCCGGCGATCGAGGCGGTGATTCAGGCGGACGCGGACGGCAACGTATCGGCGTGCGAACAGGTGATCCACCTGGGGTCGCGCGGAAACATTGTTGTCTCCGGGGAAAAACACTTGATCGCCACGATCGGCGTCGATGACCTGGTGATCGTCCATTCGCCGGACGCGACGTTGATCTGCACCAAGCGGGACGCGCAGGGCATCAAGGAGTTGGTGGACAACGTGCGGCAGCGGTACGGCGAGGAATATCTGTAGGCACGGCGGGCGCATTGGAAAGCGGTGGATTGACGATGAACGAGTTGGGGCTGACCGTGTTGTGCGCGGCGTCGGCGCTGCTCCTGCACTCGGCGAGTTGCGGGCCGTCGTCACCGACCCCCGATGAACTCGATGCGCTGGGAACAGCGCGACTGACGATCAAGGCCCAGCCCTTCCTATTGTGGGTCGCGGACGATTCCGCGGAACAAACGCAGGGTCTGATGTTCGTCACCGCGGAGCGGATGACCACGCTCTCCGACGGCACGGAGCGGGGAATGATTTTCATCTTCGACCACGAGCGCGAGCTGAGTTTCTGGATGAAAAACACGATCATTCCGCTGGACATCGCCTATGTGGATTCGCAGGGGAAGATCGTAAAGACGTACACCATGGCGGCCCTCGATGACCGAATCGGGCAATACACCTCCGATGCGCCGGCGCGGTACGCCATCGAGGTCAATGCCGGAGTATGGGACCGTCTGGGGGTTACGGCGGGCGACCGGATCGAGATTCCCTCGACACTTCTAAAGCACGCCCCCTAGCGGACCGACTCACCCACTGGCGGTCTCTCGATGTCGCCCGCGGAAGTTCGTTCCGGGCGGCTCCCGGACACTCGCGGCGCCGATCGCGTCGTGGCGACCCGGAGAATCCGCATTCAGAGACGACCGCCCGACCAGGGACGGATTGCAACGAGCCATCTGACGGCTCGAATGCCCGGTTCCGATAACCGACGATTGCCGCCACGCGTTGTGGTTTGCGGCGTCGACCGAAAGCCTCCCATGCGGGTTCTCGTCGTCAAAGGACGGACTCAGCGTCTTCCCGAGGGCGCAGCGGAGAAGCTGCGCCGGACGGGATGCACCCTGTCGTCGGCGGACGATTTCAAGTCGGCCATGCGCATCGCCCGCGGCGGCGAGGTGGATGCGGTCGTGGCCACGGAGCCTGATCCCTCGGAGACCCGCGACGCGGGGTTCTCGGAATTTTCGAGTTTCCTTCGCCTTCTCGATGCCCAGCGGATCGCGGCCATCGTGCTCGCGGACGCCGCGCTGACCCCGCGCCCCTCGCCCAGCTCCCTGGTGGACATCGTGGGACGCGACGTTTCCGCGGACGAGCTTTGCGGACGGTTGGCGATGATCGACCGCTATCACGGGACCATGCGGCGGCTGGAGCAGGAGGTCCGCAACATGTCCCGGCTGGGCAAACAGCTCAACCATCATTTTCGGGAGGTGGACCAGGAGCTGCGGCTCGCGGGCAAGCTGCAACGGGATTTCCTGCCGGACCTTCGCCGCCCGATCCACAACCTGCAATTCGCCTCGGTGTATCGTCCGGCTTCCTGGGTGTCGGGAGACATGTTCGACGTCTTTCGGATCGACGAAGAGCACACCGGCGTATATCTGGCGGACGCCGTCGGACATGGTCTGGCGGCGAGCCTGCTGACCATGTACATCAAACGGGCGATTCTGCCCAAACGGATCACCGACACGGGGTATACGATCGTCAGCCCGTCGGAGATCATCTCGACGCTCAACGACGTGTTGACCGACCACGCGTTGCCCAACTCGCAATTCGTCACCGCGTGTTATGGCCTGTTCAATCACCGGACGCGGACGCTGGAGTATGCCCGCGGCGGGCACCCCTACCCGATGCTCATCTCGCGCGGAGGAATCGGGGAACTGAAAACTTCCGGCGGATTGCTGGGGTTGTTCAAGGGCGAGGAGTTCCCCACCCTCCAGATGACGCTCGACCCGGGCGACAAGGTGATCTTCTTCACCGACGGCGTGGAGCTTGCGTTTCAGAAGGACGACGGATCGGGACTGGACACCACCTCCTATCAACGGTTCATCGAGCAGGAGGCCGGAACCCCGATCGGGCAACTGATGAACACCATCGATGAGCGGCTCAACCTCGATCCAGGTTCGTTGAACCCACGGGACGACATCACGCTGGTGGGATTTGAAGTGCTCGGGGGTTGAACTCCGTTCGGGCGGCGATCCCGCGGCCGTGATTGCGTTTTCCCAACCCCTAGCGCAAAGTGAGCGACATGTCGCCGCCTTGCGACGATTTGCAGACCTCGCGCGGGATGTTCCGTGACGCGGCGTGGTACGACCGCACGATCAACTGGTCGGCGCGGATTGAGCGCGAGCTTCCGGTCCTGATCGATCTCTTCGGCCCACCGGGTCGGGGAGGTCTGCTGGACGCGGGGTGCGGGACCGGGCGTCATGCGGAGGCGTTGGCGCAGCGGGGATACCGCGTCGTCGCCGCGGACGTCAGCACCGCGATGCTTGACGCCGCCCGGACGCGAAGCCTCCCGGAGTCGGTCCGGTTGGTGGAGGCGTCCTTTGGCGAACTCTCCGATCGAGCGGGTGTCGGATTCGATGCGCTCTACTGCCTGGGCAACTCGTTGCCCGCGGCGGGTTCGCGCGCGCACGTCATCGAGGCGATCTTCCAGTTTGCCAAGTGCCTGCGCGCGGGCGGGCGCCTGTTCCTCCAGGTGCTCAACTTCCCGCCCATGCGGAACGAAGCCCCCTGCATTCGCGGTCCCCGGGTATCGACGGTCGACGGAATCGAGTACCTGTCGGTTCGACAGTTCCATTTCGTTGATGACCTCGCGGAAGTGGCCAACATCACGCTGTGGCGCGAAGCGGGCAGCTGGAAGCAGAGGTCGCACCGCGGCTGGCTTTATCCGGTCGATCACGCGGAACTGACGGAGCAGTTGACGTCCGCCGGTCTTCGGGTCGAGGCCGCGTGGAGCGGTTATGATCGGAAGCCCTTTGTGCCGGACCTGCCGACAGACCTTCTGATGCTGGCGACGAAAGCGTGAGCGGTTCCGGGAACGAGTCAAGCCGACAGCGGATCCATCGCCTCGGGCAGAGAGGCGGATCGTGGTGACTGACCACTGGTCAAGGGGACGCCAGGTATCGACGGTCAGCCTTGCGCTGAACGGGGCGTTGTCGGTGGTCAAGTTGGTCTGCGGACTGGTGGGAAATTCGTACGCCCTGGTGGCGGACGCGATCGAGTCGCTGGGTGACGTGGTCAGTTCGGCGGTCGTTTGGGGCGGGTTGGTTATCGCGTCGCGCCCGGCGGACGAGAATCACCCGTACGGTCATGGGAAGGCGGAGCCGCTGGCGGCGCTGGCGGTGGCGGGCCTGTTGATAGCGGCCGCGGCGATGATCGCGGTGCAGGCCGTTCAGGAGATCCGCACGCCGCACGGATCGCCGGCCGGCTTCACGCTCATCGTTCTGCTGGCCGTGGTCGTGATCAAAGAAACCATGTATCGCTACGAGTCGCACACGGGAAGGCAGATCGGAAGCACCGCCGTCATTGTCGATGCCTGGCACCATCGAAGCGATGCGTTAACCTCCCTGGCGGCGGCGATCGGAATCGCGATCGCCCTGATCGGCGGCCCGGGGTACGAACCCGCGGACGACTGGGCCGCGTTGATCGCCTGCTCGATCATCGGAGTGAACGGGGTCCATTTTGCGCGGATCGCGGTCGGAGAACTGATGGATGCGCGCCCCGAGCGGGAAACCGCTGAGGCGATGGAGGCCACGGCGCTCGCGGTGAACGGCGCGCAGTGCGTGGAGAAGCTCCTGGTGCGCAGAATGGGTTCGCGACTCTATGTGGACATGCACTTGGAGGTGGACCCTCACCTGACGGTTACCAAGGCGCACGCCATTGCTCACGCGGTGAAGGACGCGGTGCTGGCGGAACATCCTCGCGTGGCCGATGTCCTGGTGCACATCGAGCCTGCGAAGCCGAGACCGTGAGGAACGTCGCGGCGGCCTGCCCCGTCAGATCAGAACACGGATGAGCAACAGGCTTCCCACGCCGAGGGCCAGCGTAGCCGCCACACCGGCGGCGATGGTGCGGAACCCGACGCCGACCAGTTGGCGGAGACTCAACTCCAATCCGATGGCGGCCATGGTGATGGTCAGAATGAAACTCCCTACGTCGGACAGGAACGAATTGAGCGGGACGGAGACCGGGGGTTGGTATCCGCCCAACGGGCTTGCCAGTTGGAACCCCAGCGTTGGCAACATGCCCAGCGTGTTCATCACCGCCAGCACCAGGAACCCCCACACGAACCAGGGGATCAGGCGGGAGTAATGAACGGTCACGCGCTGGCCGTGGGCGCCGACACCCGAGGGATGCTGGCGGGCGAAGACGATGGCCAGAACGAAGATGAGCGGGGCAAGCAGGGTCACACGGACCAGCTTGACGAGGGTCGCCAGCGTGCCGGCTTCGGGACTGTAGGCGAACGCGGCGGCCACGACCTGGGGCACCGCGTGAATGGAGACGCCGGCCCAGACCCCGAAGTGATCGTTGCTCAGGGCCAGGCAGCTTCCCAGCGCCGGCCAAACGAGCATTGCGCCCAGCCCGACGAGGTTCACGGTTCCGACGGACAGGGCGACGTCGTCGTCTTCGGCGTCGATCAACGGCGCGACCGCAACGATGGCGCTGTTTCCGCAGATTCCGGTCCCGGCCCCCAGGAGCATCGCGGCCTTGCGCCCCAAACCAAACCATCGCCCGACGTAGTAGCCGGCCGCAACCGCGAAGGTCAGCGAAACAACGGTGACCAACAGCGCCGTCGCGCCTACGCCGGCGAGGTCGATCAAGTTCAGCTTCGCTCCGGCGAGAACAATGGTGATCGGAATCAGCTTCTTGACCACGACCTTGCAGCCGGGGAGGACCGAGCCGGGCAGGGCCACCAGGTTCCGGGCGATCAGTCCTGCAAGAATCGCTAAAATGGCTGCGCTTAGCGGATGGCGTACCGAAAGCCCATCGGCGCCGCGGACGCTGAACGGAGCAAAAGGAAGCTCGTGAATCAAATACGCGAGCATGGTCAGTCCGACGGCCAGCACGGCGCCGGGCGCAATCTGACGGGCGGTCGGCGAAGCCGGTTTGGACGGCGCTTGCGCCGAGACGACGGCCTCATACATCCCTTCCATGCAACCGAGGGAGAGAAAGGCGTCAGCGCTGAGTAAACCCGCATGGGGCGGCGCCGGGGCATGCCCGATCGTTCGTTCCAGGGTCGGTTGCAGAGTGTGGATTGTCATTCCCTCGACTCGCGGTCGGCACCACGCCCGCTCTCCGATGTTCGCAGCCCGCGGGATTCCCTGTGTCTCGCCGCGTCACGCTAGATCCCGCTTCCGGCCTGTTCCAGCACCATCGGCCGATACTCGCCCACCTCGCGTTCAGTCAAAGAGTAGGTGTCCATCCGCAACAACGGCGGTGAGTAAACGTGCAGCGTCACCAGATCGTGACCGGGAAGCTGCAAGTTCGATATCTGATGAATCTTCGCGTCCTGTGCGACCACCACGTCGCTGACCAACATGTCGTGGGAGTTGACGGCCTTGACCAGTCCGCACGGCATCATCTCGAAGACCGTCTCCGTGGCGACGCCCTCCAACACCCGCACGCCGCACGTGGATAAGGCGTGGTTGTGGATCGGGCTGCGCTGCCCGCTGCGCCAGCAGAGCGCCAACAGGTGATACCAGGGCCCGTCGCAAACGAGATTGCGAAGATAGTACTTGTCGCCGAATCGGACGTACTCCGCAACGTCGTCGAGGGTCACCTCGAGGTCGCGCAATCGAGCTTCGAGCTGCTCCACAGACGCGCGGCAGGTGAGGTTGTCCAGGTATCGCAAGAGCGATGCGAGGCGGGCCGGTGCCGTTCGAGTGGTCATGATTCAATCCCTCGGCGCGTGGATAAAAAACAGAACACTGACGACAAGCGAATGCCGCCTGGGAAGTCCGGTCAGAAAACCGCGTGAGTTTCCTCGGCCGCGCCGGCGCGAGGAGTTCAGCCCGATGGACCTATGATCGACGGTCCTGGCGAGGATTGTCAAGCGCCAGTCGGTCGGACCCGAGGGCCATCCCCGGCGGTCCAACCAGGTGCGATCGGTTCACCTTGAGCGCCACTGGGCGCGGGGCGGGAAGTGAATGCCCCGCCTGACAGCACCGTCAGGGCCGATTCGTCGTTGGTTTTTAAGGCCCGGACCCCGCCAACCGATGAATTATCGGATTCTGCGGATCGGCCTGCGCCGACCGCGTTCTCTCGCCGGAGATTGACCATCTTGGGCTCGACCTCAATCGTGGACACCTGTGAAGCCGCCGCCCCCGTCGCGCGCCCTCGCGCGGCAATGATCGGCGAACGCGGCGCGCCTTACTTGCCGGCGCCGACCTTGCATCGACGCCGAGACGTTCCCCGCGAGTCGCGGTCCAAGATCGACGGCATCAGCGTCATTCTGCCGGTCTACAACGAGGAACACGCGGTCGCCTCGACCGTCGCCCGAATCCAGGCCGTGCTTACGGATCGCAATTCTTCCTTCGAAATCATCGCCGTGGACGACGGTTCCACGGACGCCACGGTGGATGAACTCTCGGCCTGCCAAAGGGCGTACGGCCTGCGCGTGCTGCGAAACAAGACCAATCGCGGATACGGCTTCTCGCTGAAACGGGCGATCCACGAGGCGAAGCACGAAACCATCATCATCGCCGATGCCGACGGGACCTACCCGCTCGAAGCGATTCCGGAGTTGCTCGACGCCTTCCAGGGCGCGGACATGGTCGTGGGAGCACGCATCGGGGCCAACGTGAACGTTCCGCTCGTTCGCCGCCCGGCCAAGTGGTGCCTGACGAAGCTCGCCCGGTATCTGACCCGCGTCAACATTCCCGACCTCAACAGCGGACTCCGGGTCATGCGACGCGGACTGGTGCGTCGCTTTGCGGCCCTGCTTCCCGACGGATTCAGCTTCACCACGACCATCACGCTGGCGGCTTTGACGCATAATTGCACCGTCAAATATGTCCCCATCGACTACGCCAAACGCGTCGGGCGATCGTCGATTCGCCCGATTCGCGACACCATCAACTTCGCCAACCTGATTGTTAGAACGATTCTGTACTTCAAGCCTCTGAAAATCTTCGTGCCCGTTGCGGCGGCCTTGTTCGCGCTGTCCATCTCGATTGCCCTGCTTTCCAAGTTCGTGCTCGGGCAGCTTGCCGACGTCACCTGCGTAACGCTGGCGACCGCCTCGGTGCAGACGTTGACCATCGGACTGCTCGCCGACTTGATCGAAAAGCGATCGCCGGCCTTTTCCTGACACCGGAGATTCCACGTGGCCAACGCTCGATCCCTGCCCGTCGTCGGCGCCACGCCCGCGTCCCCGATCCGAACCACCACCCAGCGGCGATGGCGCGTGTTGTTGATCAACCCCCCGCGATTCAGCGAACTGATCGGCAAAAACCCGGCGATCGTCGAAAAGCACCGCGGATTCAATCCCCCGCTGGGCATCCTGTCGCTGGCGGGATATCTGGAAGATCACGCATCCTTTCAACTGGAGGTGATCGACGCCCAGCCCAAGGGCTGCACCTACGAAGGGTTGGAAGCGCTTCTTCGCCAACGCCCCGCCGACGTCGTGGGCATCACCGCGATGACCTTCACGCTGATCGACGTCTTCAAGACGGCGCGGATCATCCGCCGGGTCATGCCCGAGGCGAAGATCGTGCTCGGCGGTCCTCACGTTCACCTGTTCCCCGACGAGACGGTCCGCCGACCGGAGGTGGATTTCCTGATCCTCGGCGAGGGCGAGGTCGCGTTTCTCCAACTGCTCAACAACCTCGACCATCCCACCGCCTGGCCGCACCTCAAGGGATTGGTGTATCAGGACCAAACCGGGCGCATCGTCAACAACGGCATCGCCGCCGGCACCGAGAACCTCGACGAGCTGGGCATACCGGCGCGGCATCTGCTCGACGTGGGCGACTACACCTCGTTGCTGGGTCGAGACAACGTCATCACCACCATGTTCACCTCGCGCGGGTGCCCCTATCGCTGCACGTTCTGCGATCGGCCTTACTCACCGGTGCTCAGTGGATTCCGCTGCCGCAGCGCCGCCCACGTCGCGGACGAAATGGAGCTTTGTCTCGCCCTGGGCATCACCGAGGCCTTCATCTACGACGACACGTTCACCGTGCGCCGCGACCGCGTCCTGGAACTCTGCGACGAGATTGAACGCCGCGGGATCAAGTTCCGCTGGGACGTGCGCGCCCACGTGAACACCATCACCCCCGAATTGCTGACCCGGATGAAACAGGCGGGATGCGACCGCATCCACTACGGGGTCGAGTGCGGCAGCGACCGAATGCTCAAGGTCATCAAGAAGAACGCCACGGTGGCCAAGGTCCGCGAGGTCGTCGCCCAGACCAAGAACGTCGGCATGGAGGTGCTGTGCTACTTCATCATCGGCCAGCAGACCGAGACGGCCTCCGACATCGCCGACACCATGCGCCTGGCCCGCGAGCTCGACCCCAACTACGTTCATTTCACGATCTTCTGCCCCTATCCGGGAACGGAGATCTACGCCCAGGGTCTGGAAAGCGGCGTCATCCGAGAGGACGTGTGGCGGAAGTTCGCCGAAAACCCGGCGGACGGATTCCAGTTGCCGGTATGGGAGGAGAACTTCACCCGCCAGCAACTGCGCGAGATGCTCGTCAAGTGCTACAAGTCCTTCTACCTCAGGCCGCGGTACATCGCCCGCAACCTGCTGCGCATTCGCCGGGTCGGCGAATTGAAACGCAAGCTCCGCGCCGGTCTTTCCGTCGTCACCATGAGCGCCAACCAGAAACTCTACGACCCGGCCGACATGGCCAACCGGGCACGAAGCATCGTCCCGGGCGCGCCGTACGAAATCTGCAGTTAGGGATTGTCAAGGAATAACGTAAAGCATTCGCACGGTCGATGCCGCGTTTTTCGGCGGAGAATGCGTAGAACGCAGTTTGCGTTGTTCAATGACGGACCCTTAGCCAGGCAAGTCGGGCATTACCCAACACAAGGCTGGCAGCGGGCGCTGCGGTGGGCACGGCCCGCCCTAAGTCTCTGCAAAAGAGGGCCGCGTGGCCCATCTCCGTGGGAGGTGGGGGAGGCGATGATCGTGGGCGGATCGCATCTCTAGCACCAAAGGACAGGCGCCTGCACCTGCCGTGACCACCCCCGCAGAAGGGTTCGTGACACTTCCGGCAGCTGTCGTCTGAGGTGCTTCCCCTGTCGTTGTTGGTCCGGTTCATACCCGTCCGGGGCCTCGAAAGAGTTGATACGCCGATCAGGTGAGGCGCCGATCAGAACCGCGACAGAATGGAGCGGTCAAGTCTGGACCGCTGGTTATCACTCGCGGCTGTGAACACCCGCCCCCGCCCGGTAGCAGCCCCTGACAACCGAAAGGGTCGGAAACACGCTACCCTCGACCTACCCCACCGCGCCACGTCTCGAATCTACCCGCTAAGCGGGGAATTATCATTCCTTCTTGACGTCGCCGGTCGTTTTCGGGTATCTTTTTGCTTCATTCAGATCGGTCAGACGCCGCCCGCCGGGCGTGCGGTGGAGAACTAAGTCAATGGAGGCGCGTCCACGGGAACTCATCGCGAATCATCGGCGATTCTCGACAAGCTTGGTCATCGCAAAAATATGGCGACGCCGCGCGACGCAGGAGGGTTCCAACGGGATCCTTCGCGCCGCAGGTCGGCGGAATCGACGTTGAATCCGCGGGGTGATCTTTGGTACAATCATTCCTTGGCCCAACGCATCTAGTTCACGCAAGGGTCAGATGGGGCAGGTGAAGCCATGAGCACGTTTGTTTGCGACCTGCGAAGAAATGCACCCGAAACCGCCGACACCGAGCCGCGGGCGTCAGCCCGCGCAATGCTTCGCCTCAGAGTACCCATAGGCACCCTGAAACGCTCTCATGTTCGCCGATCCACGGTTTTCGCCGCCGCGGTGATTTGTCCCCTCCTTGCGTCGTCGGGGCCTGCTTTTTCGGGAGAGGGCGACAGCGGTTTCATCGTCGGCTGGGGCTCACGGGCGGTCGCGGACTTGAGCCAGGATTTCATCGCCATTGCAGCGGGCGGGAACCATAGTCTCGCCCTGAGGGCCGATGGCTCTGTGGTCGCGTGGGGAGACAACCTCCACGGTGAAACCAACGTCCCCGCACCCAACGCAGGGTTCATCGCTGTCGCGGGGGGTATTAACCACAGCCTCGGCCTGAAGGCCGACGGCTCCATCGTCGCGTGGGGATCCGGTGAAACCAACGTCCCCGCGCCCAACGCAGGATTCATCGCCATTGCAGCGGGCGCTGCCTACAGTCTCGGCCTGAAGGCCGACGGCTCCATCGTCGCGTGGGGTGCCAACGCGCGCGGTCAGACTGACATTCCGGCACCCAATACCGGCTTCATCGCCATAGCTGCTGGCTACCAGCACAGCCTCGCCCTGAAGGGCGACGGCTCCATCGTCGCGTGGGGACGAAATGACTACGGTCAAACCAACATTCCCGTGCCCAATGCCGGGTTCATCGCCGTCGCGGGGGGTATGTACCACAGTCTCGGGCTAAAGGCCGACGGCTCTATCGTCGCGTGGGGGTGTTCAGCCTCGAACTTGGATTACGGGCAGTGCACCGTTCCCACGTCGAACACGGGGTTTATCGGGATAGCGGCTGGTTGGGTTCACAGTTTCGCCCTGAAGCCCGATGGCTCCATCGTTGCGTGGGGATGCGGCAGTTCGGTCAACTTTGGGCAGTGCAACGTTCCGGCACCCAACACCGGCTTCATAGCCCTCGCAGGGGGGGCGCACCACAGTCTCGGCCTCAAGGGCGATGGATCGATCGTTGCATGGGGAGACAATCAGTACGACCAAAGCGGCGTTCCCCCGCCCAACACAGGGTTCATTTCCGTTGCTGCGGGCGGGTACCACAGCCTTGGGCTGAAGGGCGACGGGTCCGTCGTCGCGTGGGGAGATAATCACTACGGGCAATGCAACGTCCCCGGACCCAACACGGAGTTCATCGACATCGCGGCGGGCGGCAACCGCAGTTTCGGGCTGAAGCGAGACGGTTCCCTCATTGCATGGGGATCGAACGCGTGGGGTCAAACCAACGTCCCCGCGCCCAACACGGGTTTCGTGGCCGTCGCAGGGGGCT
>JBBTCJ010000146.1:0-15173 GCA_038043285.1 Planctomycetota bacterium | reverse complement strand
TTACAAAACCGCTGCTCTGCCAACTGAGCTACGGTGGCGTTCCAGCGGGCCTGTCGCTGGGTTCCTGCGTTTTCCCTACGCCCCAGAGCGTAGCAGCTTCGGCATTGTAGTCCATCGGGCAGTGGTCGCGTCGCGGCCTGGGGCGGCGCCGGCTCAATCCGGACCTTGAGCGGTTTCAGCGCGAAAGTGGCGTCAACGTGAAAAAATGGATGTCGTCGGGGGAAATCCCCAGGTCGCGTTCCATCGACACAACGATGGTGGCCAGGCCGCCCGACGGCGCGATCATGGCGTGGATCATCCCCTCCGGAACCGGAACTTCCTTGAAGGTGACCACGCCGCAGCCCGCGGTCTCCCCCACCGTCAGGAACTGCCTCCACCCTGCGGCGGAGATTGTTTGCCGCACCAATGGCAACAGAAGCACCGGCGCGGAGGCCGTCTGACCGGCGGCTCGTTCTCGGGATACCCTGGTACCCATCCAGCGACGTAGCACAACGCCTGAACGAACGTCAGTTGCCTGCACCGAAGCCAGGTAGGCGGGCAGCGGCGTTTCGCGGATCCGGTCCTGGACTGGATCCTGTCCGAACACCGTGGGCTGATGATCCTCGCTGAGCTGGGCCCCCAAGACCACTTCGATTGTGCCACCATCCGGCACTTCAAGAAACGCCTCGTGGTTGCACCCGGCTTGATTCCAATGGATCTGCCAATGGTTGGCCAGGCACAAGCAGAACCACCGAGGTCCGACCGTGATCTTCTCACCATTCAGCGACTGCACCACGTCACCCCAATCGGGGAGGACGATTGCCCGCGCTCGCCCCTCCAGCGACGCGTACGACCAGGATGCGAAGCCGGCAAATGCCAGCATGGCCACGGCTGCCCGCGGCCGACCACGACTAGGTCCTGTCATCGCAAGCCGCGTCATCGCGTCAAGACCGATTCTGGCCAACCATGCCGCTGTTCCAATCCGGCGGATCGGATTCTGCAGATACCGCGGCGAACCGTTCAGCACGCCAGGTCGTCCGATCGGCACGTCGGTGCAGGGGATGGGCGGGAACACGCTCAAGGATCGAAGACTCGTCAGGGTCTTTTGGTCGCCGCGGTTTCGTGGAGGCGTCGCGGCTGGCCGTGCGGCGTCAGGGTTTCCCGCTTTCCGCGGCAAGAAAGCATCGCCCCCGTCAATTCCCGCGCGACAGTCCCAACCTCGTCTTCGGTCAGGTTTGGGCACAACGGTAGCGAGAATATCCGGCCGCACGTGGATTCCGTGTTGGGCAGCGACCCGACGTCAACCGACGCGTCTGCGAAGGCGACCTGTCGGTGGATGGGCTTGGGGTAGTGAATGCCCGCGTCGATGCCCCGTTCGCGCAGCGTCGTCAGCAGCCGGTCACGGTTGGCCGCTTGAATGACAAACAGGTGATACACGTGCTCGCGGTCGGGCAGTTCGACGGGAAGCTCGACGTCGAAATTCTGGAGCAACTCGCGATACGTCCCGGCCAGTCGCCGCCGCACGAGGTTCCATCTGTCCAGGTGTTGAAGTTTGACGCGCAGCACCGCCGCTTGCACGCTGTCGAGCCGACTGTTGAACCCGCGAACCGTGTGCTCGTATTTGATCGTGGAGCCGTAGTTGCGGGCCGAGCGAATCCAGGAAGCCAACTCGTCGTTGTCGGTGACGATCGCGCCTGCGTCGCCCAGCGCGCCGAGGTTCTTGCCCGGATAGAAGCTGAACGCAGCCGCGTCGCCGAGGCTGCCGCATCGTTTCCCTTTGTACGTCGCTCCGTGCGCCTGACAGGCGTCCTCGATAATCCGAAGGCCGTGCCGATCGGCGATGTCGCGGAGTGCGTCCATTTCGCAGGCTTGGCCGTACAAGTGGACGGGGATGATTGCCTTGGTGCGCGGGGTGATCGCGTCGATGACCTTTGCGGGATCAATCCCGAAGCTCAGGAGTTCATGGTCGACCAACACCGGCTTGGCTCCGACGTGCAAAACCGCCAGCGCCGTCGCGACGAACGTGTTGGCCTGGGTGATGACTTCGTCGCCCGGTCCGACGCCCAAACCCTTCAACGCGATCGTCAGCGCGTCGAGTCCGCTGCCGACGCCGATGCAGTGTTTGGCGCCGCAATAGGCGGCGAATTCCCCTTCGAAGGCGGTCACCTCGCGCCCCAGGATGAAATCGCCCCGCTCGATTACGCCGCTGATGGCGCATCGAATCTGGTCTCCGAGTTGTTCATGCTGCCGCGCGAGGTTGACCAATGGAATCGTCACGATCGTCGCTCCGTTCTTATCTTGAATCGGCAAACTCAGCCCCCGCGGCCCACAAAGGTTTCCTTGCCGCAAGGCGGCGGAGCCGCGTTCCACCTCACCAGGTTCCCAGCGCCAGCCCGGGCGTCGCCTCCGCGGCGTCCGCACCTCCGCCGATGACTCGACGGTCCGACGAGTCAGCTCGCGGCGCCGTCGATCGCGCGAAGCAGATCGACCGGAACGCCTGGAGGTTGAGCTTCAGATCCGTCCAACTGCGGATCCTCCGCAGCCGCCGCAGCAGGTATTTTGGACGGAAGAAGAACTCGCGATACGCGATTTTGTACATTCGATTGATGTCCTCGCTGGAAACGGTCGGAAGCTCCAACACCGAGTTGGCGAGGTCGTAACAGTTCCAGTCCAGGGTTCGCAGGTGGCCGTTCTTCAGCGCCCAATCGAACATCTGTGTGCCGGGGTACGGGGTAGTGATGTTGAAAATCGCGATGTCTGGATCAAGCTCCTTGGCGAAGTCGATTGTGCGGCGCATCGAGGCGATGGTCTCGCCGGGGTTGCCGAACATGAAGGCCGCCCGAACGTCGATGCCGGCGTCCTGCACCATCCTCACCGCGCGGCGAGTCTGTTCAAGGTCGATGGGCTTGCGAACGGTCTCGAGTATTTCCGGGTCGGCGGACTCCAGACCGAACAAAATCTGGTGACATCCCGCGGCACGCATCTTGGCAAGCAGTGGCGGACTCACGCAATCCGTCCGCGCAAAACAGGACCAAGTCAGGTCGATTCCTCGCTCCATGATGAGATCGCACGTCCGCGCGACCTGCTGCTTGTAGATCGTGAAGGTATCGTCGTAAAAGCTCACCTCGCGGATACCGTATCGTGCCTGAAGCTTCTGAATCTCGTTGACCAGATGCTCGGCTGAACGCGTCCGCAACGCCGTCTCGGCCGAGTTGCAGAAGGTGCACTTCCCCGGACAGCCGCGAGTCATGGTCATGTTTACGGCGGGCAAACGCCGGTACGCTCCGATCGCAGGCTTGTAGGCGTTAAACGGGATCAGGTGGTAGGCCGGCGTGGGCAGCGAATCGAGGTCTTCAATCGGTTGCCCCGGAGGATTGTGCTGGATCGGCTGAAGCGGATTCGCGCCGCGATAGGAAAGCCCCGCGATCGACTCCAGGGGGCGGCCGTCGACCAGCTCGAAGAGCGGCAACTCGCCCTCGCCGCGAATGACGTAGTCGATGTTCGGATCGCGCATGACATCGTCGGGCATGGCCGTCGCATGTACGCCCCCGACGACGATCTTGGAGTCGGACGAAACGCGCTTGATGATTCCCGCAATGCGGTGCGTGTTGATGATCTGCGCCGTGACCGCGGTGAAGCCGACCCAGCGCGGCCGATGCTCGGAAACGAAGCGCTCGATGTCCTCGAAGCTGAGGCGCTCGGCGTTGACGTCCATGACGCGGACCTCCCGCCCCTTGGACTCCGCATAGGCTGCGACATACAGCAATCCCAGCGGCGGTGACGTGCTCTTGACGCCGTGCCAGATGTTGCCGTCCTTGGTCAGCCAAGGCGGGTTGATGAGTAGGATATCCATGGACTGGCCCGCGTTCCGTGCCGAAGGACGATCGCGCGGATGGAAGCCCGCGGCTCATCTGGCGCGATCAATGTTCCTTCGTCCGAAAATGACCGTGTATTGAGCGGAAAAGGTGTACGCGCCAATGCAAAGCAGCGAGGTGCGGCCCCCGTGGTTCGGGACTCCTGGCGGTCCTACCGCCTCAGCCCCGACGCCAGAAGGAAGATGGGGCGGAGGATGCTCCACCAGCCGATGACCGGCGGCATCTTGGTGATTCCCAGCGACTTGGGCGGATAAATCTTGGTGCATGGAACCTCCGCATGACGGTATCCGAGCCTCAAGACCTTCCACAACAGGTACACTTCCAGCCCGTAACTGTCCAACCATCGCTGGTCTAGGCGTATCCGGGGGTCATCGAGCACTCGCAGGCGAAGCGCACGGAACCCGTTCGTCGTTTCGGTCAGCTCTTTGCCGACGAATCGACTGATCAACCAGGGGTGAACTCTGGTGGCGACCTTGCGATAGGCCGGCATCGCCCCGCCGCAACGACCCCCGGCTACATAGCGCGAGCCGATCACAAAGTCGCTGCCCTCGGTCACGATGGAATCAAGAAGTCTGGGAATCTCCGCCGGGTCGTCCTTGTTGTTGCCGGCCAAGATCACGCCCGCGTCGAAGCCGGCCACTCGCGCGAACTCCAGCCCCGTACGAAGCGCCGCGCCGACTCCACGCCGCCTGGTGATCGTCAGGACAGTCGCCCCTTCACGCAGCGCGACCGCCGCGGTCGAGTCGGTCGAGCCGTCGTCGACGACCAGGACCGTATCCACCGACGAACGATCGATCCGGGCGACAACGCGACCAATCTTGCTCTGCTCGTTGTACGCGGGAATGACCGCAATGATGCGTAGATTATGGTACACGACGTCCTCGGACCCGATGATCGGGCGATACGCCCGGCACATCGAGTGGATTCAATCCACGGACTTCAACTGTGCCCCGGAAAGCTCAAAACGCCGGCCACATGCGTCGCAAACCCAGGACGAATCAAGACTCCGCCCACATACGCAGGTCCATCCGATCGGTCGAGCCGGATTACCGGCGACGATCTGGTAAGGCTGCACGTTCTCCGTGACCACCCCTCCAGCCCCGATCATCGCGAATTCGCCGATCGTGATTCCGCAGACGATGATCGCCCCCGCCCCCAGGCTTGCCCCTCGCTCCACCACCGTCGGAGACTGCCAGTTCTCCGGATGTCGATAGCGGGGTCCGATCTCCTCCATGCGCGGACTTCGCGGATGTTGGTCGTTGGTGAAGATCACTCCGGGGCCGATGAAGGCGTCGTCGGCGATCGTCACCCCGTCCCAGATCATCACCCCGTTCTTGATGGTTACCCGATCGCCGATGCGCGCCCCGCGTTCAATGAACGTCTGCCCGCCGACGTTGCAGTCCCTTCCGAGGACGGCGCCGGCCATCACCTGCGCGAACGCCCAGATGCGGGTGCCCGCCCCAACGTCAACGCTTTCGCAAATCGCCTGCGGATGAACCTGGACCGAAACGGGAAAGAGGGGCTTTGCGCCCTGCTTTGCCATCGTCGGCTTGGAAGTTGGTGCCATGTGTTGCTCTCCGTGTCATGAAGGCGGCTACGATTCAATCCAAGCGGCCACGGCTCCAGGCCGGACAGTCGAAGGCGCGGCGAAGGTCAGGTCGGAAAGTAGCCGGTCGATCGGCAACGCGGCTTCCTGCAAGACCCGGGCGTCGCCTGATTCGACCGGGCACATCGCGCCGCGCTCCTGCATGGACCGTTGCGCCGCCTCCAGCGTGCGCACGACCGACAGACCTGCTTCGGCGTCGGCGGGACACGATTTTCCGTCCAGCACCCAGGCGGTGAACGCCTCGGCCTGCTTCAGCAGGGGTTCAGCCCGGCGAATCGCCGGAACGCTCATGTCCGCGCTGCGAAGCAGATATTGAAACTCGCCGAATGAATCGTAATAGGGCGGTTCTTCCAGTCCCTTGTCAAAAACCCGCAACGTGTCCTGCGGGTCGATGTCGTCCCAGTGGGCCATTTTTCTCGCCCCCACCACCGTCAGGGTCCGCACCTTCCGCGGGTTGAGCCAACTGACGTGCAGGTGGGCGAATGTTCCGTCGGAATATTTGAGCGTGGCGAAGCAGACGTCCTCAATGCTTGGCTGGGTGATTCTGCTGCCCAGAGCTGAGACCGCGATCGGCGCGGAATCCAGCAGGTAGTTGAAAATGCTGATGTCGTGCGTGCCCAGGTCGTACAGGGCGTTAACGTCCCCGCGGATCGGTCCGAGATTGGTCCGCACGGCGTCCAGATAATGAACGCGGCCCAAATCGCCGCTTTGAATCAGTTCCCGCAGGCGAGCGATGCCGCTATTGAACACGAAGACGTGACCGACCATCAGCACGAGGCCGCGAGATCTCGCCAGCGTGGAGACTTCGACCACCTCGGCGGCCGTTCGACAAAGTGGCTTCTCGACAAGCACGTGCTTACCGGCGTTCAACGCATCTCGAACGATTGAGGCGTGCGTTCCGGTGGGAGTCGCGATCACCACCGCGTTGATGCGATCGTCGGCCAACAGCGACCGGTACTCCGTCGTGGTCTTAAGCCGCGGGAATCGATGTTGCAATCGTGCCAAACGTGAGGCGTTGAGGTCCGCGCAGGCGACCGTCTGAGCACGCTCGACCTCGTTGAACACGCGGACGTGGTTGGGCCCCCAATGCCCGCAACCGATCACCCCCACGTTCAAAGTTCCGCCTGCAGCGCTCATGATCGCGCTCCGAATGCGTCTCCCCCGTCGGCCTGCGACCCGTGGGCAGGCCTATCAGGTGAATATCGGAACATGGCTCGATCCGGTGGAGCTGAAAACTCGCGTCTCGCCATTCCGCCGTAGTTGCTGCGCCGTCATCTACCGCCGGCCGCAGACTTCAGTCGGCGCGGACGCACGTTCGACGAAACGCTCCCCCTGCACGAACCCGACCTGCCTAGGCCACCGGTACACAACCGCTTGCTCCGACTGCTGGAACCCGATATAGATACCGACCTGCATTGGTCGGACGGTCCGAGGCTTGGCCCCGCCGGATCGGCCGAGCGACCGGAGTGAGTTCCCGGCGGCGTACCCAAGTGGACCAAGGGGACGGATTGCAAATCCGTTATTCGTGGGTTCGAATCCCACCGCCGCCTGTTTCCGAACGGCTTTGGCTTGCCCGAACGAGCGAGCGGACCGCTTGCGGCCGCCCGAACCGTGGAAGCAAGACTCCCCCTACCGGAGGAGAGGGCGGGGTGGGAGGTTCCAGAACGCACGCCAATCATGGAGCACGACGCATGAACTCTCGGTCTCGTAGAGATTTCCTTCAGCAGGGAATCGTGGCCGTCCCCGTCGCCGCAGTCGTCGGCGCTTCCACGCGGTCCGCTTTAGCGCAGACGCCGGCCAAACGCGAAGTCGTATCTGGAGTTCTTGACCTGCCGTTCTCTCGCGCCGTGAAGTACGGCGGTCTGATCCACGTGTCCGGTGTGATGGGCAACAAGCCGGGATCGCTCGAAATGGCGTCCGCAGACTTCGAGCCGCAATGTCGCCAGACGCTGGAAAACCTGAAGGCCTCCGTCGAGGCGGCCGGGGCGACGATGGCCAGCGTCCTGAAGTGCACCTGCTTCCTGACCGACGCAGCCGACTTCGAGACCATGAACAAGGTTTACAAGACGTTTTTTCCAACAAGCCCCCCCGCCCGTTCGACCGTTGTCGTGAAGGCCCTTGTTCTGCCCGGCGGAAAGATCGAGATTGACTGCGTTGCTTGCGTGGCATAGGCCGTCCACGGACCGGAAGACGTTCGGATCTCCGCAGAAGGCTTTGCGTTACGAATCCTGCGCGAAGAACCGGCGGCGAGCCTGAGCCTTGGGGGCGGGCGCGAAGGCCCAGAACCTTGGCATGGATCAAGGTTCGGTAAGGACCGATCGACGGCTTGGAACGCTTGCCATCGCCTGAAAACCCGCCGACTTGCAGTGGCAGTAAGAGTATCGAAGCTGGGAGACGATTGGTCGGTATGGTTTTGAAAACGCGGAACGCTGCTGCCGGGACGTTGCGATGAACGATATCGTAGGGTGAACCTATTGGCGCGGAAGTCCGATTGGGTTATCGGTACATCCTGAGCGGCGGGAACATTTCTGAGGGGGGGGTACACGATGATGACGGGAAAGAAATCGATTGCGGTGGGCTGGGCGCGAGGCGTGTTGACCGCCGGCGTGCTTTGGGCGGCGACTGGCTGCGACGGCACCGGACCGTTGGGGAACTTCCCCGGCTTATTCGGCGGAGGCGGCTCGGCGGGATTGAAGCTGATCGCCAATCTCTCCTCCGGCGATGTGCAGGCTCAGGTGGAGTACGACGCCGACGATCATGAAGCAAGCTTCGAAGTCACCGTCAGCGGCGGAGCGCCCGGACAGGTCATTGAGATCACCGTCGACGGCGTCGTCGTCGCCAGCGTGACCCTCGACGACACGGGCGGTGGACACCTCCGTTTCAGCAGCGATCCCGACGAGGCTGACGAACAGCAAATGCCCGACGGATTCCCCGAACCCGACGCCGGAGACGATGTTGCCGTCGGCGACATGAGCGGTTCCTTTGCCCACGATGATTCCGACGATGGGGACGATGACGACGGCGAATCCTCCGAGTTCGAGCTTCATGCCGACTTGACCGCCGGCACGTTCCAGGCAGTCGTGCACTATGAGGAAGATGGAGATGAGGCGGAGTTCTCCGTAGCGGTTTCCGGCGGCGAACCGGGATCGGCGGTGGACGTCAGCGTCGCCGGAGTGGTCGTTGCCTCGCTTACGCTGGACGCTAACGGCGCTGGCCGCGTGAAGTTTGCCGACGAAGACGAGGCCGACGATGACTCTGATGGCGACGGTGATGACGATGACTCTGACGGCGACAGTGATGACGATGACGCCGACGATCCCGACGAGCAGCCCTTCCCGGACAACTTCCCGGTTCTTGTGGCGGGCGACGCGGTGGTTGTCGGTCCGGCCTCCGGGACTCTGGTCGCCGATGACAGCGGCGACGACTCCGACGATGACGACGATGATGCAGACGACGGCAGCGACGACAACTCGGACGACGACGCCGATGACGCGGCGGACGTAGAACTCGCAGCCGTGCTGTCTGATGGAACCATGACCGCCAACGTGCGCTATGAAGCCGATGGCATGAAGTCGGAGTTCGAGGTATCCTTGAGCGGCGGGCAGCCTGGCGCGGTGCTCGACGTGCTCGTGGCTGGATATGCAGTCGGGGCGGTTACGCTTGATGCCTCGGGCGGGGGTGAGTTGAAGCTCGACAGCGCGCCGGATGACTCCGACAACGAAGCGCCAATGCCGGCAGACTTCCCGGTTTTGAGCGAAGGGTCCGAGGTCTCCGTCGGTGCGTTGACGGGCAACTTTGTCTTGGACGCCGGCGAATAGCAAACCGATCGAACATTCGTTCGACACCAATCTGTCATGCGAGGGACGCATGCCGACGCAAGTTGGCGCGCCCCTCGCTTGTTTTTCGGAAGTAGCGGCGGTCCTCGCCGACCGCTGTTGAAGTTCCACGTCCGCGAACCCATTGGTTGGCACGTGTTCTGCAAGCAAGTAGGTCGGCGGCGCGGTCGATGTACCAGGGGTGACGTCGATCGCCGGCGCCGCCGCTCTCGCTCGGCAATTCGGAACCGCAACGATGACCACGCTCTTGACCGCCCAGGTCGCCCTCCCCGTTCACCACGCCACGATGATGAAATGGAAGGTTCTCGTCGGCGCCGTGATGGTGCAGATGATCCTCGGAACCGTCTACGGTTACAGCGTGTTCTGGCAACCGTTGGAGGCGACCGTCTGGCCGGCGGTCGTTGCCGCCGCTCCGGCTGGCGTGCCCGCGGCTGTCGCGTCGGAGACGGCCCAACCGCCGCAAGAAGCTCGCCTCGGATATCTCAAGTACGCCTTCGCGATCTGCCTACTCTCGTTTGCGACCGCCATGATCTTCGCCGGTCGGCTGCAGGATTTGCATGGTCCGCGCTTCACCGCCCTGCTCGGCGGAACGATTCTCGGAATTGGGTTTCTCGTCGCCGGACAGTTGGATCATCTCGTGACGTTTTATCTGTGCCACGCTGCACTCTTGGGCGCGATGGTGCTTGCGGCTTTGCTGGCGCTCGATGCCTTTTGTCACGGCATCGACCGGCTGCGATATCCGATCGTTGCGTATCTTCCTCACGCCGTGGTGACCACCGCGATAGTGGGAGGCGTGGCCCTGGCTCAGCACCAAGTCTCCGGCAACGGCGCGGATCGGCTGCTGCTGCTTTGGGGAACCATTGGCTTGCTGGCCGGTGTGGGCATCGGTTTTGCATACGTGTGTCCGATCGCCGCGCTGGTCAAATGGTTCCCGGAACACAAGGGTTTGGTATCCGGCGTCGCGGTCGCCGGGTTCGGGTTGGGCGCCTATCTCTTCTCGGGGAAAAGTGTCCTCGGCGCCGTCGGCTTCATTGAACGATACGGCATCACGACGTTCTTCACCGTGCACGGGCTGGTGTGCGCCGCGGTCGTGTCGCTTGGGGCGCTGCTGCTTCGAAATCCGCCGCACGCAGGATCTGTTTTGGCCGCGGGCCGAACGGCAAAAACAGCCGTCGGGGATTCAACCTGGCAGGACGTCCTTCGCAATCCTCGCTTCTACGTCGCATGGATGATGTTCTTCAGCGGGGCGATGGCCGGCCTGATGGTCATCGGAATCTTGAAACCGTTCGCCGGAGCGCAGCTCGTCGCGGCCGCCGAGCGATCCTCAGGCGCAGCGTCGGCGGCAATTCGTGATGAGCTTATCCTGAAAGGCGCGACCGCCGTCGGCGTGCTCGCGCTGTTCAATGCGGCGGGTCGGGTTGTGTGGGGACTGCTGTCCGATCGAATCGGCCGCTCGCCGGCCATGATGCTCATGTTCGTGTCTCAAGCCGTGACCATGCTTTCCCTTGCCGCCCTGGACACGGAGTTCCAGTTGGCCGTCGGCGCCGCCTGCGTGGGCTTCAACTTCGGCGGGAATTTTGCGCTGTTCCCGTCGCTGACGGCTGACTTGTTCGGATCCAAGAACTTCGGCGCGAACTACGGATGGATGTTTACGTCGTACGGAGTGGCCGGCGTCATGGGCGTCTGGGCGGGGAATGCCGCTCAACGCATGACCGGGAGTTACTTCGTGGCTTTTGCCTTTGCCGCGGCGTTGTGCTTCGCTTCGGCGATCCTCGCGGTTCTGCTTGGCCGCCTCAATCGGCTGCGTTCTACATAGCGGGCCGTTAGGGCAAAAAAAAACCAAAAAAAATTTGCCAAGTCCGCAACTTCGTGATACACTATACTAGTGTGGTAGTACAGTAGAATAGCTGAAGGGACAAGCAAGTGCTTCCTTTTTGCGACAGTCCGGTTCCGGTCTACGAACAGATCACCGAGCATCTGAGCGCTTTGGTAGCCTCCGGTGCGTACCGACCGGGCGAAGCGATTCCATCAATTCGAACCTTGGCGGCACGCCTGGTGGTCAATCCCAACACGGTACAGCGCACGTTCCAGGAATTGGAGCGACTTGGGGTGATCGAGATGCGTCGCGGATTGGGCGCATTTGTCGCGCCGCAGGGCGACGTCGCGGCACGGGCGCTTGGCGACCGAGCGGTCTACGCTCGTTTCTTGCAGGGGATCCATCTGGGACGCACGAGTCAACTTCCCGACCGGGACATCTGTTCCATTTTTTCCAGAGCATTCGACACCACGAAAGACGCCGGCTCCGGGCGGGCGCCGCTCGGTGGGGTCGAATCCAAGGCGGAGAACAAGGTATGAGCGGGGAAGCGGGATTCGTTCTTCACGGCGTGAGTAAACGCTTTGGCCGAAATGAAGCGCTTCGCCGGCTGAGCATTGAGATTCCGCGCGGGACCGCGCTGGGGCTTCTTGGACCCAACGGCGCGGGCAAGACGACCGCGGTCAAACTGTTGATGGGGCTGTTGCGTCCGGATGCGGGCGACATTCGCGTTGACGGGTTGAACCCGTGGACCGATGCCCTGGGCGTCAAATCGCGCGTCGGCTACGTTCCCGAGCAGCAGTATTTCCACCGGTGGATGCGAGTCGATCAGATCCTATCGTTTTGCAGGACGTTCTATCCCACGTGGAACGATGACCTGGCCTCTGATTTGATTCTTCTTCTGGAGATTGACCCGCGGGCGAAGGCGGCTTCGCTGTCCAAGGGCACCCTGGTCAAACTGGCGCTGACGGTCGCCCTGGCCCACGAGCCGGAGCTGCTGATTCTCGACGAACCGATGGCCGGGCTTGATCCCATGGCTCGGGAAGAGCTGCTTTCCGGCTTGCTTCGATCGTTGAGCGATCGACCGCGGACCATGATTTTTTCCAGCCACACGTTGGGCGACGTGCAGCGGATGGCGGATCAGATTGCCATTCTTGATCGTGGCGAACTGATCGTGCACGCGCCGGTGGATCAGTTGCTGCGTGGCACGAAGCGGTTGCGCGTCGTACTCCCGGATCGCCAAACGCCGACCGTCGCGCCGCCCAACGTGGTGTGGCAGAACGTGGACGACCGCCAATGGCTGTTGACGGTGCGCGACTTCTCGTCAGAAACCGTTCAGCAATTGCGCGCGCGGAACAAGGTTGACGCCGTGGACGTCGTTGACCTTGGACTTGAAGACATCTTCAAGGATTACGTCAGAGGACGGAGGGTTTCGGCATGATTCTGCGAGCACTTCTTTGGAAGGATTTGCGTCAACACGCCCGCTTATTGGCAGCCGGCGTTGTCGTGGTACTCATTCCGTACGTCCTTGTGACGCTGGTCGGATTGATAGAACGCGCGACCACCGAGAGTCCCAACAACAAGTGGACGGAGTTGCTGCGTATCGGCGTGATCGGCGGGTTCGGCGCCAGCCTCGTCCTGGTGCCCTTCTTTTCCGGAAATTCGCTCGCCGGTGAACGGGGCGATCGCACCGCGGAGTTCCTGGCTTGCCTGCCGATTCCGCGCGGGACGATGGTGACCAGTAAGTTCATCGCGGCCGTGGTCGTGTCGAGCTTGCTCTTTGCCGCAAACGCCGTCGTCGGACTTTACGTCTTCCTTGTACTCGACGCCGGGCGGGACGTTCCCACTATTCGGCAGGCTGGGGTGCTGTTTGGCATGGCATTCGTCCTGTTTACGACGGCGTGGTGCGCGTCGAGCTTCGCTCGTTCGGCGGCCCTTGCGGCGGCGGCCGGCTTAGGAATACCTATGGCCCTGCTGATCGTCACCGACGCCATCGGGGAGGCCGCAAAACTTGGCAGTGAAGGCATCACGGAGTTGCTCTATTGGAGCACGATGATCGTCGCGGTGATCGCCTTGGGCGTGGGCACCTTGAACGCGTTGCGCCAACGCGAGCTGCGGTGACAACCGATCGGCATCAGCAAGCCATGTGCCGCTGTGCCGAGCCGCGTACTTTAGCGGGCGCGGATTTTCAGATATCGACCGTTCTTCGGACGTCCGCACGGGCTAGAGCGTTTCCTGTTTTTGCGTAGCGTCGCCCTTCATGGGCGGCGCGGCTCTTGATGCTGGGACACCTCGCCGCGGATAAACCGCGACGCTACACGAAAAAGAGAACTGCTCTAAAGCCCGCGGCTCGTCAGGCAGTCGTTGCGTCGCCTGAACATTCATGCGCGGGCAATCGCTTGATCCAGGTCCGCGGCGAGATCGTCTACGTCCTCGATGCCGACGGAAAGCCGCACCAGTCCGTCGGTCACGCCGCGGGCTTCGCGGATTTCCTTGGGGATCGAGGCGTGGGTCATGATCGCGGGGTGATTGACCAGTGACTCGACGCCGCCCAGCGATTCCGCCAGAGAGAAGACCTTGACGCTTTCGCAGAACCGTAGAGCCGCGTCGCGGCCGCCCTTGAAGACGATGGTCACAATGCCCCCCCCGCCGCACATCTGCTTCTTCGCCAGGGCGTAGTCGGGATGGTCCTCCAGGAAGGGATAGATGACCTTGCTCAATTGGGCGTGGCCCTGGAGGCGTTTCGCAAGTGCCATCGCGTTGGCACAATGCCGCTCCATGCGGAGTTGCAGCGTCTTGATGCCGCGCTGCTGAAGATAGCAGTCAAACGGCCCCGGTACGCCGCCCAGGGCGTTTTGCAGGAACGCCAGCCGCTCCATGAGCGACTCGTCCTTGACGATCACCGCTCCGCCGATGACGTCGGAGTGTCCGCCGACGTACTTCGTCGTGCTGTGAACCACGTAATCCGCTCCGAGGTTGAGCGGCAATTGCAGCACCGGCGTGGCGAAGGTGTTGTCGACGACGAGCTTCGCTCCGGCCTGATGGGCGATCCCGGCGATCGCCGCGATGTCCAGACAACGCAACATGGGATTGGTCGGCGACTCCAGCCAGACCATCTTCGTTTTCGCGTCGACAAGCCTGGAGAAAGCCGCCGGCGAGGTATCGTCGGTGAAGACCGGAACCAGGCCGAAACCCTCGAAGACCCGCTTGAGCAGCCGGAACGTCCCACCATACAGGTCGCCGTAGGCGACCACCTTGTCGCCCGGCGAGAGCGTCGCGAACAGCGTGGCCGTCGCCGCGGACCCGGAGGCGAAGCACGCGCACTTCGTCCCCCCCTCCAGCGAAGCGAGACACCGTTCGAGGTTCACCCGCGTGGGGTTGCTCGAGCGCGAGTACTCGAAGCCCTTGTGCTTTCCCGGCGAGGCCTGCGTGTAAGTGCTTGTGGGATGTATCGGCGGAATTGTCGCCCCCGTCACCGGGTCCGGCTCCTGCCCGACGTGAATCGAACGAGTCGCGAAACGCCAATTCGAGTGGTCCGGCATGATCATCGAAAGCTTACTCCATTCTTGCATCTGAAACCCACAGAGCAGACATCTCCGTCGATCGGCAGAGGCCGCTGATCACCTTGCCGTCAGCGGAGCAGGCTCTGCGCATTCGTCGTGCAGATTAAACGGATCGTCCCAGAAGTTCACCAGGTCGATGCGGGTTACGACGGAGAACGGCTCGCCGCGGCGGAGGACGACCACCCCGCTGTTGCCGGAGGAGAGCAGGCGGTAGACCTCGTCAAGGTTCACGTGCTCATCCAGCGTAGGCATGGGCCGGGCCATGATGTCGCGGACGGCCATCTGGCGCGGATCCACGCGCGAATGGAGCAGCCGGGCGATGGTCAGCTCGCGAATGCAACCGACGACGACGCCGTCCTCGATCACCGGAAGCTGCGAGATGCCATGTTGCCGGAGCATGACGACGGCCTCCTCAGCCTTTTGATCCGGCGCAACCGAGATGATTGGAACCGTTCCGCGACGCGTCAGCAGGTCGGCCACCGTGTAGGATCTCCCCGCCGG
>JBBTCJ010000145.1:14602-15789 GCA_038043285.1 Planctomycetota bacterium | reverse complement strand
CCATTGTCGCGGCGCGGACGCGCATCGTCGACGGCGCGGTGGGCATGGTGGAATTGGCGCTGGCTCGACTGGAGAAGGCGCATACCGTGCAGCTCGACGAGGAGCGCAAAGCAGCCATGGTCAGCAACCTGCTGGTCGTGCTGTGCGGCGACCGGGCGGCCCATCCGGTGATCAACGCGGGGAGCCTGTACAGCTAAGGCGGCGCAGCCACGACCCAGGGCTGTGTCCACTCCGAAATGCGAACGCCGAATGCAGAAAGGGGACCGAAACCCATCAGAGCCGCGACCGTCAGGTAGCGGAGATTCTTGAATCTACTTTCATTCGTGCGTGGAGATTCTCGCTCAACGTTGCGACGAGATGCGCCGTGCAGGAGGGTCCGCTCCCTCACGGTCGCGGCTCTGATGGTGGGCAATGCCCACGCTACCCCTGAGCTGCGCTGGACGGCGAGCGGATGATCTTGGGCGCGAGCGATGGACGGTCCGCTCCCTCACGGTCGCGACTCAGATAAGAGGCAACAGCGCATCGCCAATAACCGCGCGTCGAAAAACGCCTGTTTTGCCGGAGAATCAGACGATTTTCGTTGACGTTTTCCAACGGTTGAGCGGGTCATGGCCGAGAAAAAACCGTTCCTGTTGCGTCTGCCCAAGGATCTGATGGACGACATGGAACGCTGGGCGAAGGACGAGCTGCGCAGCGTCAACGCACAGATCGAGTACGTCCTCCGCGACGCCGTGCGACGACGGCGCCGCAGGACCGCTCCCCCTCCCGACACGTCGCCCGAACCATCCACCTGAGGGGCGTCGGCCCGGGTTGCGCCGCGATGCTGCCATCCAACACCTCTCGGCGCGTATGGGCGTGAACTCCGATGGCCGTCGCCTCTTCGACATGTTTTTTTTCTTGCCCCAAGGACGCGGCCGGGCGAGAAGCGATCTTGTCCAGCGTTCCTCCCCCGCCGGCGGGATGGAGCAAGATCCGTTCTTGCGCAGCGCGGCGGTTTGTCCGCGTCGTTTCGCCGAAAGCGCCGCCCCTGAAGAGCGAGGTTACGCAAGAGGCGAAAATGCGCTGGCCGGCGGGGTGACGGGGTTGGGGACGAACCAGGAGTGCCATATATTGGCACTGCACGGAGAGACGCGGCGGAAGCCGCCCGCGCACGGTCTGGGGGCACAAAAACGCCAACGGCGTGGGGG
>JBBTCJ010000145.1:0-14592 GCA_038043285.1 Planctomycetota bacterium | reverse complement strand
GTCGGCGCGCCTCTGGGGGCGCGCCGACGCCGTTTCATTTCGCCTCACGCGGACTGCGGGCGGACGCCGCCACTTCCCGCGGACTCGGGTCAGACCATGGTCTTGAGGCCCTTCAGCGCCAGAACCTTGACCACGTTCCGCGCCGGCTTGGCCTTGAACATCATCTCCTGCCCGGTGAAGGGATTGAGGCCCTTTCGCGCCTTGGTCGCGGGCTTGTGGATGACCTTGATCTTCATCAGACCCGGGACCACGAACACCCCCGGACCTTTCTTGCCGAGGTCCGCGCGGATCAGACCCGCGAGGTCGTCGAACAAGCAGGCCACCTGCTTCCGCGAAAGCTCGTTCGAGGAGGCCAGTTCGCCGAACGTGTCTGACTTGGTCCGCACCTTCGTTGCCGCCGAGAAACCCTTCTTCGTCGCTTTCTTTTTCGCCATGAACAGCTTTCCTTTCCTAAGGGACGACCGCCTTTCCGTGGCCAGTCGAAGAGGAATCTAAACAAGGCGCGACGCAGAATCAAGCGTTTTTCGCGGGAATCTCTCGAAAAAATTGCAAATCACCGACAGGGCACCGCGCAGGGGTAGGAAAGTCCCTTCAGCGCATCGACCGCCCCGGCGATGTCCAGCACGTTCACCAGGCCGTCGCTCCCGCAATCATAAACGTTCGCCCCGGTGCGCATGGCCGCGGAAAACGGCACTTCTTTCACGACGTTCACCACCTGGGCCACGTCGAGGACGTCGATCCGTTGATCGCCGTCCGCGTCGCCCCAGCGCCAGGTCGCGGCGCTGGTCGCCCAGCTCCGACTTCCATCACCGAACTGGGCGCAGACCTGGTACGTCGTACCGGGGACGATGTCCCCACTCCGGAGGCTGACCGTGCCCCAACTCGAAGGCGGAAGGTAGGTCGGAGTGTCTGAAAGCCGCCCGGTGCCGTCCCCGGCCAGGGCCACGAACCGCCGAACGCACGGAAACTGGGCGGAAACCACGTAGAGCGCCACCGGATCAACTCCTCCGCGCGGCGACACGGCCAAGTACCGCCCACCGGCGCCATCCACGTCGGGAACCGCCCGTTCACACTCATCGGGGATACGGTTCTGGTTGCCGTCTAGACTCGTGCCTCCGGCCAGATCCTGCGAGTCAGGCACGAGGTTCTCGTTACAATCGTCCGTGACCGTGATGACCGCCGGCGCCATTTCCGGCAGCGGATCGATGAGCACGTCGCCCTCGGTGAACCAGAAGGTCTCGGCCGGCAGGAAGCCAACCGTGAAGGTTCCCGTGGCATCGGCCGATACGGCCAACATGATCGTTCCTGCATACCGGCCTGACCCGGGGTCGGCCACACCTTGGATCCCTGAAAGCACGGAAGCTACGGCCGGGTTCCCCAGAGCGCGATTCGCGACGATCGCCTCCTCGCCGGCGAAGACGAAATTCGGATGTGCGGCGTCGATGTAGATCGCGGCCAGCGGATCGCACACCCCCGCGGCTAGACAGGCCGACCCGGCAAAACAGTCGTCATTGTTGCTGCACGCGATCATGGCAAGGGTCAACCTCCCGCTCGCCCCGCTGGCAAAAGTGCCGGGATCCAGAGTCGCCTGGTACCCTTTCAGGCTGGGCGGCAACGGACGACCGCGCCCCCATCCGCCGACGCGCACGTCGAACATGATCCTCGCTACTCCGCCGGGTGGAATAATGATTTGCTGGCCGTTGATGCGGTGCATGACGCTGGCCCCGACGGGGACCAGCGCGAACCCGCGGCCGCACTCGTCAGGTACCCCGTCGCCGTTGGCATCCATGGAACGCCCTGCCGCCAGATCGCATTCATCCGCGAACGCATTGCTGTTGCAATCGGTTTCGCAGTCGTCGGGACGGCCGTTGGCGTTGCAGTCGCCGCTGGTTCCCAGGGCGATGTCGCACTCGTCGGGCACGCCGTTCGCATTGCAGTCCAAACTTGTTCCCGCGGAGAGGTCGCAGAAGTCCGCGACGCCGTTGCCGTTGCAATCCCCCGATCCGGCGGACTCGCATTCGTCCGGTACGCCGTTGCCGTTGCAATCCCCGCTCGAACCGGAGATGAGATCGCATCCATCGGCGATTCCGTTCCCGTTGCAGTCGGGTTCGCACTCGTCCGGAACCCCGTTCGCGTCGCAGTCGACGCTCGTTCCTGCGGCGATGTCGCACACGTCCGCGACGCCGTTGGCGTTGCAGTCGGGCTGACAGTCGTCCGGGATGCTGTTCCCGTCGCAATCCTGACTTGCGCCGGAAGAGATGTCCGTCGCGTCGGGCACGCCGTTCTGGTTACAATCCAGTACGATCGTGATGATCGCGGGCGTAAAGGTATCCACAGGAATGGTTGAATTGTCCATCCCGATCATAAAGGTCTGCATCGGATCGGTGACAAAGCCGACGGTGAACTCCCCCAGCGCGTCGGACGACACTTCCAGCACCAGCGTGCCGCCGTATCGGAGATTGCCGGAATACACGGGGCCTTCCGTACCGGTGGCGACGGCTCCGTACCTGAAGTTCGGCGTGGACATGTCTACGGCGGCGATAGCCTGGAGACCGTAAAAAGCGAACTGCGGATGGTTCTTGTTGATGAAGGCGGATTGAGGGGCCTCACAGTGCTGGTTCACGCACGGCACCCCCGGGCACCCGGCGTTGTTGGTGCACGGCAGCAGCTCAACACTTACGCTCCCGGTCGTTCCACTTGTATACCCGCCTGCGTCAATCTGCGCCTGATAAGCCTTCAACCTTGGCTCACCGTTCTGATTGACATCCCATTCAGCGACGCCGATCTCCAACGTTACCGTGCCGCCGGGGCTGAAGAGCGTGATCCGATTCCCGTTAACGGTGTAAGGCTGAGAAGCGCTCACCGGCCGAAGCGAAAACTCAGCCGGTCCGATGCGGTTGCAGGTCGGCCCCGGGGGTGGTTCGCACTCGTCGGGGATCGAGTCCAGGTCGCAGTCCTCGCTTGACCCATCCCGGATGTCGCAAGAATCCGCGATGCCGTTGCCGTTGCAGTCATCCTGGCATCCGTCCGGGACGCCGTCGAGATCACAATCGTGGCTCGTCCCGCCCGCGATGTCGCAAGTGTCGGCAACGCCGTTGGCGTTGCAGTCGGGCTGGCACTCGTCCGGGGTTCCATTGCCGTCGCAGTCCCGGCTCGCGCCGGAAGAAATGTCCGTTGCGTCGGGCACGCCGTTGCGATTGCAGTCGGAGACGACCGTGATCACCGCGGGCGTGAGGGTAGCGACCGGGATTACTGAATCGTTCATCCCGGCCATGAAGGTCTGCATCGGATCTCTTACGAACCCGATGGTGAACTCCCCTTGGGCGTCGGGGGACACCTCCAGCACCAGGGTGCCTCCGTAACGGGGAGTGCCCCCATCGACCGCGCCCTCCGTCCCGGTGGTGAGCGCTGCGTACCTGAAGTTCGGCGTGGACATGTCTACAGCGACGATCGGCTGAAGCCCATAGAACACGAATTGCAGGCGGCCCTTATTGATAAATGCCGACTGCGGCACTTCACAATGTTGGTTTACGCATCGCGCCCCGCCTGAGCAATTCGCGTCGCTCGAGCAGGGCGGCAGGGTCACGCCCACGCTTCCCGACGTTCCGCTTGTGTAGCCGCCTGAATCGATCTGCGCCTGGTACACCTTCAAACGCTGCTGACCGTTGGGACCAACGCTCCAGTCATCGACGCCCAGCTCGAGCGTCACCGTGCCGCCGGGGCTGTAAAGCGTGATCCGATTGCCGTTAATGACGTGCGGTTGGGTGGCGCTCACCGGACGCAGCGAGAACTCGGCCGCCTGGGTTACGGCGCAGAAAGCCGTGGCGAACGACAGGAAAATGATCTTGCTCGGGTGCATGGTGCTTCCCCTGTTTGTGGCGGGTCGAGGCGTTCATAGGGAGAGGAGTGACGCCGTCGGACCCCGCGAGTGGAGGAAAGGATGCTGGACAGGCTTGCGGACATGTGCGACTCCATATTCGACGGGTTCCCAAGGTATCGCGTTTGCTCTACTGGTGCAAGGATGGATCGACGAGAACCCAGGCTCGGGGTCCGTGATACTTCCGGCGGGATCTTTTGTGGCCCCTTCGGGGCGGCTCGCGTGCCGCCGGAACGGTCGCGGACCCCGGGGAAGCCGTTCTACCCTGTGTGGCGCCGGCATCCTGCCGGTGGAGCCACGGGCTGGAAGCCCGTGCCAACACTGGCGAGCAAGCTGCCAGTGGCGCCCGCGACAGGCGGCTCTGAACCAGTTGGCTCCGAACCAGTTGTAACGCTGTCCTATGAGCGATCCCGCCCGGCGAACGGCGCGAGTCGATAATGCCACAAACGTTTCGATCAGGCGTCGCTACCGACCTCCTCCATCGCGGGTCGGCGGCGACGACGCCGCTTCTTTCCGGGTCCGGGTGCAACGGCGGTCGGAACGCGGGGTTCGGCGCTTTCCGCCACCGCAATCGCCTGATAGGCCGTCTTGGCGCTCAGGTCCGCGTTCACTTCCCGCCACAGTCCGTCGGCGCGATTAAACACCCCGCCGGAAACCATGATGTTCATGGTCGGAGTGACGCCGACTCCCCGAATCAGATCGACCAGCTTGCGGATGCCCGGGACGCCGGAAGGCTGAGTGCCGAAAACCAACAGAATGTCCGGGCGGAGCTGTCCCACAAGGCTCAGAATCTCGTCGTTGGGGACACCGCCGCCCAGAAAGTACACCTCCCACCCTCGCGACTCGAACAGATCGGCGCACATCTGGGCGCCCAGCTCCTCCGGTTCTCCGTCGGCGCTGGCGATGATGATCCGCTTTCCGTTCGACGGCGACCGTTGAAGATGCGTCTGGATTTGATCCGCGATCGCCCGGTTGATGCGTGTGGCCATGTGCTCCGTTGCGAGGTTGATTCGATCCGCGCGGTACAGTTTTTCCACCCGCTCCATGGCCGCCCACAGCAAATCGTGGTACAGCTCGCTTGCGTCACCGACCTCGGTCAACTTCTTGGCCACGAACTCTCGACAAGTGACCCGATTGCCGGCCAGCAGCCCGACGACGTACTCGTCAACCATCGCGGAAGGCATGATGCATCGCTCCCAGGGCGCGAACTCAAGACCAGGAAGCCGAAAGGCGTACGCCTCGGGCCTCCTGCCCGAACCGCTGGTCGCTCGTCGCAAAAAAAAGATGAACTTCGACTGGGCTCCAAGCCAGTACCCAAAGACCGAACTAGCCATTTACCGCATTTAATCCAATCAAACGCTGTTAACGTTAAATTGGGATGTTTACGGTAAACGTAGCCTAGTATCGACGGCCGCGCAGAAATCTCTTGAGGGGGCGCAGAAATTACCGATTTGCGGCGCTCGGCCGTTCGGCGGTTGTCGAAGCGGGGTCCGTCGGCTCTACGGTTGGTGATCCTGACCCTCGCGGGCGCGTCGCTTGGTGCGTAAGAGGCGGGATTTTGTTGGATTCCCTCACGCCCGCGCGCGAGACTCCCGACTGTCGGGTACCCGAGCATCTCGGTTGCCCAGGGATCCGATAACGTGCCTTGTGACACCTCATCCAGCCGAGCCGTCATCCGCCAATCATTCGCTAACAAACGAAAATTTAGCGAATTACATTTGCACGACGGCGTAAGAATTGCTAAATTAGCTGTCGTTAGCGATCCGGTGGCTTGACTCAGTCGGACGAACTTCGGCCATGGCGTATCCATGAAGTTTCCCCAACGACCGCCTGATATGAATCATTTGTTGGACCAAGCCCGCGCGGCGGGTAGGCTCGAGGGGATCATTGCCGCCGACCGCCCTGACCTGCATCCGGGCTATCCGCATTGGGATAAGCTCCGCTACCTTACGCCGCCTGCCGGCCTGACGCATGAAGAGTGGTGGCTGGCGCTGAAGATTGACCGCCGGAAGCAATATCGCGACGTGCCGCTACGGGACGCGCAAAACCGGCGTTTTGTCTACGCGTTGGTGGATCCCATCCCGGAACTCTGCCACCGCATCGACATGCAAATGGGCGGTACGGTGGGGCTGGCGGCCCGGCTTACGAATCCGGAGACGAAGGCCCAGTACATTGTGCGGTCGCTCGTCGAAGAGGCGATCACCTCGAGCCTGGTGGAAGGTGCCGCCACCACGCGCGAACGAGCCAGGGAGATGCTCCGCGCGGGGCGAAAACCCCGCGACCAGGCCGAGCGGATGATCGTCAACAACTACGAGACGATGGAGCAGATCAGTAAGCTCCGCAAAGAACCCCTCACGCCGGAGCTGGTGGGCGAAATTCATCGTTGGATCACGCGCGACACGCTGCAAAAACAGGAGGATGCCGGGCGGCTGCGGACGCCGGACCGTACCATCGACGTCGGCGACGATTTCGGCCAGGTCTTCCACACCCCGCCGCCGGCCGAGCAATTGAGCGATCGTATGAAGGCCATGTGCGACTTCGCCAACGACGAATCACCGCAGCCGTTCGTGCATCCGGTGATCCGGTCGATGATGCTGCATTTCTGGCTGGCGTATGATCATCCCTTTGTCGACGGCAATGGCCGGACGGCAAGGGCGTTGTTCTATTGGTCGATGCTGCGGCGGGGATACTGGCTGACGGAGTACATTTCGATCTCCCAGATCATCCTTCTAGGCCCCAGCAAGTACGTTCAGGCCTATCTGTATACGGAGACCGACGAGAACGATCTGACCTACTTCGTCCTGTATCATCTGGACGTGGTTTGGCGATCGGTCGGCGCGTTGTTCGAGTACCTCGACCGCAAGGCCCAGGAGCTGCGATCGCTGGAGCGCGAGCTTCGCGGGCTGGCGGAGCTGAATCACCGGCAGCAAGGCCTGCTGGGTCATGCCTTGCGCCATCCCGGGTACGTCTACACGGCGACCGGGCATCAGCGAAGTCACGGCGTCGTCCCACAGACGGCGCGTACCGATTTGCTGGACCTCGTGGAGCGAGGGTTGCTTGAGAAGCGCAAAGTCGGCCGACAATGGCGGTTCACGCCGGTTGCGGACCTGGAGGAACGCCTGCGAGGCGAGTAGGGCGGCCGGCGCCAGTGTAGTTGGTCACAAACGGCGCATCTTTTCAAAACCCGAGCCACGCCCGTCAGGAAGCGGGTTTTCAGCGAAGGGACCCCTCCGCTCCCTCACGGTCGCGGTACGGATGAAGAAACCCGGGCCGCTCCCTCACGGTCGCGGTACTGATAAGAGGCCATGAGCGAGACGAACTCCACTAGGGTGCCACATGATGTCACTCCTGGGATTCGCCAGTCGCCTTTGCCTCCTGGGCTTCGGCGATGCCGCGTTCGACGGCCTCCTTTTCGCGCGGGCGCAGGCGGCGGAGGGTCTCCCAGGTGGGTCGCTGGTTGTCGAGGCCCAGGGCGCGTTCAAAACTCGACAGGGCTTCGGACAATAACGCCCGGTCGGTCAGTGCCTTGCCCGCCTCCAACTGCGTCTGGGCAAGTCGAATCCAATCGTGCGGACTCTGCGGGTAAAGTTCGACGGCCTTGCGGGCGGCGAACAAGGCCAGGTCGAAATCCTCTCGTTTCCCTGAGATCGTCGCCGCTTCGAGGTGGAGTCGCCTCGCGATCCGCTGCAATTCCATGTTGAACGGGTCCAGCCGAATCGCGTGGTCAAGCTCCGAGCGGGTCAGCACCCTGGCTTGACTCGGCGATCCGAACGCCGCCGGCGCGCCAAAGGCCAACCGCGCCAGTTCCCGGTGCGGGGTCGGATCAAGGGGATCCGTTTCGGCGGCCTTTCGCAGTTCCCTGACGGCCTCACCGACCGAGGATCCCTCCGTCCTTCTTGCACGCGAGAGATCAAGCGGCGAACGAATCGACAGGAAGTTCAGCGCGAACGCCATGACGACCGCGCCTACCCCAAGAAGGGCCGGCGTTGCGATCACGAAGCTTCGAGCTGCGGCGGGTTTGGAATCTGAACCCCGATCACCTCGCGTCGACAAGACGACCGCGACCACGACGAAGCAGGTGTACATCGTTGCGGGCACGAAGGACGCGAAATTGATCATGTCGTGCAGGAGGAAGGCGAACACGCCGAACGCGGCCGCACCAATCTCGAGCCGCTCGTCGCAGGTGTCCTGGGGCGGCGAAGGCCATGCGAAAAAGGTGAAGGCGGCGAGCCAGATGAGGCCGGTGAGGACGGTCATGTAGTAGACGTAATTGGGATCGTCAGTGCCGAGTAGCGGCACTCTCACGACGGTCACGACCGCCGCAAGCAGCGCGCACCAGGCCGACAGCCGAAGGGGGCGCCCAAGCGGATTCCGCCCGCCCCAAGGATTCCGGGATTCCGCTCCCTCACGGTCGCGGCTCTGATCAGGCCCTCCCCGTCCGCCGCGCCATGGCACGCCGGCGACGGCGGCAGACCCGCCCAGGAGGATCGCCCCGAGTCCAAGCAGGCCGGGCAAGCCCCATTCCGAGGCCGCCTGCACGAACAGGTTATGCGGATTGGAAATCTCTTCGGGACTCTGAATCGGCTTGTATTGAAGGTAATGCCGCCCGAAGTTCTCCCGCCCCACGCCGGTCCAGGGATGATCCGCGATCAACTGCGAGGAAGCGGTCCAATACTCCCAGCGAAACGCCAACGACGCTCCCGGCAACGTGCCGTGATACCATCCGTGTCCGACGACGCCCAAGCCGACCAGCGCCGCGCCGACCCACGACAACATGAACACGCGCCGTCGATGACCATCGATCCGGTCACGGAGGCGCGCGGTGATCCACCAGCCGGCAGCCCCGACGACGGTGGACACCATCGCGCCACGACTCTTGGTGAGGCACAGTGCAAGAAGCAGGCTGCCTGCGATGACTCCCGCACCGATAGCGACGACCCGTCCGGCGTGATCTTTCGCCGATCGCCAGCGTGCCGTGGCCGCCCCGACGGCGAACAATCCGCACAACGAAAGATAGGAACCAGCAACGTTTGGATGCGGAAAGAATCCGTGCGCCTCGCGCGCGGCCATGCGTCGCTCGAACAGTTCGACCTGCGAAGAATCCTCCTCGACGCCCTGGGCCGCCCAATAGTCCGCCTTGATGCTTTCGTAATGCTGCCGCGTCTGCTCGAACCCGACGAAGTATTCGTCGATGCACTGATACGCCTGCACGCACGCCGTGGCCAGCAAACCAGCCACCAGCACCCGGCGGCGGAGCCGATCGGCGAGCAGTTGCACCAACACGATGCACGCAACGCCGCCACAGATCCAATCGAACGAAGCGTTGATGGCGATGCGCTTCTGCCCGGCCGCCGCGCAGGATACAAAGCTTGCGACGACCAGAAGCGCAAGACCCCACTCCACCCCGGTCCAACGAAAGCGCCTGCCCGCGAGGGCTTGGGCAATCAGCCCTGCGCAACCCGCGGCCACGATCAACGCGTCGAAAAGCAACGTCCGCACCGGCGTCGGGTCATCCAGTTCGACGATGGCTGCGGAGGTCGCATTCGGCGCCGTTTCGTAGGTTTCCGAAACGAGGGGCCGCAGGACGGCGAGTCCCGCCAGGAGGGCGAACGCGAACGTGGCCAGCGCCCGGGTCATCTTCAGAGGGTACGCCGCCCGACGGCCATCGGTTGTCGATCCATCGGATATTCCTTCGGTCCGGTCATCGCGGCGGTCCGCGGCTTGGTCAGACCCCGTCGGCGAGTTAGAATCGACCACAGGTTGCGATCCACGGCTTGACCACCATACGCGAGTCGGCTCATGGGTGAAACCACGCCGCCAAGTCTCACCGCACTCGGCGGAAAGCCCCTGCCCGGCACGATCGAGGCTGCGGGCAAACAGTACGCCCTCCAGAAGGTCTTCAAGAACGACTTCTTCGCCGTGACCGCGCTGTACGAAGGGTCCGCCGGCAAGGTGATTCTTAAGGTCCAGCGTCAGGCTTCCTTCTTCGGGGTTCCGCTCCGCTGGGCTGGTCGGCTGCTGGCCGCCAGGGAATGGAGGGCGCTGCAACGATTGGCGGATCTTGACGGCATCCCTCGACCGATCTGTTTTCGGGGAACCACGGGCGTTGTCCGGGAGTACGTCGAGGGCCGTCCGATGCGACGCGGTGAACCCGTACCCGACGATTTTCACGAGCGCCTTCGCCGCTTGATCGTCGCCATTCACCAGCGTGGGATGGCCTACGTCGATCTCGAAAAGTGCGAAAACGTCCTGGTGGGCGACGACGGCAAGCCGCACCTTTTCGACTTCCAGATCGCGTGGTATGTTCCGTCTCGGTGGGGAGGCGAACTTTGGCCTCTGCGGGCGATCCGCCGCTGGTTGCAAAAGGGCGACCTGTATCACCTGACCAAGCTCCAGCGTCGCACCCGGCCGGACCAGCTTACGGACCAGGAGCGCGCCGCTTCGTATCGACGACCCTGGTTCGTTCGCGCTCACCGCGTGGTCACCAAGCCGTTCACGGCGATCCGCCGCGCGATCCTCGAGCGCGTCGATCCGCGGCGCGGACGCGGCGAGCGTGGACGGGTGGCGAACGACGTGGAAACGTAACGGAAGCCGCCTCCGCGCCGCGGACCCGACGAACGCTTGGACCGAAGCCCGTAGATCGGAAAGACGAGCAGGTACACGGTTCAACGAAGATCCCTCAACCGACAGCAATCGGAGAAACTTCACTATGCCCATCAGCGACGATGACCGTGACCGCATCGAGGCGTTTCGCGTGTTCGTGGAGGACGCGACCGCCGGCGACGACCGCTACGGGGAGCCCTCGCGCGACGACCGCGACGATGGGTCCATGCTGGCCACGCGCTTCGCGGTCGCGCCCAACTGCTGGCTCGAAGTCGGACTCGGCCCGATGATCCCGCAGGTCCGCGTGGGCGTCGTGACCACCGATCGTTGGAAGAGCGAGGAGATGGAAGAGTTGATCGAATCCTCCGGCGACAGCATGGAGGAGTTCGTCGGCGCGGGCATGTCCGAAGTCGGGCTGGACTGGGAGGCGCCACCGGTCGAACATTATCGCGAGGCTGGACAGTACTTCTACTTCGCCACGCCGCTGAAGCTCGATGAACTCCGGGACCTCGAATCCGATGCCGTCCGCGACAAGACCCTGAGGATGCTGGAAGGCTACATGATTGCTTTCGGCCCCATCCTTGCCGTCGAGGGACCGGACGAATAGGGGTGATCCGGGGCGCTGGCACAACGCGGAAGCGCGGAGCGGATGACCCGCGGCGAGCCGCGACCGTTGTCCACGCGCTCGGTTCAGACTACTGCTCCGACGCAGCCAAACATTCGAGTAGGGAACGGACGAAGAGCGGGAACTTTCATTCCTCCAGCCCAAGGGCTGGGGCACCCAACCCAAAACTTTAGCTGTCGGATGCCCCGTCCTTTCCGCAAGGAAAGGGTAGGAAAGGGTATCGGATTCGCCGACCGGTCCGTCCCCCACCCATCGCTACGCGATGGATCGGGCACCGAGGCCGTGGCGATGATCCTGGACTTTACCCAATGACTCAGCGATCGGTTTTTCGAATACTCTTGCTTATCGGAACTCTTTGTAGTAGTATGACTTGCGCTCGTTTTTGGGCCGTGTGTGTTTCTTTGCTGGGCAGGTCGTTCTGGTTCCGGAGGGCTTCTTCAGGCACGCGATAATGCTTCGGTCTTGCTGGGGCGCGTGTCCATTCCAGATGTATTTTTCTGCGTTCGACGATGCGGTGGGGCGGAATTTCCTTGCAATCATGGCCACGGTGACGAAAAAAGAACTGATTGATCGGATCTGCGAGCAGGAGGAGTGCAAGCGGGTGGTGGTCAAGCGGATCATTCAGACATTTCTGGATCAGATCATCGATGAGCTGAGCCAAGGGAATCGGCTCGAATTCCGCGATTTCGGCGTGTTCGAGGCCCGGGTTCGCGCGTCGCGCGAGGCACAAAACCCGAAGACCTTGGCGAAGGTGCAGGTTCCGCCTAAACGAACGGTGAAATTCAAGGTTGGGCGGGTGATGAAAATGCGGTTACGGGCGTCGCCGCCGGCGATCGACGAAGCCACCGGCTTGGCGATCGACGCAGCCGCACAGCCCCGAAAAGCTCGCAAGCCGGTCGCCGAGCCGGCGGCCAAGAGGAGTCGAGAAAATAGGTAAATTGGTTCTGATTCTCCTTGCCGCACGTGAGGTTTGGTTACTACAATAGTGGCCATCCTTCGGCGCCAGGCCGAGGCTTGCGAAGTTGGTCTCGATATCGGGATATGCTGAAATAAATCGGACCTTGGTCCGTTCTGCTGGCAAGACGGACATCGGCTGGCAATGCACCCGGGCTTGCCAGGTTTACTCGTAGTTCGGGGTGTTATCACGGGAGACGAAAGAGATGAGAACAAAGTTGTTGGGGGTGACGGCGTTCGCGGTGCTCTGTGGGACGGCGCTGGGTTCGCCACGAGATGGCGTTCGGCTGCGGAAAGTTGAGGCACGGGTAGCGGCCCAGGCGGTCGCTCCGGAGTCCTCGGTTACGTCGACCGACTGCCTGACGCAGTGCCGGGCGCAGGCGGAACAGGCGTTCCTGGACTGCATGGCGAACGGCGGGGAACAGATGGCGTGCGTGGGGACGGCCCTGGATGCGATGGAGCAGTGCATCCTGACGCAGTGCACGAATGAGATTCCGTGCGAGGCGCGTTGCGGGATGGAGGCGCGTCATCGGTTCGAGGAGTGCATGGCCGCCGGCGGAACCGAGGAACAATGCGGTCCGCAGGCTCATGAGTTCATGGTCACGTGTCTGAGGGACAACTGCGGCGCGCCGCCGCCGACGTGCGAGCAGGAGTGCCATCATGCGGCACACCGCGCGTACAACGAGTGCATCGGCAACGGCGGAACCGAGGAGGATTGTGGGCAGGCAGCCAAGGCCGCTCTTGAGCAGTGCCTGCGCGAGCGTTGCGGGCAGGAGCCGCCTTGCGAGGTTCGCTGCCAGCACGCCGCGGAGGAGGCCTTCCACCAGTGCGTCGCGGACGGCGGAACGGAAGACGAATGTGCCCAAGGCGCGCGTGCGATGTTGCAGCGATGCCTCATCGAGCAGTGCAACGCCCCGCCGCCGCCGTGCCAGGAGGTGTGCGGACACGAGGCGGAGCGTGCGTTCCAACTCTGCATGGAGAACGGTGGGACACACGAGGAATGTGGGCCGCTTGCGCGCCAGACGCTGGAGCGGTGCCTGGTGGAGCGTTGCGGTGCTCCGCCGCCCCCGCCGCCGGATTGCGCGACGCATTGTGACCAAGTCGCGCGGGATGCCTATCAAGCGTGCATGGCCCACGGTGGAACCGACCTTCAGTGCCGCGGGATGGCCGATCAGTTGCGAAATCAGTGCCTGGCCAACTGTCCTCCGTGACGTTGCGGGAGGTCCGATGAATCGGAACGGTAGGAAGGTATGATCCGATAACGGTGGGAGGCGGGCGTGGCAGCACGCCGCCTCCCACCGATGTTTGATACCATTTCCGTTGTGGGGGGGAGTGCGACATCCTGGCGGGGCGCGGGTCGGAGGCCGGGACGGTCCGTAACGGTCGCCGTCTGAATCGGTTCGCTCTGGCGGCGCGCGGCTATCGATCCGCACAAGCAGAATGGGGAGGGGTTCGGTGAAGAAATCGCGTTGCTTCGTTCTCCTGTTCGCCGCGATTGCGGCGTTGACGGTGGGCGTTTCGGTGGCGCCGGCCGCCGATCGGTTGTATTGGGTACAGGCGGTGAGCGGCAGTGATCTCATCGGTCGCGCGGACCTCAACGGGGCCAATCCAACAGCCGTGGTCAGCGCTCCGACGGTCACTGGTCCGACCGGCGTGGGAGTCGACGCCCAGGCGGATTTCGTGTTCTGGATCGAGGCGTCACTGAACGCCGATCGCATCCGGCGAAGCACGTCAAGCGGTGGCAGCCCAACCACGATCCTTAGCTGGCCGGCGGTCGCCAGTCCCAAGGCGGTCGCGGTCGATCCGGTCGGGCAAAAGATCTACTGGGCCGAACGATCCGCGGGCAACGATCGCCTTCGCCGAGCGAACTACGACGGAACCGCCGTTGCGACCCTGGTGAGTTGGCCCATCGTCGTCGATCCTGCGGCGCTGGCCGTCGATGGCGATGGCGGGAAGTTGTATTGGGCGGAGGACACCTTCGCCGACGAGCGCATCGTGCAGGCCAATCTTGACGGCACCGGTCGGGTGACGGTGTTGGCGTTCCCGCTGATGAGCAATCCCGCTGGATTAGCCGTTGACGGCCCCGCGGGTCAACTGTTCTGGGTGGAGGAATCCATCGGCGAAGACGCGGTGCGCCGGGCCGGAACCGACGGCAGCAACCCGACGACGATCGTCGCTTGGCCGACAGTCTCGGACCCGTCGGCAATCGCCGTTGACGGCGTGCACCACAAGGTCTACTGGGCGGAGACGGTCACCGCGGCGGCCGCGATCCGGCGGTGCAACGCCGATGGATCGACGGTGGAAATCGCCTTGTCAGCGCCGGTGATCGACAATCCCATCGGCGTGGCCCTGGGAGTGATCGCCCCGCAGCCGGGCTGCCAGACGCCTGCGGATTGCAACGACAACAACCCCTGCACCGTCGACGCCTGCGTCAGCGGAACCTGCTCCTACGCTCCCTACAACTGCGACGACGGCCTTTCCTGCACCGTCGACACCTGCGCCGCCTCCGGCATGAACGCAACCTGTCAGCACG
>JBBTCJ010000144.1:0-1103 GCA_038043285.1 Planctomycetota bacterium | reverse complement strand
GTTTAACGGCAACACCCCCGGTTCACCGTTCAGCGTGCGGGGCATGCAATGGGCATTGCGCGAGGCAGTAAAGAAATGCAAACTTCAAAAAGGCATCACCCTGCATACTTTACGCCACAGCTATGCCACTCATTTGCTGGAGTTCGGAATGGATATTGTCACGATCAAGGAGTTGCTGGGCCATGAACGCATTGAGACCACACTGGTTTACCTTCATGTGGCCAAACCAAACCGGGGCAACCTGTTCAGCCCGTTCGACAGGTTGTACGGCCAAACCTGAAACCAGCCTTTGAACTGGCACAGGTAATTGAGCGGTTCACAGAGGAGTTTGCAGAGAAATATTCACCCAACAGTTACGTAAAGCGTACCCTGGGTGCCTTGCTGCGTTGCCGTACATCATCATTGGGCGGCCATGTTGACAAATGCGACCGGTGCGGGCATATCCGCATCAGCTATAACTCCTGCCGTAACCGGCACTGCCCCAAATGCCAGAACACCCAGCGCGAGGCATGGATTGAAAGCCGCAAGCAGGACCTCTTACCAGTTCCCTACTTTCATGTGGTTTTCACGGTTCCGGATAAATTGAACGGGCTTTTTCTTCAACATCCGGTAAGCCTTTACAACCTGCTGTTTGCCTGCGCGTGGGAAACGATAGCCCAATTTTCTCTCACAAAGCTGCAGTCCGAAACGGGTATGGTCGCCATTTTGCATACCTGGGGACAAAACCTGAGCCTGCACCCGCATGTGCATTGTGTCGTTCCGGGCGGTGGCATCAACTTCAAAGGGCAATGGAAGCAAGTACGGACATCAGCCAACGGTAAAGTATTCCTGTTTAGGGTTGAAAATCTTTCCGTGGTGTTCAGGGCCAAATTCATTTCCAGGCTGCAGTACCAACTGCCTCAGGATGATCAGTTCATCCGTGGGCTGAAGACCAATGATTGGGTAGTTTATGCCAAAGAGCCTTTTGCCGGCCCTGGGCAGGTAATTGAATACCTGGGACGGTACACCCATAAAGTGGCCATCGGCAATCACCGCTTGTTGGATGTGAATGAAACGGGTGTGTGTTTTCGCTGGAGAGATTACCGCGACAACCGGGAAAAAGT
>JBBTCJ010000143.1:0-16926 GCA_038043285.1 Planctomycetota bacterium | reverse complement strand
GCGCATTGTGGGCGATCCTCGGGCGCTGCGGGGCGCCTCTCTATAGATAGAACTTCGCGCGCGCTCGCATGGGGGCGTTCCAGAGCGCGCGCCCGCGCTACCCTCGCTGCGCGAGGCTGGTGCCCCGCGGCTCTGGAGCAGACGTAGCGCGGTCATGTTGGGCGCGCAAAAGAGGCCGGCATCGTACTTGGCGAGGCCGGCCTTCCACTTCAAGTTTCACACGTTCCACTCGGGCGGTCCCGAGCGCTTCCATTCGCTACGGCTTTGCGTTGAGGAGGTTCTTGACGTCCTCCGGAGTGACTTGACCGGCTCGCATGTCGAGGGTTCGACTGAGCCAACTCATGACGGCCGGGGAATAAGGGAGCTTCCCCGCCCGCAGCTTCTCCACCATCCGTGCGTCGCGCCGCGCCCTTTCCTTCGTCTTGTAAACCCGATTTCGCGTCTCCGTCGCCCTGGCGTCCAGCCGCTCCACGCGACGCCGGTGTGTTCGACCCAAATCCAAGCCCATGCCCGACTCCTCCGTACAAAACTGTTTCAAGGCGGCCCATTGTGGAGGAACCTTGGCACAAGTCAAGCACCGACCCCAGGGTCAATGGTGACGGGGTCCGTGACAGTTCCGGCGGCACGCGAGCCGCCCGAACGGGGCGGAGGAAACCTGGAAATGCGCCATTCCTCCGCCCCGCCGGGGCGGGTTGGATTGAATGAACGCTATCCACGGGTTCCGTCCGCCGATGGCGGACTCCACCCGTGGCTACATTCCTCGGCCCCTTACGGGGCCCAAAAGATCCCGCCGGAAGTGACACGGACCAATGGTGACGCAAGACGAGACAGGGAGGGCGGCGCATCCGGGTGACGCAAATGCTCTAACTATCTTGTACATCGTAGGTTGCGTTCCGATTGGCTCACGGCAACCCGTTCCCGTTGACCCTTCCCTCCGCGTTGCGCAGGGCGGTGACCAATTCGCCGCCGCTCACCGGATCATGGGGCAGGCCGTAGGAAAGCAGGCCCGCGTCGGCACAGGCGCGGACGGCGTAGCGACGGTCCCCCAGGCCCGTCAGGGATGCCGCCTTCTCGTTGATCCCCCGAGGAAGCCCACAAAGTGTTCGGAGCATGAACGCCAGCGTGCCGCGGTCGAGGGTTTGGTCGGGCGCGAGCCGCCAGGCGGGTTTTACCGCCCCGCGCCGCGTCAACTCGTCAAGTTGCGCCTCGACCAATGGCCATTGAGAGGTCGAGCCGACCAGCAGGAGCACCGCCCTTGCTCCCTCGGCCACCGTCGCGGTCGGCGTGTTGGCGAGATAGTGAACGAAGGCAACGTCGTCGAGCCGGGTCGGATCGACCGGCGGGATGAAGGAGCGGGGGGGAGCGAGACAACCACCGAGGCTGATCACGGTTGCCAAAATCGCCAGACCACGACCATCCATCAGAAGCTCCACGTCATACCGACCAGCAAGAAGGTCCGCGGCGTGCGGTCGCTGAAGGCGTCGCCGGGGAAAAAGGTTCCGAATCGAACGGTCCACGCCAGATCGGTGGTCACTTTCCAGTTGGCGAAGTAGTCCATTTCCCAGCCGAGGTAGTCGGAGGCTCGGTCGGCGGTCGCGTCCGAGACCGCCGCGGCCGCGTGATGCTTGGAGAAAAGGTACCAGTCGGAACCGAGTTCCAGGCGTCGAAACGCTGGATTGGCGGGCCAGGGATAGAAGGAGCCGCCCATTCGCCAGGCGTGCAGGTTGGTGTACCGCGGGGCGAAAGCCAACCCCGTGTCTTTGTAACCGAAGGCGATGAAGCCGGTGTCTTCGAAGTCCAGGAGGTTGCCGGCGATGGTGTTCGTGGAGCTTGCGACGCGATCGCCGTCGCCGGAACCGAAAAGATAGGCGACGGAGGCTCGTGCTCGCTGGGGACCGGGTGAGAGGTATTCGAGTTCCGCGTTGCAGGCCCAGGCGTGGATGTCGTTCCGCCCTCCCCAGCGCCAGTCGTTGTACCCGCGGCCTAGTTCAACAACTCCTTCGACGGCGTAGCGCACGTTGTCGATGAGCTCGCCCTCGGCGCCGCCTCCAAAGTAACGGGATTCATATCCGAAAGGCTGCCAAGCAGGACGGGCGGACGGCGAGTTGTGATCTTCCTGCCAGAGCGCGTACGCAAAAGGCTCGTGCCGCTCGAGGCCGCGATAGCGAAGTTCGCCGCCGAGGAAGCTGCGTCGCGTGCGGTCGGCGGCGGTGGATTGGTCGAAATCCTGAGTGCTTCCCACAGTCTTGCCGGCCAGGGCCGTCACCGTCCACGTCCGCAACGTACCGCGAAGGGAGACCTGATCCAGGGGGGTGGAAAGCGTCAGCCCGGTTCCGAACTGTACAAGGTCACGCCCGGCCAGGACTTGCAAGTTGTCGACGATTCCCCGGCCGCCGTAGGCGTGCAGGGCTTTTCGCAAGTCGAAGCGGTACAGGGCGCGTTCGAGGTTAGGCCCTTCGACGTCGTCGTCGCGACCGTTGTATGAGTCACCGGTGTTGAAATCGACGAGGCTTGTTCGTCCACGGAGGTACAGCTCATGGGCCCCGTCTTCGAGGGTCAATCGGCCCCACAGCCGGAGGTCGTGGCGACGCATCGTGCGCGAGCTTTCGACACCGTCGTCCAAGAGGAAGAAGTGCAGGGTGTACCATCCGCCCCAGTCGAAGGCGACCTTGCCGGCCTGGTCCATCTGGCGATCGAACTCCTCGCGCAAGCGCTCCTGGGCGGCCCGCTGCTGGTTCACGAAGGCGTCTGGTTCGGGTGTCGTTGGGGGGGATTGGGCGCGGGCTGCGTGACCGACCGCAGAAAGGGCGATAACCGCCGCGGCAATGATGCTGCGTTGCATGAACAACCTCGATCGGTGCACCTGGCCCTCCCGCCGAGTTGGGCATCGTGCCGTCCGCAGAGCGAAAGATCAATAGTAAGGCGGCGGAGGCGGGTCGGAATGCGATCCTCATGCCGCTGGGTGAGTACCCGCAACAAGAACATGCGATGGACATCAGTCGCGTGGCATGGGGCTTGCTTGGTTGTCCCCTTGTGACGGGGGGAGGCATTGGAGATCGGTCATGTCTGCGCGAATCTGGCCCAGTCACGCCGTCAGCGGCAAGCAGCTCGACAAGCAGATGCACGCATGGGAGGCGTCGCGGGGGTTGCGCTTGGCGCAGCCGGAGGCGACCCGCCCTGAGGTCGAGGAGTATATCTGCATCTCACGACAGTTCGGGGCGGGCGGGTTGGAGATCGCGTCGCGCTTGGCAGAACGGCTGGAGTGGGCGATGTTCGACAAGGAGCTGCTGCGGATGATGGCCGGCGACGACGCGGTGCGCCAGCGCATCTACGCCTCGATGGACGAACGGGACACGGGTTGGTTCGAGCAGGTAGTTCGCTCGGCGGGCTGGCCCGAATTCGCCCGAAACGATTACTTCCATCGTCTGACGCGGACGGTCCTCTCCATCGCCCGCCAAGGGCGTGCCATCTTTCTGGGGCGCGGGATCCACATGATGCTTCCGCGTTCTGAGGGACATTCCGTGCGGGTGGTCGCGCCGCTGGAGGTCCGAGTACGGCAGGTCATGCGACGATTCAGCGTGGACGAACAGGAGGCCCGCCGGGAGATCGTCCAAATGGACCGAGAGCGGGCGGACTTCGTGTTGACGCATTTTCGAGCCGGCGTGGACGACCCGCTGCACTACGACGTGGTGATCAATTCCGAACGTGCGTCGTTCAACGCAGCAGTCGAAGTCATCCTGGCGCTGCGGAAGTCGAAGGCCCAAAGGAGTTCAAGCGCCTGACCCAAGCAAGCCGGCGGATTCTGTTGAGGAAGCCTTCGCGAAGGGTCCAAGCGAGCTCTTACTCCACCTGGCCACGCTCCAGGACAAGGTGCCGCTGGCAGCGGTCTTTGCGTTTTGGCGCGGCTTGGGTGGGCGTTGCCTGACTGAACTGTGCCACACCTGTCTAAAGGAATCATTTGAGCGTCCCGAGCCTGCTCAATCGTGTCCAGCAAGGGTCCGACAGGCGAACATTGGTACCCTCAAGCGTTCGGCGTCGGAGGCCTTGACAGACCCGGTCTACCGACTAATATGCAACTGAGTTGCAAACGGGTCGGTGACTATGTTTCTACCCAGAGCCATCAGCGACGCGTGCCTGGAAGCCTCGAAGCAGTTCGCCGTCCTGCTCCTGACTGGTCCCCGGCAGGTCGGAAAGACCACGCTACTTCAAAGACTGGCCAAACGGGACCGTAACTACGTCACATTGGACGATCCCGCCGCACGCACGCTGGCTCAAACCGATCCGGCGCTTTTTCTGGAGCGATTTGAGTCGCCGGTGCTGATCGACGAGATTCAATATGCTCCCCAGTTGCTCCCGCTCATCAAGATGGCCGTCGATCGCGGCGGCCGCAAACGTCCGTCGTTTTGGCTTACGGGATCACAGCAATTCCAATTGATGAAGGGAATCTCCGAGACGCTCGCCGGCCGCGTGGCGATCCTGAATTTGCTTGGACTCTCCAACCGTGAACGCCGGAAGCGGAACCTGAGTGTCCCACCGTTTCTTCCGACACCGACGGCGCTCAAGGCGCGACAAGCGGACGCGACGACCGTTACGTTGAAGCGCGCCTACGCGGACATCTGGCTCGGGTCGTACCCCGCGTTGGCTACCAAAGCGGTCCGCGATCGCGATCTTTTCTACAGCTCGTACCTTCAAACGTACCTGCAGCGCGACGTGCGCGATCTGACCCAAGTCGGCCATGAGGCCAGTTTCGTCCGTTTCCTCAAGGCCTGCGCCGCCCGCACCGCGCAGATGCTGAACCTCTCCGACCTCGCGCGGGACGCGAACATCGCCGTGAATACGGCCAAGAACTGGCTGTCGGTCTTGCAGGCGAGTTTTCAAGTCGCGTTGTTGCAGCCGTATCATTCCAACATCACCAAGCGTCTGGTGAAGGCACCGAAGCTCTACTTCCTGGACACGGGACTTTGCTCGTATCTGGCGGAATGGTCGTCGCCACAAACGCTGGAAGCCGGCGCGATGAGTGGGGCCATGCTCGAAACCCACGTGTTCAGCGAAGTGCTCAAGAGTTGGTGGAACCAAGGCAAGCAGCCGCAGCTTTTCTATTACCGCGACAAAGAGGGTCGTGAGGTCGACTTGCTCATCATGCAGGACCGAGGGATTCATCCTGTCGAAGTCAAAAAGGCGGGCAGTCCTCGACCAGATTCCGCGGCCAGTTTTGCGGCGCTGGAACGCTTCGGACCATCGATCGGACCCGGCGCCGTCATCTGTCTTTGCCGAGAAATGCTCCCCATCCGAAGAGGGGTGATGGCCGTCCCGCTTGGGATGGTCTGATTATCGCGTCGCGCCGGGATTAGCGGTTTCCCAACCGACTAATGAGTGACGCCCGCGGTGACGCCGGCGCCGAGCGGAGAATATGGCGGGCCACCGAGGTCTGCCCCAGGGTCCGCACTCGTTCCGAAACACTCGCGCGAACGCGAGTACCAGGTTCACGCCCAATCCGACCACGACATCACCGAGACCCCCTTCCTCCTGTAGGATTCGTCGCCGCCGTAGACCAGGCCCGCGGCGCTGTCGGGTCCGCCAGCCAAGGCCCGCCAATGGTCGAGGTCGGCGAAGAAATCGGAGGCGATCGTCTGGCCGGACTTGGCCTCGATCGGAATCTGTTTCGTGCCCCGGTCGATCAGAAGATCAACCTCATGCCCGGCCGAGTCTCGCCAGAAACACACGTCCGGTTCCACACCTCGATTGTAGGAATTCTTCAAGGCCTCGGATACGACCCAGGTTTCGAAGATGGCTCCACGAGCGGCGTGGGACGCCAAATCGGCGGCACTTGGAATCCGTAGTAGGTAGCAAAGGAGGCCCGTGTCGAGAAAGTAGAGCTTCGGGGACTTCACCAAGCGCTTGTTGAAGTTGCGATGATGGGGTCGCAGAAGATACACGACGAAGCTCGCCTCCAGAATCGACAGCCAGCGGCGGGCGGTGGTGTGCGAGACGCCGGCGTCAACGGCCAGGGACGACGCGTTCAACAGCTGGCCGCTCCGACCTGCACAGAGCCGAACAAACCGACCGAAACCTTCGAGATCCCCGACGTTGAGAAGATCGCGGACGTCGCGCTCCAAGTAAGTTTGATAGTAGTTCGCCAGCCAGCGCTGCGGCTCGAGGCCTTTGTCGTGAATACGGGGATATCCACCGGCGAAGAGCGCCTTGAAGAGGTCCTCGGCGTTGGCCGGCAGCTTCGACCTATCAGGTCGACGAGTGGTTGCGAGTTTCGCGATGTCCCTTACCGGACTGTCGCGGTCCCGTGACGGTCACGACGGGAAAGTCAAGGGCTGCGTCTTTCAGGGCTTTGGTCAGATGCCGGGCAATCATCGCGCGTTCCCATGCAAAATGAATCTTTGACGTTCAATTTGCACGCCTGCGATCGGCTTGTCAAGCCCCTGAGTCAAAAGACTGGTAATTGGAAGGGCCCTCATCTTTTGAGAGGAGGGGTGGACCGAGGACCAGAGAACGACCGCGCGGTATACCAGATCCAGGCCAGCAGCCCACGCTTCCGGCCAGGTGACGGGGCGGGCGGATCGACGCGCTCAGCATCCGCCCGGGTCGCCGTGGCGTTGGGCCTCGTTGGGGTTCGCCTGCTTATGGTCGGCCTGAAGGGTTTCGTCGAATAAGGTCTCCACCTACCATGAATCGTCCGCAATCAACGAAGTCTGCAAAGAAGGTGCGGGGATCGTCGGTTTGGACCCTGGAAGAACGGGTTTTAACGCGGCGACAGGAATCGACGTATTGAAATATCTCAATATGACGATATAATAGGCCGTGATGTCTAAAACAAAATTCCGTCTTGTTGAACTTGAGGCCCTTGAGCGAGCCGCGGAGTGTCTCCGCACGCTGGCTCATCCGCATCGGCTGCGAATGGTCGAGATGTTGTTGCGACGGGAGTGCACCGTGGGCGAGTTGGCGGAATCCTGCGGCATTCAGAGTCACATGGCCTCCGAGCACCTTCGGCGGATGAAGGACCGCGGGCTGTTGGGATGCCGTCGCGACGGCCGGCGAATCTATTACCGCGTCGCCGATGAGGGGCTGAACGGCATCCTGGACTGCGTCAAGAAACGTTTTGGTGGCGCGCGGAGCGGTTGATTCCGCGTTGCCTTTGAGCGGGCATGTGACGATGTCTCGACGGAGTGAGACGATTTTGAAATGCCTCGGCATTCGTGTCGACGACGGGCATTATAAGGTCCGGCACGGGGAGCGCCATGGATTCCAAACACGGCAAGTTGACCATCGCTCTGCGAAAGACGGCGATCGGCGCGGCGTTTCTCGTTGTTGTTGTGCTGGCGTTGCTTTGGCTGGCGGGCGCGTTTCACAAGAAAATCGGCCCGGCGGTCCAGGGGACACCGATCACTTCGCTTTCAGGCCGCCCCGTCGGTGGTGCGCGCCTTGTCTTCGTTCGCAAGATCCAGGTTCCGCGGGTGGAGTCATCCGTCGGAACGATCAAAGCCGTCCACGAGGCGGCCGTCGCATCGAAACTTCTTGCCAAGGTGGTCGACGTGCGCGTCATCGCCGGGCAGCGGGTGGAGGCCGGCGACCTGCTCGTGCAACTGGACGATGCCGACCTAAAGGCTCGCTTGGAACAATCCCAGGCCGCAGCTCGAAGTGCCCGGGCGGCGCGTGATCAGGCGAAGATCGAATACGAGCGGATCGCAAAGCTCCACGAACAAAGCGCGGCCGCGAGCATCGAGTTGGAGAGGGTGCAAAGTGCCCTCAAGTCGGCGGAGGCGGAACTCACGCGTACGGAGCAGGCAACAACGGAAGCGCAGGCGGTACTGGGGTATGCAGCGATTCGCTCGCCGATTAGCGGTGTCGTTATCGACAAGAGAATCGAAGCGGGCGATACGGTCTCCCCGGGGCAAGTCCTGCTCACGCTGTACGATGCTACGCGGATGCAACTCGTAGCGAGCGTCCGCGAGTCGCTGACTCAACGACTGACCGTCGGTCAAACCGTCGAGGTGGAGATCGAAGCTCTGAAAAAGCGCTGTGCCGGGCGCGTAAGCGAGATCGTGCCTGAGGCCCAAGCTGCCAGCCGATCGTTCCTGGTGAAGGTTACGGGGCCATGTCCGGCTGGAATCTACTCCGGCATGTTTGGGCGCCTGTTGATCCCACTGGATGAGGAGGACGTCACCGTCGTATCCAGGCAGGCGGTGGAGCGTATCGGTCAACTCGACGTAGTGGAAGCGGTGGACGAAAACTTCCTTCGCCGACGCGCTATACAGTTGGGTCGCGAGTTTGGCGACGACATCGAGGTGCTTGCCGGGGTGCGGGAGGGCGAGCAGGTGGCTCTGTCCAATCCATCCATAGAAGGCGTGCCTTGATGAGCGGTTCCAACGCTAACACCCCGACGACGGAGGAGAAGCACGGATTCACCAACGCCGTCGTGCGGGCGTTTCTTGGTCCCAATCTATCGCTGATCTTGATTCTCTTGTCCGTCGCTGTTGGCGCGGCTGGGCTTTTCGTCACGCCTCGCGAGGAAGACCCACAGATCGTTGTTCCCATGGCCGATGTGTACGTCCGGTTTCCGGGCCACTCCGCGACCGAGGTGGAACAACTTGTGGCAACCCCCCTAGAAAAACTCCTATTTGAAATTGACGGCGTCGAGTACGTCTACTCAATGTCGCGCGACGAACAGGCCATCATCACCGTCCGCTTCTTCGTCGGCGAGGATCGCGAGCGCAGCCTGGTCAAGCTGTATAAGCGCATCGACGAGAACATCGACATCGTCCCTGCGGGCGTGGCTGGTTGGGTGGTGAAGCCGGTGGAGATCGACGATGTGCCGATCGTGACGCTGACATTGACCAGCGGAACGTCTGATGAGTTTGTGCTTCGACGGGTTGCGGAGGAAATGGCCCGACGACTCTCCGAAGTGGAAAACCTTTCCAGAACGTACGTCGCCGGGGGGCTGCGGCGCACAGTCTCGATCTACCTTGACGCACTCCGAATGCAGGCTTTCGGCGTCTCGCCGCTGGAAGTGCAACAAGCAATCCAAGTTACAAACCGATCCGGCGTGTCCGGCGACTTCGCACGCGACGATCGATCCGTGCGTGTCGAGGCAGGTCGAGCGATTGTGCGCCCCGAAGAACTGCAGGATTTGGTGGTTCGTGTACACGACGACAGGCCGGTGTTTCTCAAGGACGTGGCGCGCATCCTCGACGGACCGGAAGAAGCAACGCAATACGTTCGGCATGGCTGGGGACCGGCGCGCGGGTTTGAAGTTCGCGAGGGTTTCCCTGGGAGCCTTCTCGGCGCTGCCGCGAACTCGGGCCCGATGCCCAATACCGTGCCTGCCGTCACGATTGCCCTGGCCAAGAAGAAGGGAACGAACGCCGTTCGCGTGGCTCAGAGCGTTCTTGCGGCAGCCGAGTCGCTCAAGCGCGAAATGGTTCCCGACGACATCGATGTCGTCATCACCCGCAACAACGGGCTCACCGCGGACGACAAAGTAAACGAATTGGTTGAAGCGCTTGGTGTGGCCGTGTTCATCGTCATCGGGTTGCTGACCATCGGTCTGGGGTGGCGTGAGGCGCTGATCGTGGCCGTCGCCATCCCCGTCGTCTTCGGACTTACGCTGGCCGTTAACCTGCTCTTTGGTTTCACGATCAATCGCGTGACGCTGTTTGCGCTGATCCTGTCGTTGGGATTGCTCGTGGATGATCCGATTGTGGACGTCGAAAACATCGCTCGGCATTTCGCGCTGCACGGCCGGGCAACACGGGACATCGTACTCGAAGCCGTCGCCGAGATTCGCCCGCCGCTGATCACCGCCACGTTGGCGGTCATCGTCTCGTTTCTTCCGATGTACTTCATCACGGGCATGATGGGGCCGTACATGCGACCGATGGCCCTGAACGTTCCCGTTGCCATGATCATGTCGATGGTGGTGGCGTTTACCATCACTCCTTGGCTGTCGTACCACGCTTTGAAGCGAAAATACCGTGCCCCCGCCGGTGGGGTAGAGGTTATCGAAGATCCCCACGATATCATTCGGGTCAAGAGCACGGCCCTATACCGCCTGTTCTATCCGATGATGGCTCCGCTCCTCCATTCTCGCTTGGCCGCTTGGAGCTTCATGGGGGTGATGGGTCTGCTCACGGTGGCCGCCGCCATGCTGGCAGCGACGAGGCATGTTCCGCTCAAGATGCTTCCCTTTGATAACAAGAACGAATTACTCCTGGTGATGGATTTCGACGAAGGCAACACGCTGGAGCGATCCGACTCCGCGGTCCGCGAGATCGAGACGTACTTGCAAGGTGTACCCGAGGTCACGGACTTCACTTCTTACGTGGGCACATCGTCTCCGATGGACTTCAATGGAATGGTGCGGCACTACTATCTGCGCGAGGGCTCAAATGTCGCAGAGATACGCGTGAATTTCGCGGGGAAGAAGAGTCGGGCCCAACAGAGCCATGCAATTGGCCTTCGGCTTCGTGATGACTTGACGCGCATCGCCCGCAAGCACGAGGCGATTCTGAAGATCGTGGAAACCCCGCCCGGACCGCCGGTCATTGCAAGTGTCGTCGCGGAGATCTATGGGCGACCCGGCCAAGCATATGACGAATTGATCGATGCGTCGCGCATTGTTCGCTCTCGCGTTCAGGCCGAACCCGGCGTCGTCGACGTTGACGACTCTGTCGAAGCTGATTGGCAGAAACTCACCTTCGTAACCGACAGGGAGAAGGCCGCGCTGAACAGAGTGAGCGTTAGCGACATCGTCGAAACGCTGAAGATCGCTGTTGACGGCGACGTGGCCGGGCTCGTGCATTCGGATCGCGAGCGAAATCCTCTGGTGATTGCACTGCGGATCCCGCGATCCGAACGATCGAGCGCCGCCGACCTGTCTCAGATTCACGTGAAGGGGCGCAGTGGTGATCTCATCGCGCTGGGTGAATTGGGTCGATGGGAAGACAGTTCGGTCGCACGGACCATCTACCATAAGAACTTGCAGCGTGTGGTATACATCTTTGCCGAAACGGCCGGTCGACCCCCGGCCGACGTCGTCGTGGACGTTCTAGCGGATCGCACCGTGGCGCCAATCAATACCGATGTAGCATCTGGATCCGGCTGGGTTGCGGAATCCAAGCCCCGGCGCGTTGAGCATCGAACGTTCTTCCGATGTGGTAGTGGCGTTGCGTGGAAAGTGCCCGATGGGATTCGCGTGGATTTTGCGGGCGAGGGAGAATGGAAGATCACGCTTGATGTGTTCCGCGATCTCGGACTTGCATTCGCAGCGGCCCTGATTGCCATTTACATTCTTCTGGTCGCCCAGACGGGGTCGTTCGTGATTCCCGCCATCGTCATGCTAGCCATTCCGCTGAGCATTCTCGGCATCATGCCCGGATTCTGGCTGTTGAACGCTGTTACCGGCGGAAGCGTCGGCGGGTACGCCGATCCGATCTTCTTCACTGCGACGGGCATGATCGGAATGATCGCGCTGGCGGGAATCGTGACTCGCGACTCAATCATTCTGGTGGACTTCATCCATTTGTCGTTGGCGCGAGGACGCACGTTGTTCGACGCGATCATGGAAAGCCGCGTCGTGCGACTTCGCCCGATTCTACTCACGGCGGGCGCCGCCATGCTCTCCGCAGCACCGATCACGATCGACCCCATCTTCTCCGGTTTGGCGTGGTCGTTGATCTTCGGGTTGTTCGCATCGACGGTCTTTACGTTGTTTGTAATCCCCGTGGCCTACTGGTTGTTGTATTCCAACAGGCCTTCGAAGGACCCAGGGGTGACCGAGTCGACTTGTTGGGATCGCGACGGATCAGTGAAGTCTTACCCTGTGCATGGACAAGAAGCGCGCGGCCGCGGCGAGTGACATTCGGGAAAGCTCTGCACGGGCGAGCTGACCACCTTGACCCAGTTATTTGTCGCCGTGTCCACCTCTCCCGCACTTATCGCACGGTCCGGGTCGCACACCGCTGGCGTCCTTTGCGCCATCGGCTCCCTCGCGGTGGCGTCCGCGTCCGCATTGGTCGCACGGCCCGCGACCCTTGGCCTCGTGATCCTGTACAGCATCCAGCGCGCCCCGCTGGTGCCCCCGGCCCCACTGTCGCTGCTTGCAGGTGCGAACACTCTCCGCGCATAACTCAAAAAGCCTCTTCTGCTGCGCGGGGGTCAAATGGTCACGGACCCTCAGGATGTAGTCCAGCACGCGTCGTTCCACAGCGTTATGGGCAGCGATGACCGTCTCGGCTTGCTGCCGGAGCAGGTCTGGGGAGACATCGGGGCGTTCAAAAAGAGCTGCGAGATCAGTGCGGGCGTTGTCGAGCACGGTGCGCAGGCCCGTGAGTTCGTCGGAAAACCCAGGGTCGAGTTCGCGGATGACCTGGGCGGCTGGTTCATCCAGCGCCAACCAGCGCGATAACGTGGCCTCCGGCGTTTCGGCTCGTACGGTGGTCGACTCCACGCGCGTGAGTACCGTGACGATGACGCCCCCTGCGAACACCACGACGCAGACTAGGAACAACCGCCAGCCGGCAGCCCTCATGGAACACCTCCCGCCGCGCCGTCGGTCGGTTCCGGCTCAAACCCAAGCGTCAATCCCGTCGATCCCTCCACACCCAAATCCCCAAGGCCCAGCGACTCCATGACAACGTAGCGGGCGTCTGACGTCGCGAATGCGCCACGCTGAGTCGGGAGCAGTGTCCCGGCGCCGACTCCCAGTCCTGCGGCGAGCGCAATAGACGCCGCCGCCCGCAGAAGACCCATGCGACCGAACGAGTAGGTAATACCCCGTTCCTGCCGGGGATCGCCGTCGACCCGCTTCAGCACACGCGCGGTCATGTCCTCGTGGGCCGCGTCCACCCGCCAGTCGCCTAGCGCTTGCCAGGCGCGCCGCGCATCGTCGTACGCTGCGGCACAGGCAGTGCACTGGGCGAAATGCTCGTGAAGTCGCTGGGTTGCGGCCTCATCCTGATCACCCGAGACCAGCCGTAGTATCTCACCGTTCCTTCGACACGACATCAGAGCTTCCTCCAATCCTTAAACGAGCCTCGGGGCGATTTCCTGCGGCCGAATCTCGACTTTTTTCGAGACTTTCGAGTTTCTTCCGCAGCGTCGAGTACGCCCGCACGAGCAGCGATTCAACCGCCGAGTCGGTCAGACCCGTTACCCGGGAGACGTCGGCCAGGGGTAGGCCCGAAAACCGGTGCAAGACCAGTGCCATTCGTTGCCGGTCGGGTAGGTCGGCGACCGCCTCCCGGACCGTCCGGCACATCTCATCGTGTTCCAGCTCTGTGGAAGGGTCGCCGGCATGGGTTCGATCAGGGCCGAGGAAGCTGGCTGAGACGCGGCGCGACTTCTTGAATGCATCCAGGCAGAGATTGACCACAACTCGATACAGCCACGTCGTGAATTGCGATTGAGGCTGATACCGCCCGGCAGACCGCCAAAGGCGAAGGAACGCCTCCTGGGTCACATCCTCAGCCAACGTCCGGTTTCTTGTGAAGCGGTACGCAATCTCGAACACGCGATCTTGATGCCGCTTCACAAGTTCGGCGAGCGCTGTGCGATCGCCGATCGCCAATTGCGACATCAATTCGGGATCGCTTGGCTCCATTGGGCGTTCCGCCACGAGAACCCATCTCCGTCTTCGAAGAAATTCGAATGCTCGACCGCAGGCAAACCTTACGCGGAGTCGTTTCAATTGTGAAGAACGACCAAGCTCGAGCAACGGTGGTCAGTGGAAAAAAGGCGGAAACTCAGAACAGGAGATCTTTCGATGTTCAAGAAGGTGCTCGGCGCCGGACTCGGCGCGGTGTTGATGATCGCGGCCGTTGGCTGCGATGAGGAGACTCTCGCAAAAATCGCTCCAGGAGCCGCGAAAATGCTCCAGGCCGGATCGAGTTATGGCTTGGGCGACGCGGTGATGGACCAAGTTCGACTTCAGGACCAGTTGCGCGACGGAACGGGTACAAACTGCTCAAACCCTGACGGTTCAGGTACGTGCGACGGAACAGGACCTTACGGATCCGGTGGCGGCACCGGTGGCGGTGGCGCTGGAAGCGGCGGCAACGGCGGGGGTGACCGACTCCGCGACGGGAGTTGTGGGGGATAGCGCCGTCGCCGGCGAGGAGCCGTGGTCGATCGACGGTATGGTCGACCACGGCTTCCATGAATTCAGACCACTAAAGCAAGGAGACAACAGCCATGAAAAGCACAGGAAACGGAATCGAGCTCGCGGGCGCGGCCGCCCTGGCTTTGCTCGCCTCGGCGGCGAGTGCAATCGGGCAGAGCCGAAGCAGGTCGGGTAACGGCGACTGCTTGTTCGCGGAGTCGATCATCGTACCGCTTACGGAGCAGGAAACACAGGATGTGTCCTACATGCGAGAGGAGGAGAAGCTTGCGCGCGACGTGTACCGCGCCATGTACAACCGGTGGCAGCACCCAAGCTTATTCAACATCAGCGAATCGGAGCAGCGCCACATGGACGCTGTCGCCCGTCTGATCGTTCGGTATGGACTTGTCGATCCCGTCAGCGCCGATGACCTGGGCGTGTTTACGAATCTAACGCTTGCGGAACTCTACGCCAAGCTTGTCGAGGATGGTTCGGTGTCCTTGGTGGACGCCTGGAAAGCGGGCGCGCTGATCGAGGAAAGGGACATCTTCGACTTAAATGCGGCGTTGGCGCGAACGGACAACCCCGATTTGGAGCGGGTTTTCTCGAACCTAGCCCGGGCCTCGCGCAATCACTTCCGCATGTTTGCAAGATACCTGGCGGACGCGGGCGAGTCGTACGAAGCTCAGTTCCTCTCGCAGGACGAGTTCGATACCATGGGCGCTTCGCCGACGGAGCCGGGCCATGCACGTGGATACGGACCTGGAGCGGCTCGAAATCCCCAACAGGGGGCCTGCGACGGATCGCCATGTTGTGCCCAGCACCTCCGAAAGCGGGATGGTTCCTGCGGGATGCAGCAACCAGGCGTGGGCGGGAATGCGGGAAGCGCCGACAGACGCGGGCGAGGTCAGCGCTGAGGGTGGTACGCCGTACGCCGCATGTTGGGCGAGTGTTGCTGGACTCTGGAATGAAACCGGGAGGCCGTCGCGCCGCGGAATACTGACGGCGCGACGCCTCCGGCTTGGTAGCTGTAATGACATGGCCACTACCGTATGGATCGTCGTTTTTGGCTTTTTGATGAGTTTCATCGCGCTGATCGGAAGCGTGACGCTGATCGTCAAGGAGGCTACGCTCGATCGCCTGCTCCTTCCGCTCGTTGCGTTTGCGTCCGGGTCCCTAATCGGCGGCGCGTTCTTTCACATGCTGCCCGCCGCTGTCGAAGAGTTGGGGAACGGACTGGGAACTTACCTCTGGTTCTTGGGCGGTTTTCTCGCTTTCCTTGCGCTCGAGCAACTCTTGCACTGGCACCACTGCCATCGCCCAATGGAAATGCATCGCGAACCTCTGGGCTACCTCATTCTAATCGCGGACGCCCTGCATAACCTGCTCGGCGGTCTTGCCGTCGGGGCCATGTTCGTGATCGATTTCCGGCTGGGGCTCACCGCGTGGCTGGCGGCCGCCGCACACGAGGTTCCCCAGGAACTCGGGGATTTCGCCGTGCTGGTCCACGGAGGGTGGTCGAGGAAGTCGGCGCTCGTATTCAACTTCGCCTCGGCACTTACGTTTCCTGTAGGAGGCCTGCTGTCCGCGATGCTCTCCCAGGAACTCGACATCCGCTTCCTCATTCCATTCGCGGCGGGCAACTTCCTTTACATCGGCGCTGTTGATCTGATCCCGGAGTTCAAGGAACGCTGCCGGAGCCGCGCGGACCTTGCGCACATCGGCGCCTTTGTCGTGGGTCTTAGTGTTCTGCTGGCAATGCGATTGGTGCTGGCTCATTCGCACGCGTAGCGACGAATTCGGCGCGGAACAGCGCCCCGACAGACGTCGTGGCGCAATGCCATCTTGCCGCCAGCTTCTTGCGGCACGGTGCAGCACAACGAATGCGGGGCGATGGTACGCGGAAGCACTCTGAGTAGGCGCAACTGCCGATTGCTAGAGCCATTCGCGTCGTGGCGGCGCGGACAAACCAGTGCCTTTGCGGATCCGTATGCGTTATCCACGGCCTGAACGCTTCGGTTCCTGCTCTGCTGGTGGCGGCGACGGTTGCGCCGATCCGCCCGAAACCAAGTGTTCCGGCATGAGCACGGCGACGACATTGCCGCGAGCGCAGACCTCCCCACCAGCAATAACCTCGATGTCGACGATTACCTTGTGAGGATTCACTTCCTTAATGCGGCCGCGCGCTTCCAGCGGAATGCCAATCGGCGTCGGTCGAAGAAAGTCTACTTTCAGCGATGCCGTGACAAACCGAAGCGGCGGTGAGGTACCCGGCTGGCGGCCTGCGGCACGATAAGCGGCGAGCGCGGCGGAGCCGGTTCCGTGACAATCAACGAGCGAAGCTATGAAGCCGCCGTAGACGTACCCGGGCATGGCAGTGTGGTATTCGCGAGGCGTGATGACGGCGAGGGTGTCGTCACCGTCCCAGGTGCTGCGAATGTGCAGCCCCTGCGGATTGAGCCGCCCGCAGCCGTAGCAGTGGGCGACATCGGCGGGATAGAAATCCTGAATCGGCACTTGTGGTTTCATTTCGCTTCAATGGTGGTCATGACACCGAGAGATATAACCGAATGTTGTGGATGACGTTCTGAAAAAGGCGGCGTACCCTGGGTGTGATTTCATGCACCCATTTTTGAAAGGATACGCCCCGTGAAGAAGGATACGACAGGCACGATCGTTTTGCCAGCGAGTTCCAGGGACTTGTTGGCGGGTTCTCCGAAGGATGTTCTCACCGAGATTCTCCGGCACGGCGCCTGTGAGTTGTTGGCCACGGCGGTCGAGGCCGAGGTGGCCGGTTACATCGAGGAGCACGCCGGCCA
>JBBTCJ010000142.1:11638-61809 GCA_038043285.1 Planctomycetota bacterium | reverse complement strand
TTACTCGATGTTCCTGAGGATGCAAAACAGACAGCTCTTCGTGCGATGCTGAGGGATTGTCCTGACACCTCTCGCTTGTTCTATACCCTTCTTTCTTCTTTTAAGGGTATTCCCGGCTCTCCGCTTGCCTACTGGGTAACTCCAACCGTATTGCACCTATTCAGGACGTTGCAACCCGTTGAGGCCGATGGGCGCGAAGCGCGGGTTGGCCTTCAAACGTCGGATGATTTTCGGTTTGCGCGCTTATGGACCGAAATACCGCCGCCATCAATGCTGGGTCTCGAAACGACAGGCGCCTTTCCTATTTCTGCGATCCAAGCCAAGTGCATTGAGGCGACAAAGAATGGTATTCGCTGGGTCCCTTTTGCCAAGGGAGGTGGGTTTCACCAATACAGTAGCAACCACCATCTATTCTTGGATTGGGAGAATGATGGAAGAGCTCTAAAAGAGTACAATTCTGCACTCTACGGCCCTGTCTCTCGTAATGTTAGAAGCGAGGGCTGCTATTTCCGCCCTGGGATAACTTGGTCTTATCTTCCTCACAAGCGGGGCAGTTTTAGGATGATGCCACCAGGAAGCGTGTTCTCTGTTGGCGGGCCTGGTCTATTTGCTGATGGCAACCTACTTCTCCCTATGCTCGGAGTACTCAACAGTGATGTGTTTTTTGCTCTGATTCGCCTGTTCATGCCCCGTGGTTCGGCTGGAGGTCAGTCATTGAAATTCGAAGTGGGGTATATCCAAAAGGTGCCTTTCCCAGAACTTACGGCGGATGCAACGGTTCAACTAGGTGACCTAGCCAGCACACTATATCACCTGTCCTTCAAGGAGCACACTACAGATGAGACTTCAGTAGTGTTTCGTTTGCCTCGCCTGTTACTGGCCCGCGATACTGGAACCATCGGTGAAGCGTGTGAGAAGTGCAGTGAACAGGTGATGGAGACGCGAGCGACCGTGGGTGCTTTGCAGAGCCAAGTGAACGATGTTGTACTTGAGGCCTATGGTTTAGTGGATGAGGACAGGCGTTGGATTAACTTCGAATTGAGCGGGAACGAGGGGACCGAGGATGTATCCGACGAACAGAAGGATGAATCGGAGAATGGAGGGGGTGAAGCAGGGGGGATAGACGCTTATCATCTCGCCAATGAGCTTGTGTCCTGGGCTGTAGGAGCTGCGTTCGGAAGGTGGGACGTTCGGTTTGCGATTAACGGGCCTCAGCAGCAGGAGTTTCCATTGCCGCTTGCGCCATTCCCAGTCTGTTCTCCAGGAATGCTGGTTGGAGACGACGGATTGCCAGCGGGAGAAGCGTTTCCGCGATACCCGCTTCGCATCGACAACAACGGCATCGTTCCCGACGACCCCGAGAATTCCGGTGACATCGTTCGCCGCGTGCGGGATGTTCTTGAACTGATCTGGAAAGACCGCACTGAGGCGATTGAGAAGGAGGCCTGCGAGATTCTGGGCGTCCGTGAACTGCGCGACTATTTCCGCAAGCCGGGTAACTGCGGCTTCTGGATGGATCACGTCAGGCGCTACTCAAGGAGCCGGCGCAAGGCCCCCATCTATTGGTATCTGCGCTCAGCCAGGGGCAACTACGGACTCTGGCTCTATTACCACCGCTTGGACAAGGACATTCTTTTCAAGGCTCTCCTCAACTACGTAGAGCCCAAGGTTCGCCTGGAAGAGGACCGCCTGCGGACGCTCCGCGACCGGAAGGACGTGGCGGGCAGCTCCGGCCGCGAGGCCAAGCAAATCGAAAAGGACATCGACCGCCAGGAGCAGTTCGTCTCCGAGTTGCACGACTTCAAGGATAAGCTCCGCCGCGCGGCCGATCTCCACTTGACACCCGACCTCAATGACGGCGTGGTGCTCAACATCGCCCCCTTGTGGGAACTCGTCCCCTGGAAGGAGGCCAAGAAGTACTGGGAAGAACTCCAGGAGGGCAAGTACGACTGGTCGCACATCGCCTACCAGCGCTGGCCCGACCGGGTAAAGGAGCTGTGCAAGCGCGATCGCTCGGTTGCGATCGCTCACGGCCTGGAACACCTGTGCGCGGTGCCGCCGCCGAGGTCCAAGCGAGCTACCGAAGCCGACGTGACCGCGGACGAAGAGTTCGAAGTCGCTGAAGAGGAGGAAGTCGATGTCGAATCGTAATCGACGCACCTCCAGGATGGATGCCGATCGGGTGAGGGATCAGCGCGCGCAGGACGACAGAACAGTTGTGTTCCTCGGCGCAGGCGCTTCTCGCGCCGATGGCGCGCCCTTGCAGGGGGAGCTGTTCCGCGATTACTTCCGCCACTACAACAACCAGGCCCCGGGTCCGGCCAACCATGCATGGGACAGGGAGCTCGCAACCTTCTTCGAAGTGTTCTTCGGAATCGATGTCGACGACCAGGATTCAATTGAGCGAGCGACGTTTCCGACCTTCGAAGAGGTGCTTGGCATCATCGAGCTTGCCGACTCACAACGTGAGAGCTTTCGCGATTGGGGAACCTCTCACACCGTGGATGCCCAGCAGAAGCCGCGACTTCAGCACATGCACGACATCCTGACCTTGCTGATTGCGGAGATCCTGGATCACAAGCTTCGGGGTAATGCGCCGCATCATCCAAGGCTAGTGCGCTCACTAGAAGGGGCCGGGCAACTGCGCAACACGTCCTTCGTCAGTCTGAACTACGACATCCTGATCGATAATGCGCTCCTGGGACTTGACGAGATTGACTTGGATTACGCGGTCGAGTTCATGAACGCGGGTCGTGATTGGACGAAGCCACGTGCCGCCCGGAGCATCAAGCTGTTCAAACTTCACGGAAGCCTGAACTGGTTGTATTGCCCGACGTGTCGGGCAATGAGGATCACGCCACGGGAAAAGGGCGTCTGTCGCCTGAAGTGGCGGCCTGGCGACTGCGTATGCAGCAGGTGCCAAACACTCGCCGTGCCCATCATCATTCCGCCAACCTATTTCAAGGCGCTGTCCAATCTCTACCTGCGGCAAATCTGGCACGCCGCCGAACAGTCGCTTCTGGAATGTAGGCGAATCGTCTTCTGCGGCTACTCATTCCCCGATGCCGACGTGCATGTGCGCTACTTGCTGAAGCGCGTGGAAGTGAACGGGGCGCGCACACCAGATGTGTTCGTCGTCAACGAGCACGCGGGCAAGGAGCCGGCGGCCAAGCGGGCGGAGAAGGACCGCTACACCAGGTTCTTTCGGGACAAGGCGAAGGTTCACTGGACCGAACTTTCGTTTGAGCGCTTCTGTGAGAACCCTACGGCTGTGGAGGGCGTGACAACATGAGCCCGGCCATTGTCACAGATCATCTGGTGAGCCTCATTACCAAGCAGGTGGCGGACAACGGCGTTGTGGTCTGGTACGACCCCGAGGGCGTCTACGCCGAGGCGGTTGAGACACTCGATCTGCCCGATACGACGGTCCTGCGCTACGAGGGCAGCTTCATCAACCTGCGCTGGCGGATCGACCAGAAGAAGCTCATGGATGGCGAAGAGCCGCCGCGTCTGGTGGTCTACGTGCCCATGGCCCAGGATCAGACGGACCACGCCCTGATCGAGCTGGAGGCAGCGGGCGTGGTTATGCAGCCTGGCCAGCAGCCGCCCATGCGGAACACGCGCCTTGCCATCGTGGCCCGCAACGCGCTCAAAGGTGTGTTGGGTGACGGGACCGCCTCCGATGTGGAGAAGCAGACGGATGCGGGCAAGTTGAGGCTGGCCGACCTCAACGCCTTGGCCGACAAAGGCGGCGAAATCTCCAGGGGCGTCCTCACCCTCATCTTCGGCACCGGCAACCCTCAAGACATCGCCTTGGCCTTTCTGGATAGTGACCGCCATGACAGCGAGATCACGAAGAAGGAGGCGGAGGGTGAACTCGCGGAGCTTCTCCTCCGGGATTTCGGCTTCGAAACGCCGAAGGATTCCGGACTCCATGATTTGCGCCAGCGCCTGGCTCGCCACGTCCTATTGACCGACTTGGTTGCTGGGCTCGGCGGGGCCGTGCCGTCCAAGCTCGACTCCGCCCCGATTGCCTCCGTGGCCGCGAGCCGAAACGCATGCATGGCGCTCGCCCGCACGTGGCGCTTGCGCCGCGATCGGCGTGAAAGTTACATCGCTGCCGCGACGCAGGTCGAGCAGGAATTCGCACTGGCAACTTTGGATTTCTACCCGGACGCGATTGCGGAGATCGAAACCTTCTCGGCCATCGAGCGCGCTCTATTGCGGCACGTCGAGAACCGCCTCCTGGAGGCCACGGACGGCGAAATGCTGAACGCGGCCGAGTCACGCCTATCTCGCTTCTGGTGCGACGTGGAGCCGAAGCTCCAGGCCCGGTGGGCGCTGGTGGCATCGGCCGCCGAGGTCCTCCTCGAGGCCGAGCGCGTGGAGCAGGCCATGAAGAAGGCCCCAACGTCCCTGCCAGACCTCGTCAAGCAGTATGCCGACGGGCGCTCGCCGTGGTGCCAGCTCGACACCCATCACCGCCACATGGAGAGCCGCTGGCACAACTTCGAACCGCAGATCGGTGATGATCACGAGAGCATCGAGAAGCTGATCGTTCGCGCTCGGCAACGCTATACGCAAGTGGGGTCCGATCTGGCTCGGCAGTTCGTGGGGCAAATCCAGAAGACAAGACTTCCAATCAAGGGCCTGATTCGCCAGCGGGACATTTTCGAGAAGCATGTCAAGCCGACGCTGGGTACGGCGAAGGTCGCCTACGTGTGGGTGGACGCCCTCCGCTTCGAGATGGCACGCGAGCTGGCTCGCTTGCTCAAGGACGATTTCGAGACCGAACTTCATCCGGCGGTCAGCGCCGTGCCGACGATCACCGAGATCGGCATGGCGGCGCTCCTTCCCCGCGCCCACGAGTCGGCTAAGGTCGTCAACGCCGGTGGAGGCAAGCTGGCCGTTGAGATCGGTGGAACGGTCATCAAGGACCGCAAGGACCGCGTCGCGTTCCTGACGGAGCACGCGGGCGTGAGCGTATTCGAGACCAAGCTGGAGAATCTCCTGCCCAAGCCGTCCAAGAAGATTCGAGAAGGCATCGAGAAAGCCCAGTTGGTTCTGGTAACGTCGCAGGAAATCGACGAACTTTGCGAACAGGACAACATTGCCCAGGCGCGGCGTCAAATGGACGGCGTCCTGAACGATCTGCGGAGAGGGATTCGGATCCTGGCCGAGGCCGGGATCGAACGGATCGTTCTGACCTCCGATCACGGGCACCTCTTCGCCGACGAGCTGAGCGAAGACATGAAAGTTGATGCGCCGGGCGGGGAGACCGTGGACCTTCACCGGCGTGTATGGGTCGGACGCGGCGGGAAGGCGGGTGACGCTTACCTGCGTGCTCCCCTGACGGCGTTAGGCATGGAGGGGGAATTTGATCTGGCTGCGCCGTGGACCTTTGCGTGCTTCAAGGCCAAGGGTGGCGGAAGGGCCTATTTCCACGGAGGCCTTTCTCCGCAGGAAATGATCATCCCACTCCTGGTTTTGCAGCCCCGGGCGAAGGCGGTGGCTGGACCGCCGTCGGGGATCGAATGGAAGCTCACGCCGGGCAGCCAGAAACTCACGACGCGATTCTTCTCGGTTCTAGTGGAGGGACGAAACACAAACCTGTTTGTGTTGGAGCCGCCGAAGGTTCGCGTCGAGCTCCGGGCCAAGGGCAAGAATGTTTCACGACCCGTGAGCGCGTCCTACGGTTTCGACGAGGCAACGGGAGATGTCGTTCTCAAGAAGCACGACGCCAATCCCCAAGACATCGCCCCCAATACCATCACGTTAATGGTCGTTGAGGAACTTGATCAAAAAACGGTAGGGTTGTACTTGATTGACGGCGCGAGTGGGGCTGAATTGACCCGCGTGGAGAAGATAGAGGTGGCCATTGCCCTGTAGAGGACACGTAGATGCCTGACCTAGACCGAAAAGCGACAAAAGTATTCGCAGGAAAAGTCGTTCGGAAGGATCTGGTCCGCAAGGTAAAGGTCGGCGCGAACGTCCCCGTGTTCGTTCTGGAGTATCTGCTTGGGAAGTATTGCGCGACGGACGACTCGTCCGCCATCGAGGCGGGCCTGCGCGTCGTAAACACGACGATCTCTTCGAATTTCGTCCGGCCCGACGAGGCCAACAAGGCGCAATCGATGGTCAAGGACAAGGGCAAGCATACCCTGATCGACAAGGTGAAGGTTCGCTACCTTTCCGACGACGACAAGCACTGGGCGGAGCTGGTCAATTTCGGGCACAAATTCATTCACGTACCGGAGCACTTCATGCGGGAATACGACCGGCTTCTCATGGGGGGCGTCTGGGCCCAGGTCGACATCCGGCACCAGTACGACGAGGAGGCCAAGGGCAAGCGCAGTCCGTTCTGGATCGATGGCCTGAAGCCCATCCAGATTGCCACTTTCGATCTGGCGGAGTTCCGCGAGTGTCGTCGGCAGTTCTCCTCTGATGAGTGGATCGATCTCCTTCTAAGAACCATCGGCCTCGAGCCGCACGATTTCGACCGTCGGCTGAAGATGCTGTTCTTAGCCCGCATGATTCCCCTCTGTGAAAACAACTACAACCTCGTTGAGTTGGGGCCTCGGGGCACGGGCAAGAGCTACGCATACCAGGAACTCTCGCCGTACACGATCTTGCTGACCGGCGCTACGACAGTGGCCAACTTGTTCTACAACATGGCGACCGGAAAGATGGGCTTGGTAGGCATTTGGGACGCGGTGGCCTTCGATGAAGTGGCCGACCTCCAGAAGATGCCCAAGGAAGTCGTGACCACCTTGAAAACCTACTGCGAGTCCGGGACATTCGCGCGGGGCAAAGATGCCCTAACGGGCATGGCCTCCATCGCCATGTTCGGCAACACCAACCAGGCGGTGGATGTCATGGTCCGATCCTCGCACCTTTTCATTCCGATGCCGGAAGTGATCCGCGAAGACCTGGCGTTTCTGGACCGTCTTCACTTCTACATTCCCGGATGGGAAATCCCCAAGATGCGGGTCGAGTTCTTCACCGACCACTATGGCTTCGTAGTGGATTATCTCGCCGAGGCGCTCCGCGAACTCCGTAAGCACAACTTTACCGAGACGATAGATCGCCACTTCTCGCTGGGCCATCATCTCAATGCACGCGATGTGAAGGCCGTGCGCAAGACCGTGTCGGGGCTGATGAAGCTCATATACCCGCACGGCGAGGTAAGCCGGGACGAGTTGGCCGAGCTTGTCGAACTGGCTTTGGAAGGTCGGCGTCGGGTCAAGGAGCAGCTCAAGAAGCTCGGCTCCTTCGAATACCACCAGACCTCCTTTTCCTACACGGACAACGAGACCCGGGAAGAGCGCTTTGTCGGCGTTCCCGAACAGGGCGGACGGGACATGATCTCTTCTGACCCTCTGGCTCCCGGCTCAGTCTACACGGCTTCTGTCGATGACCAGGGCAGAGTCGGTCTGTACCGGCTGGAGGTGGGATGTTCTCCCGGCACCGGGAAGTTGAAGATCGCCGGCGGCATCGACGGAACGATGAAGGAGTCCATCCAGCGGGCCTTTGCCTATCTGGCAGCCCAGAAGGTCAAGATGGGGATATCGCAGCAGGCGGACATGACCGATTTCCATGTGGAGGGCATCGACCTTCTCGGTAACCATGTTCCATGTGAGGCGGGCGTTGCCCTCATCGTTGCGATGTATTCCGCCATCAAAAAACAGTCTGTCTCGGCAGGGCTCGTGATCCTCGGAGATCTCAGCATCCAGGGGAATATCAAGTCCCTGCGTTCGCTGGCGGAGCCCCTCCAGGTGGGTATGGATAACGGCGCGCGCCGAGCACTGATCCCGTTGGAGAACAAACGCAATTTCCTCGAGGTGTCGGGGGACATTGTCGAGCGTGTCGATCCGATCTTCTTTTCGGACCCCATGACGGCAGCGATGAAGGCGCTGGGGTTGACGTAAGGGTTTTGATAATCGCATAGAGGAATTTGCATGAACCAACCGCACCGACCGGGACGTGGGCGCCGTTGACCTCGCTGCGCTCGCGCGGTTAACATGTCGGCCCAACGAGACCCGGTCCGCCCCACGATGCCAAGGTTCGAGACGGTTACGTTCGGGGAGGTCACCCCGCCACCGATAACTTCGGTGGCTTTTTCGTTAGCGGCTCGACGCGAAATCGTCACTCGCGGCGATCGCCGTAAGTCCGCCAACCACGCGACGTTGCGCGCCAGCTGCCGAGAGGCCGCGCTCTCTGTTTGCAACGCCGCTTCCGCCAGCCCGGACGCAACCCCTACGTTTACGCTCGCCCCCTCGCCAGAAACTCTCAAACTCTCTGCCTCTCTCGGTTGACACCCCGATTTGGTTAACGCGGGGTTGCGTTCGCAGCCCAAATGAGACTCGAACCGGTTCCGCGGCGCCGCTGTTGTAATAGAAAGGGCGCGCCGGCCACGGTAAGATGTCCATACCGGGTGAATGGGTCGGCTGCCCATTGCGCGGTCCCGGCGTTTCCCGCGGCGCGTGCCCGATGGCCGTTGTGGCCAGCCCATTCTGAGCGCACACACACACCATGCCAAACCTTTGCACCGAGTTGCGGGAAGCGATCGTCGCATACAAGACCTATCTTGAGAGCGGCGAACGTCGGCAACAGATGGAGCACAAGCCCTTCACGGACCCTCAGTTCGGCGAGTGCTATTCGCCGATCGGGAAAATTGAGTGCATCGTCATTCGTGGTTGCGATGCGGTTGAACGGTTGCGGCCATTGCGTCAAAGGCTGCGCGACGCTACGGAAGCGGCGTACGCTGACAAAGCTCTCAGGCCCGCTGCCGATGCACTCGCGACCGGGATTCCCTTCATGCCTGTCGGGGCGGATGAAACTGTAAATCGGTCTAACACGTTCCTTGCCGTCGATTCCGTGACTGGCGAGAAGCGACGATTCTGCGAGTACATCCGTGCTAACGTGTTGGACGTACTCGACAGGGCGCTCAAACGAATGCCGACGGCGGAGGAAGGCAACGTGCTTGCGGGCGGCGAGAGCCATCGGGGCGACGGGGTGGACGGCAAGCCGGCGATGCCCCCCCTTACGGGCAACGAAGTAATCAACACGGTCAACCGGATGCTCGAAAACGATCCACCGTGGGACTGGAAAAAGACAAAGGGTTGGTTGGAGCAACGCGAAGTAAGGATCTACAATCGTAAGACCTGGGAACAGACCTTCGGAAGCCCCCAACCGACAGCAAAAGGCAACGTCGCACTGGTTGACGAACGCGAAGTCCACAAGGCGATCCGGGCTGAGCTGCAGTTGCGCGAAATGGCGTTCGACACGATGGACGAAGTCGAGCGATTGCGCCGGAAGTAATCCTATTACTTCCCGATTACTTCCCAGTCGACACCTCAAAAACGGCCCTAGCGACCGCTCCAGTCGGGCTTTCACAAGTCGAATACTGCCCACAAAACTTCCGTAGGGATTCTGTCTGGTAGGCTCGCGTGCGTATGAGAAACGCCCTGCGAGACCTACAGATTGCCCGACGCGCGCTCGCCCTCGTCGAGGAATGGATCGCCAAGGCCGAGCGGTCCCTGACAGACGAGGATCACTCACCGCAATCTGCCAAAACGCGGCGACAACGAGCGCCGTGGACTTCCGACAAAGAGCGCGGAAGTAATGGAGTACCGACGCGATGACCCTGACCGCGAAAGACAACGGCGACGGTGCGCCCGACCACGTACGGCTTCTGTCGGCCCGCCGGGTGGGGGAGCTTGCCGACGCAAGCGACCACGAAGTTCCACGAAAGCTCGGCGACCGAGCCGACCCCGTGTCGCTGACGCCCCACGACCGTTTGCGTGAACTGGCGGCCATCCTGGCCAGCGGGGTTCATCGTCTACGTGCAATCCCTCCGGCCCCGCCGGAAGTCCGCGGAACTCCGGCGGAATCCTCGGAAGCCGGCCTTGAACCTGTCGCGACGACTCGCCCTGATGGCACCGGGCGTCAACCAGAGAGGACGCCGGAGGCATGATGATGGCTCTCGATGTCGAGAAGGCCGTGACCGAACTGGGGCGCATGACCGTCACGCAACTGCGTGAGCGCTACGGCGAGGTCTTCGGCGAGGCGGCGCGGTCGTTCAACAAACAGCATCTGGTCAAGCGGATCGCGTGGCGGCTCCAGGCCATTCACGAGGGCGACCTGTCCGAGCGGGCGCGACGCCGCGCTCATGAGTTGGCGAACGACGCGGACCTGCGAATCCGACCACCAATCGCTCCGCACGACGCGGGCGAAGAGGGTGAGACGGTCACATCGGCGTTCCGCATCGGACCCGATGACCGGCTTCCAATGGCCGGCACGCTCCTTAAGCGCGTCTACAAGGGTCGCACGGTCCAGGTGAGGGTTCTGCCCGAAGGCTTCGACTTCGAGGGCGAGGTCCATCGCAGCCTCTCGGCGGTGGCCCACAAAATCACCGGCGCGCACTGGAACGGTTTCCTGTTCTTCGGGTTACCGAAACCCGCCAAGGAGGCCGCGGAGTGAAACGCAATGGGAACGGCAACGGGTGGGTTCGGCAGACGGGGCAGATCCGTTGCGCCATCTACACGAGAAAGTCCACCGAAGAAGGTCTGGAGCAGGAGTTCAACACGCTCGACGCTCAGCGCGAAGCCGCGGAGGCGTATATCGCCAGCCAGCGGCACGAGGGTTGGACCTGCCTGCCGACGCGGTACGACGACGGCGGCTTCACCGGCGCGAACATGGAGCGGCCGGCGCTTCGGCGTCTGTTCGAGGATATTGAGGCCGGGCGAATTGACTGCGTTGTGGTCTACAAGGTGGATCGCCTGAGCCGCTCCTTGTTGGACTTTGCGCGGATGATCGAGAAGTTCGAGAAGGGCCACGTCTCGTTCGTCTCGGTGACGCAGCAATTTAACACCACCCACTCGATGGGCCGTCTGACGCTCAACATCCTGCTGTCTTTCGCCCAGTTCGAACGCGAGATCATCTCAGAGCGCACGCGCGACAAAATCGCCGCGGCACGGCGCAAGGGGAAGTGGTCCGGCGGTCACGCCCTACTTGGATTCGACGTGGATCACGCCCCGAGTGGGTCCAAGCTCGTGGTCAATGAGGAAGAGGCCCGCCGGGTGCGGGACATCTTTGAACTCTATCTCGGAAAGCAGTCGCTCATCCGGACGGCGGAGGAGTTGAACGCCCGAGGGTGGACGACGAAGTGCTGGACCACAAGCAAGGGCGCCCAGCGCGGCGGCCAGTTGTTCGACAAAGCCCGTCTCTTCCGCGTGCTTACCAACGTCGTGTACCGCGGCAAGGTGCGCTATAAGGACGAAGTTCACGCCGGCGAGCACGAGGCGATCATCGACGAGGAAATCTGGCAACGCGTGCAGCAGATGCTGCGGTCCAACGGCCGCAGTGGCGGAATGCACGTCCGCAACAAGTACGGGGCTCTTCTGAAGGGCCTGCTGCGGTGCAAGCCGTGCGCCCGGGCCATGACGCACTCTTACACCAGCAAGGGAAATCGGCGCTATCGGTACTACGCCTGCTACACGGCGCAAAAACAGGGCTGGCACGCGTGCCCGTCGAAGTCGGTTCCGGCGGAGCAGATCGAGCGCTTCGTGGTCGAGCAGATTCGGGCCGTCGGAAAGGATCCGGCCGTCATGGCGATGGCCCTCGACCAGGCCCGGTCGCAGGCGCTGGAAGAGACGGCCTCCCTGGAGAGCGATGCCAGGATTGCCGAGCGCGAGATCGGTCGGATTCACGCGGAGATTGGCAAGGTCGCAACCGACGCGGCCACCAACGGCCACGCGGCTACCCGGCTGGCGGAGTTACATGAGCGCCTGCGCGAAGCGGAGCAGCGCTTGACCGAGCTGCGCGACCAGGCCGAGCGAGCGCGGCGGGGGATAGTCACCAAGGCGGAGGTTGATTCCGCGTTGAAGGCATTCACGCCGTTATGGGAAACGCTGAGCCCTAAGGAGCAAGCCCGCGTACTGCGTCTGCTGATCCAGCGCGTCGACTACGACGGCGCGAATGGGAAGATCGCGGTGACGTTCCACGCCAATGGGATCAGGACAATCGGCCAGAACGGTGTGGCCGACCGATCTGCGTTGATTCACGCCGCGACCGCCAGCTTGGAGGTAGAAGAATGTGTGACGGCCTGACGGTGGAGTTCAACGTTCACTTCGCACGCGGGTCCGCCGGACGGCGCGAGATCGTGCCGGGTACGCCGCCCGACTTGCCTGAGCCTCCTGCGGGCTCGGTTCCTCGCGTGGCCCGGTTGATGGCCTTGGCCATTCGATGCGAGGAACTCGTTCGGACAGAAGGGGTGGCCGATTACGCCGAACTCGCCCGCCTGGGCCATATCACCCGCGCGCGGATGACGCAGATCATGAACCTGCTCAACCTCGCGCCCGACATCCAGGAGGCAATCCTGTTCCTGCCCCGCACCATCAAAGGCAAAGACCCGATCGGCGAACGCGACCTGCGGCCCGTCTGTGCCGTGATGGATTGGAAGAAACAACGTCGACTGTGGCAGCAATTGCAAGACCGCCAGCAACACCCTTGCAGCATCGGGTAGCGAAACCGTGGAACCACTCGAACCCATTCTGTCTAAGTCGCCCGGTGTCCGGGAAGCCGCGAAGTCTTCGGGCGGTACTACCGGCGGGCCACTTTCCAACGAGCCACCGCCCGGCACCGTCGATCCAGCCACAGGCCGCCTGATTCTCTCGACGGAGCGGACCCTACCGACGGCTGAAGCGTTTGTCCGTGAATTCCACCAGCATGCCGAAGGGATCACGCTCCGCCACTACGCAGGCGCGCTCATGGAGTGGCAGGACAACCGCTACGTCGAGATCGAGGACGCCGCGCTCCAAAACCGCCTTCTGCCGTGGCTGCATGCAGCGGTACGCATGCCGAATGACCCCAAGGCGGAAGGGTGGGTCGTCGAGGACTTTCCCGCCAACCCCCACACGGTGAAGGCCGCACTCGCGTCCATCAAAGCGCATACGCATCTACCGGCCACGACGGCTTCACCGTCCTGGCTTGATTTGAGCGCAGGCCAGGCGTTGGTGTGGGCACGGGCGCTGACTCGGCACATTGCGGAAAGGATTGCCAAGCTATGAACCCTGCCGCCACGAGCAACGCCATCGGCGCATTCGACGACCCAGCCGCCCTTTCCACCCATGAGCGTCTGCGCGAGCTGACGGCCATCCTGGCCAACGGCATCCATCGCTTACGCGCAATTCCTCCGGCGTTGCCGGAATGCGGGGAGATTCCGGCGGAATCCTCGCCAACCGGCCTTGAAGCTGACGCGAGGACTCGCCCTGATGGCCCCGGGCGTCAACCAGAGAGGACGCCGGAGGCATGAGGATGGCGCTCAATATCGACAAGGTTGTGAACGAGCTGGGACGAATGACCGTCACGCAGCTCCGCCAGCGCTACGCCGAGGTTTTCGGCGAGGCGGCACGGTCGTTCAACAAGCAGCACCTGGTCAAGCGCATCGCTTGGCGGCTCCAAGCCATCCACGAGGGCGACCTCTCTGCCCGTACTGTTGATCGAATCCGCTGAATTGTGCCGATCAAACCGCCCGGAGGCCTCGTTTCAGCCCCGTGCGGGCTGTTTCAGCGAAGATTCGTGCGTTCAACACGGAACACATTTCGGACTAAAAAGAAGGCGGGCCGTGCAAACAGGCCCGACCCGCCCAATTGAAAAAAAGCGAAAGTTCCTGGCGATCGAGTGTCGGCGCTGATTACTTACCACGGCGCTCGTTCGGGCCCTTGGGCCCCGGACGCGGGTCGCAGCGGTTGTTGATCTCATCACAGAACGGCGGCGGGCATGGGGGGCGACCTGCGGGGATACACCCCGCGACGGCGTTGCAACGTTCTTGCCCGTTGCAGAACAGGCCGTCGTCGCAATCCGCATCCGTCTGACAGCAGTCCGCGACACTTCCGTGCGTGCAGACCGAGTTCTCACATCGGTCCGTCGTGCATGCGTTGCCGTCATCACAATCAGAATCCGTGTCGCAGCAAGCCGGTGCGATGCCATCATCGACCAGCCCGTTGCAGTCGTCGTCAAGGCCGTTACAAACCTCGGCGCTCGAGTTGCCGGGGGTGCAGCCATCCGTGAGCACGCCGTCCACACAGGTCTGCGTTCCCGTCGCGGCACACGCCCCGACGCCGCAGGTGGTGGCGACGGGTGCAATGCCATCATCGACCAGCCCGTTGCAGTCGTCGTCGAGGCCATTACACACCTCGGCGCTCGAGTTGCCGGGGGTGCAGCTATCCGTGAGCACACCGTCCACACAGGTCTGCGTTCCCGTCGCAGCACATGCCCCGACGCCGCAGGTGGTGGCGACGGGCGCGAGGCCATCGTCGATCGACCCGTTGCAGTCGTCGTCAAGCCCGTTACAGACCTCGGCGCTCGGGGAACAAATGAAGTTTGCCACCAGGGTGCGGTCCCCGTTGACGGTGAAGGGATAAACTGCGGAATTACTCACTTCCAGGCCGCCCTCCGTCCAGTTGACGAATGCATAGCCCGCGTTGTGCGTCGCCACGACGGAAATCTGTGTCCCGTTGTCAAAGGTGCCGCCTCCGGCCGTGGTCCCGCCGCCGGCGGGCGATGCGCTCGTGGTAATCCTCCCCGTGGTGGGCACAACTTCCGGAATCGTGACGGTGTATGTCTTGGATACTGCAGCGCCACTGGTATCCGAGGCCGCAACGGTAAACGTGGACACACCGGGGGTGTCCGGTGTTCCAGAGAATATACCCGTGACTACGTCCAGAGTCGTTCCGTTAGGAAGTGATCCGGACACCGTGGCGAGAAATGCGGCCCCTCCCGCGACCACCACGGTGCGTTCGGCGTACGGGACACCGATCTCGCCGTCCGGGATGTGATCGATCAACCCCAGGACCGGGGCGACGTCGAAGCCGGCCATCTGCGCGCCGATGAAATCACCGACGACGACGACGTCCGCATAGTCCCCTACGCCATGGATATCGTCGGGGCCGACCGATTCGGTCATGACTTCGCCGGTTTCCGGATCGAGGGGACCCACATATTTGTAGAACTCGTAGCGGCGAGTGATGACCTCATCGCCATCCGGAAGGTCTTCCGGCGCACCCTCCAACTCGCCGTTGCCAACGCCGACGTTGGCGAATTCCGTCTGGAGAATTCGCCACTCCGTTTCCACTTCGTCGGGCTCACCGTTTCTCCAGTCGTTGCCAACCCCATCAGGATCGGGATCGACAAGATCCCGAAGTTCTACCTTGTTGGGATTGTGAGTCTCCGTCTTGATATCCTTCACCCACGTGGCCACGCCGAATTCCAGCACGGGCGGATCCGGTGGAGGTGGAGGAACGATCGCTGCTTGAACTTGAGCGGGTTGCAAAAACGCCGGCGGATAATAAACAAACGTCGGCGTTGCGATATAAACCAGAGGACCAGGGATCAAATTGTGCGATCCGTCATCGATCAGCCAATGGTACCTCACGGCCGTCGGCGCTCCGTAATAGCCAACACCAAAATGTTCTCCCCCGAAATTCACGGATGGATTGGTGAACTGATGGCCGTCGGTCGGGCTTATGGGACCGGACGGAACGGCCGTGTAAGCCGTCCAAGCGCTGCCGGTCCAGGTGGCGGCGTAGCGAATGACGACCCTCGGGTGCGAAACATTGTTGGCATCCAGAAACGTACTCTCCGTTATTTTGGGAATGCCGTAATGATTGTAGTCGTAGGTGTACGTGATGTCCTTGCTGTGAATATCATCAAGTTCGATTTCAAATCCGTGACACTCGACACCATTGCTATTAGTATCGACAACGTCATTGACGCAATCGAAGTTGTTAAGCGTGCCGTATGCAGTACTGGCCTCCGCTGAAGGGGAAAGGGCAAGCACCATCAATGAAGACGCGATGCCCAGAAACGCGATCCTGATTCTCGATAATTGCTTTTTCATAACTTATTCCTCCTGTGGCGCCGTTTGGCTTACTGGTTGCGTGAAGACTAGCGCCCACTTGTTCTTCATCGCAAGTCCCTGCACTTTCTTTAGAGTCTCCAACAGGACCGGGAGCGCAAGCGAACGGCCTTGTCATTTTGAGTCTGCGAGCTTGGCCCTGCGCTCGCGCTTGGGGTCCTGTTAGACGCTCCTTGTGGTAATTGCTTCATGTGAAGTCCAATGCGATCCGCCGGCGGGGACCTGATTGGTCGTTCCTCAATTGTGGTCGCCGTCTGTTCATTTCGAAACCGTGACGCTCACCCTACCGGTGGCGGAATCGCTGGAGGCATCGGCGCATTTGACCGTGATCGTGAGAATGCGGGCAGCGCCTCTGGTACGCCGGAGCCCTGGGATCCAGCGTAAGGTCACCGGTGATCGCTCAGTCGCCCGCCACGGACTGGTTGCTGGTGACGCCGATGATGCTGCAATGCGGTGCGGGATCGACCCTAACCGCCGTTGCCTCTGTGTGGGGAGGCCCTTATAGGAGCAGAGTGTGGTTCCGCAGCAGCAAGACAGCGGATGCGGTTCGACCGAACTGGGCCGGAAGAGAGAATTGAGGAGAATTAATGATTGGCGCCTCTTGCAGTCCCGTGCTCAAAACTAGCGGGCCATTCTGCAGAGAAAGCAGGCCGACTTCGGCAATGCCTGAGCCGTGAGGCCCAAACACAAATACCGAACCGATTGCAACGACTGCGAGGACTCGAACGTTCTGAGACGCCGATTGCAGCAAGGGCTGGGTAAGCGGAGAGTGGCCAAACCGCGATGAAGCGGCAGCCGAAAGAAAATCGCCGGATCCAAGGACGTGCAAATGGGCGCGCCGAAGCCCGTGCTGATGCAACACCAACACGTCGCCCACCGCGCTTTTGACAAGCACCGAAGGCATCAGGGCCGAGACCAGCAAAACGCGGCCCAGTCGACTACAGGGTGAGCGAAAGACCTTCATCGCAGATTGTCGCTCGATGCCATTTGCTGAATGCGCCTTGATGCGACACCGGAAGGGCACCCAAGCCATGACTCACCCCGATCACCCGATTCGCTCGATCGCGACGACGGTATCTTACCTCCCCGGTCCCGACGGTGCAAGCTTTGCGCGCCCGATCGTCATTCGCTCAAGTGTAACGCGAATAGTTCGCTTGGTGGGATCTAATGGGGAAAAGCTCTGAAGCAATGCATGACAATGCCTGGAGCCGACATTTCCCATTTGGCCCTCGCCAGCACGAAGCTGACAATCCAACCAAACATCGTACTCCAACGAAGCCCGGCATCAAAGGCGTTTTCCTTGCTTGACGCCCGTCTCACGGCCGATTTCGCACCATTTACGAGGGGTGCGCTGAAGCCGCACTGTACGGGGAGCGCCAGTTGGCCGACTCCGGGCGTACTGCCTCCGCCCTTGTCTCCAGGTTCCAGCGCATCGCCACGTTGGTGCCCACTCAACCCCGTTGGATCAGCGGCTGCGGCACGCCGAACCGCTGGATGCGATCGAGAATCAGGGCAAACAACTCCGTCGGCACCGCTGATTTGTTTCAATCAAAGTGAGACAACCGGCCTCGCCGAGTAAAGGTGTTCCTCCTGCCGCCGGGGAATGAGTCGTTGTCGCAGTTTCAGGTTCTCCTGCTTGCGCAGTTCTCTGGCCTCTTGTAATTCCCGGCGGCGCTCGGCCAGGAGCGTCATCGGATCTCCGCGATAGTAATCCACCGGCCGCAAGTACGACAGCGACGAATGCAGCCGGCGGCAACGCGCCCAATGCGTCGATGGTGCATTTCAGCCGCCCGATGCAACGCAATGCTCGATCCGCCGATGCCACGGCTGACGACGTAGGCGGGCACGATGAAGAAGATGGAGGCCTTCGGGACACCTCCGCGGCTGTCGTCGGCATGGACGCGGGATCGCGCCGCGGTAAAATGCCGCCCCGCGTGCCGGGATCGAAAACCATGCCCAAACTCGCGCCAACCGTGGCGATCTTTCCGGGAAGCTTTGACCCGTTGACCCACGGGCACCTGGACATCATCTACCGGGCGGCCAAGCTATACCATCGCTTGATTGTTGCCGTCGGAACCAACCCCCTCAAGGAAGAGGTCTTCACGCCGCAGGAGCGGAAAGCGATGCTCCTGAAGCACACCCGGGCCATCCGCACCGTCGAGGTACAAACCTACGCCGGGCTGACCGTCGAGTTCGCCCGTTCGGTCGGGGCCAAGGTGATCCTTCGCGGCATCCGCGACACAGTCGATCTTCACGCGGAGCTGGAAATCGCCACCACCAACCGGATCATCGGCGACGTGGAGACGGTCTTCCTGATGACCAGCGGCCAGCACGTTCTGACTTCCAGCACGTTGATCAAACAGATCGTCGAAATCGGGCGATACGACCCGGAACATCTTTCCCGACTCGTTCCGCTCGACGTGGCGCGGGAACTGGGGAAGCGTCTGCGGAGCAACCTGCGCCGCGGGAAGCGGGCGGCTCGCATCATCGACCCGGGGCAAACGGACTAACGCCAGTTCCCGTTTGAAAGTGGCGAATCAAGCTCGCGTTCGATGGACGCAACTCACTCTTCGCGGCCGCGTGGGCTGACCCTTGACGCTTCGCGTCCGGGGGGCAGCCGGTGGCTTGGGTATCGGCGGACGGAAACTGGCGTGGGAATAACAGGTTCGGCGGCTTGCAGCGCCCATCACGACGGTCCCGACCGGAGGCAGTCGATTCGTTCACGGATTTCGGGCGGCAGGTAGGCAAGCTCGGCGCCCGGCAGGGCTGCCAACGCGGTCAGGCAGCGATCGAGCCGCGTCGCCAGGTCGGCGTCGAGGTCGAGGAAGAAGGTCCATTGACCGCGCAGCTTGCAGAGGTTCCCGCCGCTGCCGCCGAGGTGCTCACGGCGTACGTCCACGTCGTGGCGGGTCATCGCCTCCAGGACGACCTCAATCTGTGAAACTGCGTCGATCGGTCCACCCTCGGTCAAGGGTTGCGGCGTCAAGAGCCGATATCGCCACACTACAGGCGCGCGTAAGATACCGCGCCCGTGGTGTAGCGTTCAATGGCTCCAACCGCCCCCGTCCGTACGCCGCCGCAAGCCCGATCGTCCCCGCACGCGCCGGGCGCCGCCGTCGATCAGCAGCTTGCTCGGCTGACCGAACAGTTCGAACAGCTTCGGGCACAGGTCCGCCAGGCCCAACAACTCTCCAGCTTGGGGACGGCCGCGGCGATGATCGCCCACGAAGTCAACAACCTGCTGACGCCGATCCTCTCCTACGCCGACTACGCGGTGCAAAGCGGCGACGTTGAATTGATGAAGAAGGCGCTGACGGTCACGGGCAAAAACGTGCGCATCCTGGTGCGGATGTCGGAGCGTATCCTCGAGATCAGCGCCGCCAATCCTCGCCAGGCGGACTCGTTCCCGGTCCGTGCGGCGGTGGAAGCGGCCCTGGAAAGCCTGTGCCGAGACGTTTCGAAGGACGGCATCGGCCTCACCCTCGACGTTGACGCGAACTTGACCGTCTGGGGCGACGCGCCGGCGCTGCAACAAGTTCTGTTTAACCTGTTCCTCAACGCCCGTGAGGCGATGGCCGACGGGCACTCAGGGCATCTGACCATCCGTGCGATCGAAGCCGACCAGCAGACGGTGTTGACCGTCCGGAACACCGGCCCGCCAATTCCGGCCGAGTTGCTTCCCCACGTCTTTGACGCCCTGCAGACCACCAAGCCTTCGCAGCGCCAGGGTCGACGACGCTGCGGCGGGTTGGGGCTGGCGCTTTGCCGCGACCTTGTCGAGGAAAGCGGCGGAACGATCACCGTCGAGAGCGAGGCGGAGCGCGGAACGACGTTTACCATTTCCCTTCCCCGAACCGGCGCAACGGGCGGCCATTAAGTCGTCCCGAGGAAACATTTCTGAACGCCCAAAGCGCGTCGTGGATCGCGCAGGACACCATGCTCACGCTTGCGTGGGCATGGCCCCAAGCCTTGCCGGCGGAAACCTGTTTTTACCTCGCCTTGTCTTAACTGGCGCCCAACACCTTGAAGGCTCGGACAACGGAAAGGGGCTGGGGTCCGTGACACTTCCGGCGGCTGTCGTCTGAGGTGCTTCCCGTGTCTTTGTTGGTCCGGTTCCTACTGGCCCGGAGCTTCGAAAGAGGTGAAACGCCGATCAGAACCGCGACAGAATGGAGCGGTGTCTTTCCTTCATCTGTACCACGACCGTGAGGGAGTGGCCCAGCCTTCTATCAGAACCGCGACAGAATAGAGCGCTGTCTTTTCTTCATCCGCACCGCGACCGTGAGGGGCTGTCGGAATACTTGTATTCGAGTATTCCGACGCATCATCTGAGGGCTCTTTTCGATCTCAGACCCGGGGGTCCGCGAGGCGAAAGTATGCTCTCCTGCGAGCACGAAAGAGGTATTCCGACAGCCTCGTGAGGGAGCGGCCCAGCCTTCTATCAGAACCGCGACAGAATGGAGCGGTCTAGCGCCGACCGCCCGTGATCACTCGCGGTTCTGAACAGACGCCCCAGCCCTGCCTAAACGGTCGTGAACCCAAGGGGCTTCCGGCGGAGGGTTTTGCCTTGTCGGCCTCCAACGATCTGCTATAAGGTCGGTCTTCCGCGGGGTGCTCCGCCGAAAGTCCGCGGTGCGACGTTCGCGGCATCGTGGGCGTGCCACATGGTTTCGGGAAGCCCGCTGGGGCGGTCGGACGCAAGCGGTCGCCGGGGGTCAGTGTGCTCAACCTTATCATCGTTAACAATCCGAAGAATTGGCCGCTGCACGTACCGGGCGTATCGCTGGTGTCGGCTCGCGCGTACCTGACCGAACCGCATTACCTCGTCCAGCGCGGCGTTCGCGTGTTCAACCTCTGCCGATCGTATCGCTACCAAAGCGCGGGGTACTACGTGTCGTTGCTGGCAATGGCCCGGGGCCACAAGCCCATGCCCAGCATCATGACCATTCAGGACATGAAGACGTCCGCGATCGCCCCGGTGGTGGCCGACGAGATGGGCGACCTCATTCAAGAGCAGCTGCGGCAGATTCAGTCGGACACCTTCACGCTGAGCATCTATTTCGGTCGGAACCTCGCACGGCGTTACGACGACCTGGCCTCGAAGCTGTTTCGGCTCTTCCCCGCTCCTCTGCTTCGCGCTGAGTTTGCCCGCGAAAAGGAGGAGTGGCGTCTTCAGACCATCGGACCGATCGCGGTCAATGACGTACCCGAATCGCATCGGGAGTTCGTGGGCGAGGCGGCCAAGGCGTTCTTCGGGCGGAAGCGGCAACTGCGCCCGCGGCGCAGCACGGCGCCGTACGACCTGGCGATCCTGGTCAACGAGCACGAAAAGCTTCCGCCGTCCAACAAGGGGGCTTTGCGGAAGTTCGCCGCCGCCGCCCGGCGAAGCGGGTTGGACGTTGAGTTCATTGAACGCGAGGACTATTCGCGCCTGGCGGAGTTCGACGGGTTGTTCATCCGCGAGACCACCCAGGTGAACCATCACACCTACCGCTTCGCGCGGCGGGCGCTGGCCAACGGACTGGTGGTCATCGATGATCCCGATTCCATTCTCCGCTGCACCAACAAGGTCTATCTCGCGGAGCTTCTGGCCCGCAACAAGATTCCCATTCCCAGAACGGTCATCGTACACCGGGACAACCGCGATCGTGTCCAGCTCACCCTGGGCCTGCCCTGCATCCTCAAACTTCCCGACAGCTCGTTCTCCCAGGGAGTCATCAAAGTCGAGAACAAACTGGCGCTCCTCGAGGCCATCGACGCCATGCTGGAGCGGTCGGACCTCATCATCGCCCAGGAATACCTTCCCACCAGCTACGATTGGCGGATCGGCGTGTTGGACCGCGAGCCGCTCTTCGCCTGCAAGTACTTCATGGTGCGCGAGCACTGGCAGATCTACAAGTCGGAGGCGGGCAAACTGCGGGACGGACAGACCGAGTCCATCCCGCTGGATCAGGTTCCTCCCGTGGTGTTGAACACCGCCCGGCGGGCCGCACGGCTCATCGGCGAAGGATTCTACGGCGTGGATCTCAAACAATTCGGGCGCAAGGCCATGGTCATCGAAATCAACGATAACCCCAACGTGGACGCCGGCGTCGAGGACGGTTTGCTGAAGGAATCCCTCTACGATCAAGTCATGCGCGTGTTTCGACGGCGCATGGACGAAAAGAAACACCGCACCAGCAACGGGGCGTCATGAACTGCTCCTTCGGCCTGTTCCAACGCTTCGGCGTCGAGCTGGAGTACATGATCGTTGACGCCGAGACGCTCGACGTGCTTCCGGCAAGCGACCGGATTCTGCAAGCCGTCGCCGGCTTGGGCGCGTCGGATGCCGAGGTGGACGATCTCACCTGGTCCAACGAGCTGGTCCTGCACGTGATCGAGCTGAAAACCCGCGAACCCGCGGCCCGGCTCGACGGGTTGAACAAAACGTTTCATGACGGAGTCCAACGCATCAACGCCATCCTTGCCCCGATCGGCGGTCGGCTTCTGCCCACGGGCATGCACCCGTGGATGGATCCGCTGCGTGAGACGCGGCTTTGGCCCCATGCCGGCAACGAGGTGTACGAAGCCTTCGACCGGATCTTCGGCTGCCGAGGCCACGGCTGGTCCAACGTTCAGGCCGCCCATTTGAACCTTCCTTTTTCGGACGATGACGAGTTCGGCCGGTTGCACGCCGCGATCCGGTTGGTGCTACCGATCCTGCCGGCGCTGGCGGCGAGCACGCCGATTGCGGGCGGGCTGGTCACCGGTCTGCTGGACACGCGGCTCGAACACTATCGGCGGAATTGTGCGAGTGTTCCGTCCCTGACCGGCGAGGTCGTCCCGGAACCGGTCTACACTCGGGCGGACTATGAATCGCGGATCCTCGCGCGGCTCTACGACGACGTCGCCCTGTATGATCCCGACGAGGTGCTCCGCTACGAATGGCTCAACGCCCGCGGAGCGATCGCCCGATTCGTCCGCAACACGATCGAAATCCGCGTGCTCGACGTGCAGGAATGTCCGTCGGCCGACTTGGTCGTCCTCGAGATCATCGTGCGTACGCTTCGCGCGCTGATCGAACAACGCTGGTGCGACGTCGAGTTCCAAAAACGACAACCCACGCAGACGTTGGCAGATGTGTTGCGACGGACGGTGCGCGAGGCGGATCGGGCAGTCGTGGCGGAGGAGAACCTGCTGCGCGCCTTCGGGTTGGCTCCCTCGACGCCGGTCACGGCCGGCGAGCTTTGGCGGGGAATCGTCGAACGGATTTATGACGCCAACGATTCGGCGACCGCTCCCGCGGCGCTGCGAACGATTCTGTCGTTCGGGCCGCTTGCCCGGCGCATCCTGATGGCCGTTGGCGACGACGGGCGACGCGAGCGGTTGCACGAGGTGTATCGAGAACTCGCCCGGTGCCTGAACGACGATCGGGTGTTTGTTCCGTAAGAAGATGGCGAGGCGGCAACGGGGGTTTGTCGATTGCCGATTGTCGATTTCATCCGCACTCCGGGGCCGCTTCGTGCGCCGCCGGGGCAACCAACGTCCGCCGCAAGGTTGGCGCGGGTTCAATCGCGGCTCGCGGTTTGCTGAGGGGCCGACCGTTGACCATTTCCATCACCACGCCCGAAGCCTGCTCGACGCGGGTCTCCCACGTCTGCCCCTGGACGCAGCGGCTGACTCGCTCGCGGCGTTGCGGGAAGTCCGTCGCCAGCACCCGGTCGCACGCGTCGGCGAATTCCTCGGCGTTCGCCGCGAGGTCAACGGCGTCAAAGCGCTTCGCCTCCGGCAGGGGCGTGGAGATCACCGGCAATCCCGCCGCGAGGTATTCCGACAGTTTGATCGGGTTGACGTTGCGGGTCATCGCGGTGACGTGGAACGGCAGCAGGCCGGCCTCGAACGCGGCACAATACGCCGGAAGCTTGACGTACGATCGACGCCCCAACAGGTACACGTTGTGTGCCCGGCGGAGGGCGCTGTCGTCAACCATGCTGTCACCGATCAACACGAAAGAGTAACGCGGGCGAAGTCGGGCAACCTTCAGAAGGAGTTCGAGGTCCACCCAATGCTGGATCAGTCCGAAGAATCCGAACATCGGCTTGGGGATACAAGCCAGGTCGTGGGGCCGCGGAGGCGGGGACCGCCACGCGGTCGCAAAGTGGTCGAAGTCCACGCCGTGAGGAATCAAGACCGCATCGCTGCGCCGGGAGCGGCGCGACTCGTGCAACTTTTCCGAGGTGGTGATGACCACGTCGGCCCCGTCGATGAGTTCGTTCTCCGCAACCTTGACCCGATAGGAATCGATCCCCTCGAACAGGGCGAACTCGTCCACGCAATAGTAGACGAAACACTCCTCGTTGAACCGACCCATCAGGAACGGCACGTCCGGGGCAAAGCTCCACACCTGGACGGGAAGCCTGCCCTCCGGGTCCAGCTTGCGGACCGCCCGGCGAATCTGGGAGATCAGCAGTCGTCGGTGCAGCCCTGAGGCCAGTCGGCTGCGCGCGCCGGGAATGACCAGCGGCGTCACCTGGGAGATCGTCGAACTGGCCGGTTGCACGCCCTGGGCGACGCGGCGCAGTTTGGACCATGCCGTCGAGATGTCGGTCGCGTTGATCCCCGGACGCCGGGTTCCGTGGTAGTTCACCCAGAGAATCCGGTTGCGGCGCGACAGAATCCGCATCACGTGATGCTTGCTCGTGGGATCGTAGTCCCACGCGCTGGCGATGCAGACGATTAGCCGGTTCTCGATCACCATTCGTTCGCCTGGTTGCCGGAGCCTCGCGGCGGCGGGGCCATACAAAGTCCCGCCCTCATTTGCTCTTCTTCTCTTCCTCTTTCTCGTTGTGGCTGTAGTAGTTGTAGTAGCGATAGTAGTTGTATCGATACCCGTATCCGTACCCGTAATACCCCGCCGTCGGCGCGTCCCGTCCGACCATCAGGCAGCCGATGATCGGGATGTTGTTGACCTGCAACAACCGGACCGCCCGCTTGGCGGCCGCTTCGTGCGTGCGGTGCAGGCGGACGATGACCACCACGCCGGTGCACATCTGTCCGATGATCCCCACGTCGGTGACCGTCGTCGCCGGCGGCGTATCGACGATGGTGTAGTGGAACTCGTTTTGCATTCGCCGAAACGCCGGCGACGCAGTGGCGCAGGTCAGCAGTTCGGCGGCCGATCGTCCGTGCGTACTGCCTGCCGGGATGAAGGACAGGTTCGGGATGGGCGTCGAGCGCACCACTTCCTCGTAGGTGGCCTTTCCGCCGAGAACCTCGGCCAGTCCGGGTCCGGTCGGCTGGTTGAGCATCTGCGCCAGCGAACTTCGGCGAAAGTCGCCATCCACGACCAGCACCTTCAGGTGTCGGATTTCCGACAGGATGCATCCGAGATTGAGCGTGGTGACGCTCTTGCCCTCCTTGGGCACGGCGCTGGTGATGGCGATGATGCGGTGTTCGTAGTTGGGGTTGGCGCTGAGCAGTCGCGTCCGCAACGAGCGATACTGCTCCGTGACCAGGGATGACCGCTCGAAAAAGGGCACCAGCGATTCGGAGAGACCCTCGACGACGGTGGGCGTCTCCGGCGAATCCGACGGGGGCGCCGCGGGGAAAGCCGCGGCGGTCGTTGGGTGGGCCGGCAGCTCGACGACGGCCGTCGTTCCGCCCGACGACAACATCCGTCGGCGTTCATCCTCCGCGCGCCTCAATGCTTCCGCGATCCTACCCATGACTCACACAGACGCCTTCCGCGACGCCCACGGCGTCAATAGCCCGCGCCGTAGCCGCCGTTTCCGTAATAATAGGTGGTGTTGTTGTCGTTGTTATAGACGTCCGGCAAGTGCTGCATCTGCGCCGGGAGCGTATACGCCTGCACCGCCGGTCCCACCGGCGCCATGATCTCCCGCATCCGCATTCCCAGCCACGCCGCCGGAGTCGGAGGGATGTACACGATGTCGTTAGGCTCCAGGAGAACGTTCTTGCTCCAGTCGCCGGTCTTCACCATCGAATCCACGTTGACCAGAAGGGTCCGTACCGGGACGTCGTCGTGCGCGGGGCGAACGACTTTCACCCGGCTGGTCCAGGACGCGTAGTTCGTGCCCGCCGAGATCACCGCGTCCAGCAGCGTGTCTCTTCCGGTGTAGGGCTTCGGTCCGACGGCACCGCCTTGTCCATAAACGTAGTACTTCTTGCTGTTGTAGCCCGTCACCCGCACGGTGATCTTCGGGTCGACGTAATAACGGCTCAGCAGAACCTCCAGCTTGGCGGCGACTTCCTTCGCCGTCATCCCCGCCACCTTCACGTCGCCGATCAGGCGGAGGTTGATTTTTCCGTCCGGGCGGATCCTCTGCTCCTCCCCGTCAATTTCGAGAATCCGCGGGGCGCTGACGGCCAACCCGTCGGGGATGCCCACGCGGTACTCGATCGCGGAGACCTGATGTTCATGCTCGCGCAGGAAGTGCAGAATGTCCGCCTTGTTGCCGGCGCACCCGGTCTGCAACGCGAGCGTCGAAGCCCACAGGACCCCGACAGATCCACGCCAACGCATCGACATTCCTGCACTCCGCTCGCCCGAAAACCGCGCCGCGACCCGGCGCGGTCCCGTCAGGGGACGCGCGCCCACGACGCACTTCCGCGAGCCTGCACGGGTTTATCGGGTCGGGCGGGAAGGGTCTGAATAAGTCGCCCCGGTTCGCCGAGCTATCGGACGTCCCAAGGCGCCAGAGGGCTTTTGCGGGCGGCAGGTCCGAAAACCGACCATCGTTCAATCAAGACGCTCGCCGCACGGACCGATATTCGATCGAGCGCTTGGCGACGTCACCTGACCAGGTCGCGTCGGGCGGCTCAGGGAAGCTCCCATGTACGCCGAGTTTTTCGGACTGCGCGAACTGCCCTTCAACAACACCCCCGATCCGCGCTTCTTCTATTCCACCCCGGACCACGAGGAAGCCGTCGCCTCCTTGATTTACGCCGTGCAACAACGAAAGGGATTCGTCCTGCTCACCGGCGAAGTGGGCGCGGGAAAGACGCTGGTCTCACGCATGATGCTGCGCAAATTCGGCAACAGCATCGCCTTCGCCACCATCAACCACGCGATCGAAAGCGCGTCGGATCTGTTGGAGGCCCTCTGCACCGAGTTGGAACTCCCCGTGCAACCGGACCTCAGCCACACCCAGATGATCCGCAACCTACACGATTTTCTGCTGGCGAAGTTCTCCCAGAACGTTCCCGTCGTCCTGGTTCTCGACGAAGCGCAAAACCTGCCCATCGCCGCCTTCGAGCAGCTGCGGATGATCGGCAACCTCGAAGCCGACGACGCCAAGCTGCTGCAGATCGCCATACTCGGTCAACCCGAACTGCAGCGGTTGTTCGAGTCCGCCGAGCTGCGCCAGCTCAAGCAACGCGTCTTTCGCAGCTTCCACATTCCGGCGCTCAATCGCAAAGCCACCGAGGGATACATTCGATACCGGCTTTCGGTGGCCGGATCGCGCTCCACCGATCTCTTTTTCCCGGACGCGATCGATCGAATCCACGAATACTCCCGCGGTCTGCCGCGGCTCATCAACGCCCTGTGCGACAATGCCATGCTCAGTGCGTACTCCACGGGCATGCGGGAGATCGATCTTCCCATCCTGGACTCGGTGATTGCGCAGATGATGGGTCCGACAGCCGGCACCGACCGCCGTGCGGCCGCCCTATCGCCCGTCCTGCCTGCGCGTCCGCTGAGGACGCCGCGCGCGCCGTCAGCGCCGGGCTTCACTCCGCGCATGGAGTCCGCCTGGCATGTCGAAGCGCCGGCGACGTTCGTCGCGTCGCCCCGGGTCGCACCGCCCCGCGCGGCGACGAGACCGACGGTGGCTGCGCCGCCTCCGGCAGCCAGACGCGTCGTTGGACCACGGACGACCGTCGATCCCGGATGGGGAAGCCTGCATCAGTTCCGCGCAAAACTCGAAGACCTCGGCCTGCGAATCGCCTCCCTGGAAACCAGCGGCCGAACGGAAAAGGAGCAGTCCGCCGCCGTCGAATCCACCTTGGCCTCCCTGAAAACGACCATCCAGTACGCTGAGTCGACGATGGGACGGTTCGACGCCGCGACGAGTGAACTGCAACGCCGCGAGGAAAAACTGCGGGCCCTGGCCGACAGCGTCCGCGCCGTGGGGAAGCACGTCGCCGGCTTGATCCAACGCGTCGAACGAACCTCTGAGAAACTCAGCAGCGACGACCGACACGCCTCCCAGACCCTGGATCGGGTGACGACCCAGACGCTCCGCGCACGGCGCGTGCTCGACGTACTCTCAAGAGCCCTGCACGCCGAGATTCCCAGCGTCAGCGGCCGGAACGAAACGGCAAACCCCGTCGCCCAAACGCCGACCAGTTCGTCGGGCGGCAAGATCCTCGCATCGGCCGCCAAACCCCTTGTCGCCGCGCTCGGCTCCGAGCGCCTCGCTGACGTACTGACCTCCGCCCGCAACAGCATTGCCGGACTTCGACGGGCCGCGCGGGCAACTCCCCCACTCCATCCCCCCGCTTCCTCCGAGGCCGCGCCGCCAAGTGCAGGCGCGTCCGCCAACGATGATCCAACCATTGGTCAACTGGAACGCGAGTTATCTGACCTCCTCGCCGAAGCCGCCTCATCGGCGGGTCCGGTCGTAGCTCGGGAAAAATCCATCGGCGTTGGAACGTAGCGTCCTTCGACGTGTAAAAACAGCCCAGCCGGCGGGCGACCGAAGCCGCCACGCCGGCCGGTGTGCTTCCTTCCCCAGCGGAAAGCACGCGGTTCACAGGCTTCCGGCGAAAAAACGTCCCCGACACGGGACGAGTCTGAATACGAATCTCATTCGAGGCGTGCTCGATGCACGGCCGAGATGCCGATTGTCGCAGGCTTCCGATGACCGGAGCGACACCCGGTAGGCCGACGTCCAAGGCCCATCCTCAGTCTAAGATATGCCCAGCCATGCAGCGGAGGTAAAAATGCACCGTGCGGACGCCTCGCAATTCCCGGACCCGGTCGAACGGGGCAATCCGTCGGAGTGGCAACCCGCGGCCAACAAAGCTATCGTACCCCCCATGCCGGAGGCAGGCAGACAGGACTCCGATCGAACGGAAACGAGGGAATGGATCGACTCGCTGCGCGGCGTCGTACAGCACGCCGGGCGCGATCGCGCCAGGTTCCTGCTCGGTGAGCTGATCGACTGGGGCAAACGCAACGACGTCGTCGCCCCCTTCACCGCCAACACGCCGTACGTCAACACCATCCCGCTGGAGCGCCAACCGCCGTATCCCGGCGATCGCACGCTCGAACGACGAATCAAGAGCCTGGTCCGCTGGAACGCGATGGCCATGGTCGTCCGGGCCAATCGCCGATCCCCCGGCATTGGCGGACACATCTCGACGTTTGCCTCGGCGGCCACGTTCCTCGAAGTCGGGTTCGAACATTTCTTCCGCGGAAACACCAAGGAGCAGGCCGGCGATCAGATTTTCTTTCAAGGTCATTCCGCTCCCGGCATCTACGCCCGGGCGTACCTCCTGGGCCGACTCACCACCCGGCAATTGGAGAACTTCCGGCGCGAGCTGGCCCCGGGCGGCGGACTGTCGTCCTATCCCCACCCCTGGTTGATGCCGGACTTCTGGGAGTTTCCCACCGTCTCCATGGGCTTGTCGCCGTTGACCGCCATTTACCAAGCCAGGTTCAACCGCTACCTGCACGATCGCGGATTAACGGACACCTCCCGGTCGCACGTCTGGGCCTTCCTCGGCGACGGCGAAATGGACGAACCCGAGGCCCTCGGCGCCATCAACCTCGCGTCGCGCGAACAGCTCGACAACCTGATCTTCGTCGTCAACTGCAACCTGCAACGCCTCGATGGTCCGGTCCGCGGCAACGGTAACGTCATCCAGGAACTGGAAGGCGCTTTTCGCGGCGCCGGTTGGAGCGTTCTCAAGGTCATCTGGGGCGGCGATTGGGATCCGCTGCTGGCCGCCGACGTGGACGGACTTCTCGTCCAACGCATGAACGCGACCATCGACGGCGAATGGCAGAAGTTCAGCGTCGAACCCGGCGCCTATTCACGGGAACACTTCTTCGGAAAGGATCCGCGGCTGCTCAAACAAGTCGAGCATCTGACCGACGAGCAGATTCAGCGTCTGCGGCTCGGCGGGCACGACCCCGTGAAGGTCCACGCCGCATTCCGCGCCGCCGTCGATCATCGCGGGCAACCCACCGTCATCCTCGCCCGCACCATCAAGGGATACGGGCTTGGCGAAGCGGGCGAGGGTCGCAACATCACCCATCAGCAGAAGAAACTCAACGAAGACGAGCTCCGCGCCTTCCGCGATCGCTTTGACATCCCCATCCCCGACGATCAGCTCGAGGAGGCGCCGTTCTATCGTCCCCCCGAGGACAGCGACGAAGTTCGCTACATGCGCGATCAACGGCGCCGACTGGGCGGATACGTTCCCCGGCGCCGCGTCCGCGTCGCGCCGCTGCCCCAGCCTTCGCCCGACGTTTTTTCCGAGTTCTTCCAGGGAACCGGCGAACGCGACGCGGCCACCACCATGGTCATGGTTCGACTGCTCGCCCGGCTCATGGACGATGAACATCTCGGCAAGCTCATCGTGCCCATCGTCCCCGACGAGGCCCGAACTTTCGGCATGGACGCCCTCTTTCGCAAGTACGGCATCTACTCCCACGTCGGGCAACGCTACGAACCCGTTGACTCTCACCTGTTGCTGTACTACCGCGAGAGCAAGGACGGGCAGATTCTCGAAGAGGGGATCACCGAGGCCGGGGCGATGGCCTCCTTCACCGCCGCGGGAACTGCCAACGTCACCCACGGCGTCAACACCATCCCGTTTTTCTTCTTCTACTCGATGTTCGGATTCCAGCGCATCGGCGATTCGATCTGGGCGGCCGGCGACTCCCGCTGTCGCGGCTTCCTCGTCGGCTGCACCTCCGGTCGAACCACCCTCGCCGGCGAGGGATTACAGCACCAAGACGGGCATAGCCTGCTGCTGGCCAGCGTTGTTCCCAGCGTGGTGAGTTACGATCCCGCGTTCGCGTATGAAATCGCGGTCATCGTCCGCGACGGCATTCGCCGAATGTATCACGATCGCGAACCGATCTTCTACTACGTCACCGTTCAGAACGAACCGTACGTTCAGCCGCCGATGCCCAAGGGCGTCGAGGAGGGCGTAATCAAGGGGCTTTACAAGTTCCGCCCCCACAAAAATCCCGGGGCGAAACCTCGCGTTCACCTCTTCGGAAGCGGCGGAATCATCCGGGAATCCCTGAAGGCCCAGCAGATTCTCGACGAGAACTTCGGCGTCGCCGCCGACGTCTGGAGCGCCCCCAGCTATTCGACGCTGCGCCGCGACGCGCTCACCTGCGAGCGGTGGAATCTCTTGCATCCCTCCGATCCGCCGCGCATTCCCTACGTCACGCAACTGCTCGCCGGAGAACCATTCCCCGTAGTCGCCACCAGCGACTACATGAAGGCCGTCCCTGACCAGATCGCCCGTTGGATTCCGGGTGGATTCCATTCGCTGGGAACCGATGGATACGGGCGAAGCGAGGCCCGGGCGGATCTCCGCGATTACTTTGAAATGGACGCCCGATACATCACGCTGGCCGCCCTTCAGCAACTATCGCAAATCGGAAAGTTCGACGCCGCCCGACTCTCCGCAGCCGTCAAGGCGCTGGACATCAACCCGGCCAAGTTCGACCCGCTTGCCGCCCCCAGGCCGGAAACCTTGCAGGAAGGCTGACGCGGCCTTGCCGCAACCCAAGGTTCCGTCCACGCCGAATGCCCAATGCCGATCCGTACCGCGACCGTGAGAGCCTGGGAAAAAATCCCCCGCGGGAGCGAATTTGTCCCCGTTTCCAGTACTGGGGACGCGGTCGTCAAGGGAAAAATTCCCAGGCTCGTCAGGGAGCAGGTTTCCGGCGGCGCATGAAAGTCGTGTCCGCGGTGAACCCGCGCCGCACATAAGTATCCGCCAAAGCAAAACCCACGGGGATCTTCCCGTGGGCTTGGTACGACCTCCCGGCTCGCCTGCCCAGGCCGGGTGAATTCACGTTCAGCCGGACGGTTCCATCAAAGCAAAACCCGTTTTGCGCAGCGTCCCTGCTTATCCGCGGCCATTCCAGGGAAGCGCCGCCCATAAAGAGCGGCGCCACACAAACCGCGAAAACGCTCAAAACCACGCCCGTGTGCAGGCAAGCGGACGCCGCGGCCCTGACCTACGCACTGTACTGTCCACGGTCGACCTTCTTCACTTCCGAGATCTCCGGAAGTGCATTGCTCACCGCCTTGGTGAGATTTCCGGAAGTGGTCTTATATCCGCCCTTGACCACCGCGTCCGCGATTTGCTGCGGACTCATCGGCGTGGTGCGCTGCCGCAACGTGCGGAGAATCATGGACTTCAGCGTGGCTCCGCCCGCGCCGCCTCCCTTGCGACCGCGTCGGGACGTCCGCGCCGGCCCGGCGAGCATCGCGGGACCGCCGCCGAACATGCTCATCATGTTCTGCAACCCGGAAATCCTCTGCTCGATCGCTTCGCGCTGCGCGGTCAATTCGCCGAGGTATGCCGACATCTCCCCGACGATGCGCGAGGCGCCGTCGCCGCCGATGGACGCCGCCGCAAACCCCGCCTTCCGCCCGCTGCCCTTTGGACGACCCGGACCCCGACCCGTCCGCCGACGCGACGATCCTCCGCCGATCCCATGCGACGCGCTCTGGTGGCGGGCAAGATGCGCGGGCATCGAAAACGTGCGATCACACTTCGTGCACTTCAAAGTACTCTTTGGCATGGTGATACACTCCTTTTATTACGATCTACTGCCCTTCTACTCGGAACCTTCCCGGACGACTGACGGCGCTCGTCGGCACCAACCCCCGTTGTTTCGCGCCGCACCAACCGCGGCGAAACCATGGGCGCGCTGGGACAAACAATCATCTCCGCCTTGCACGTTTCTTTCCAACATGCACTACACAGCCGGACAGGAAACGCAATGAGAGTAGGCGCTTCCCATCATCCACGCAACCCCATTCCACGGATTTTTACAAAAATCGCCTCCATATCTGCAACCGCCTGGAATGGACGCCTCGCCGGTCGCCGTCTGGCGCAGGTTCTCACTTGATCTTCCCCCGCCGCGCTTCGCCATGGACCAACCAGCGTCATATCAAACATCCCATGCTTAAGAGGATCATGCCCGCCACGGCTCGCCCATCCGGGAACCTCCAGTCGGCAGCGCGGTCCTATGAACTTGGGGATTCCCAGAATGCTCAAGAGTCTCGTGTGGCACGGGCTTGCAGCCGGTGAAAACGCCCGAAGAATGCTGGTGCCACGTGGGGTTCTCTAGGATACTCAAAGGCGCCCGGGCAGACCTAACCGGCGTCAGCCCACCCCATTAGAACCTCTCGGCGACGCCGGCCGCCGTCTGATGTTCGCAAGTTCGCCCCGCCTCTCCAATCTGTATCCCCATTGTGAGCCACCACCGCTGCCCCCACTCGAACACATGCGACCGTTTGCCGGAACCCATCCAGAGGAGTAGCGAAGACGGTCCAGGCCGGTCCACCTTCACCGATCGCCGTGACAAACACGATACAAATGCTCGCTATCGGATCACCAATCGAGCCTCGCGGACTTCCATCCGCACAGTGCGCCAGCGGGCAGTATTCCATCAGAACGCTCTTGAAAAGCCGTTATTTGATCAGGGCCACGACCGTCAGGGAGCGGTCTTTCACGTCTTCGCCCGAGTGCTTGGGGAACCACTTGCGTAAGCTCGCCGCAAAGGTCGGGCTTCTCAAACACCCTCTAAATGGGAACGGTTCACCGGCTCCGCGTATGAATTATGGGTTCTTGGCCGGGAATCGTTTCGTCAGTTTGCGCCGGAATTGATAGCCCGCAATGGGAAACACTCGCCGCTCGGCGATAAACTATCACACGAAATGCAATTTGCCTCCGTCCGCCATGAGACGCTTTCAAGTGGCCGTCGGGTACGGGCTTCCAGCCTGTGAAAACTTCCGCAGGGTGCCGGTTCTTCCCAGGCTGCTTGCAAACCGTCCAAGCCAACCGCGCCTCGCCCCATCGACTCGGCAATTTGGGAACCGATGATATAATCGTCGTTAAGGCGCATCGGTAAGAGATTCGCGCAAGGCCATCGAATTCAGGCGAGGAACGCATGGACGACATTCTGGAACTTGCATCCCGCCTTGGGCGGCGCATTGCCGACGAGCCACGTGCCAAGCGGATGGTCGCGGCCCGGGCCGCCCTCGACGCGAGTCTTGTCGATCGACGGCTATTGTCGGAATTTGAGGACGTGCAGGGACGGTTGTACGAACTCGAGTCCAGCGGCAAGCCGATCGAGCCGGAGGACAAGCGGCGGTTCGTCGAACTTCAGCAAAAAGTGATTCAAAGTTCGGTGATCAAGGATCTGCTCAAGGCTCAGGCCGACTTCCTGGAGCTGATGACCTTAGTCAGTCAACGCATCGAGGTCGAGGCCCAAGGCCCAGACACGCCGCCGCCCACGTGAATGATTTCCCGCCGCGTGGAAAGTGCCCCGCCGCTGTCAGCTACAGCGAAGCGATGAATTGCCATGAACCCAACCCTCGTGCATCAACAGGATGCTCCGCGGTTCTCGGCCTCCTCTCAGTGAGGCGCCGAGCGGGCAGGTTCTCCTTCGTCTCATTTGTTTTCGCTCCGAGGGGGGCGCGGGCGACAAGGAAACCATGAGCGCCATCCTCGCCATTGACTACGGAACCAAGCGCCTCGGACTGGCGGTCGCCGATCACTCCACGCGGATCCCGATCCCCTTGAAGCCGCTCGCCGCATCGGGTCAGGCGGGGAAGGACGTCGCCGCCGTGCTCGCCGCCGCCGATCAATACACCGTGACCGAATTTGTCGTTGGCCTGCCCCTCAACATGGACGGCTCGGAAGGTACGCAGGCCCGCCTGACCCGGAACTTCGGCGAGGCGCTGCGGGCCGCCGCCAACCGACCAGTCCACTATTCCGACGAGCGCCTGTCGTCTGCGACGGCACAAGAATTGCTCGCGCCCGCCGAACTGAGCCGCGGAAAATCCAAGGCACGCCTCGACAGCGTCGCGGCGGTCGTGATCCTGCAAACCTTCCTGGAACAGAACGCGGGTTAAGCCCCTCGGCGCTTCGGGCATGCCGCTCGTACACGGATCGCGCCGGTAAACGGGCCGAAATCAGCACGAAGCCGAGTTTATCCGCGAACGCCGCGTTCGCTCCGATATCCTCGCGCGCTACCCATTCCAACTTAATCCGCGATAAAGTGCTACTGTATCGTGCGGTCACCAGATTGGCCGGCAAAAAAAATAAAAACACAATTGCGCGTGCATGTCAGCGAGTTTTAACGCTTGAATAGGTAGGGAATCGTTTCACCGCTTGCTCACCGATGGCGGGGGCAAGCTTCTCTTCGTCGAGCGGTAGTGAACCGGAACGACCCGAATCCGCGGCGTGGCAGGCACGGACGATGCGAGCGTACGACAGCCAACGATCGGCCAACGATCTTATTCTTTGTCTTCCTCAACGCGTGGTGCCGGGCAAAGGGTCGGCCTACGCAGATACCGTTGAACGTACCCCCTGCTGCGCGGGAGCGGCTCACGGAGTTCTCCGCCGTCGGACCAATCCCGCGATCCTCAGCCACTTAAGGTGTTGTCGAGTATCGGCTCTCATTGTGCCCCAGCCCGACGCGTCTCGCGTCGGGAAAGGGCCTACCCGGGAGGTGGGACAGTGACCTGCCCTCTGCCCACCTCCCACTTTTTCCCTTTGGTTGGCGCTTCGCAGCTTTGACAGCCTGTTGAGGAATGCTTGCCGCATCGTGGGGCACCGCCAACCTGCCGGGGTTTCCACGGGTTGGGAGACCGCGCCCCGCGGTATGCTGAGAGGCCCTACGAAAGGTACGCGAGTGCTCGATCGGTCTCGCCGTCCATGGCCACGGTCAGGTGCCGGTTATGGGCGACCTCGGGAACATGGATGACCCGCACCAGTTCCGCGAAATCCGCCTCCGCGGGAAGCAACCGCGCCAGTGCATTGGGTGAACCGTGGAAGAACTCCCTGTTGAAATGGTTCCCGGGTTCGTCGGGGTATAGCGGCAAATACTGAATGTCGGCCTCGACGAGATCCTGGAAGAAATGCGTGCCGAACGAGACCTCCGGGGCAAATCCGTCCCGCTGCTGGGCAACCTCGATCAACAGACTGCAGCGGTTGATGTCGGCGTAACGCACGGGCACGCCCAGGAGAATGTCGTTGCTGCCCCAGCGCCCCGGACCCACGAGAATGAATGACTTCGCTGGCAGGGCGTGGTTGATTCGACCGATCACCCGGGCAAGCCGTACGCGCCGCTCGCGCGTAGGCACCGCGTCGTAGGCCTCCGCCGCCACGTACACGACGTATTCGACCTTCTCGATCAACCCCGTGCGGACGAACTTTCGGGCGCTGAAGACCACGTCCTGCACAGCGACCTCCGCCGGAATGCGCACCGGAGCCGCGTCCTCCGCCTGCGACTGCGAGCGGCATTGCAACACGTAGAATTTCTCCCCGTCGCAGGCAAACTCAATGTCCACCGGAATCCCGTACACATTCTCGACGCGGCGCAGCATCCCCCGCACCCGATCCACGAACGGCGTCTGCCGCAACAGCTTGTCGAAGGTGATGCACAGTTGCGACGGATCGGCATCGACCATCGATCCCATCGGGGCGAACAACTCCCCGTCGCGGTGGATGGACACCAGGCGATCCAGCATCGGGTAGTCCATTCCCGCGGCAAGCAACTCCGGCAGGCGAATGGACACCAAGCGGTTTCGGCTCAAGTCGATCACGTCCATGGTGTGTTGCGCGCAGCGGAGAATGTCCGTGACCGTCGATTCCGGCCGCAACGTCGGCTCGCCCAGCGCCACCATTCGCGGATAATCCGACCCGCTTCGGTCCACCGCCCGCGTGCCCAGCCCCATCACGATCCGCAGCAATCCGTCCTCGCGCTTGATCCGGGGAGACCAGCGGTATTCGTTGCGCGAGAAAGCCACCCCCGCGAACGCCGGAAGAAAATAGTTTCCGAACCGCATGCCGACCACCTTCTGAATCAGAACCGCCATCTCCTCAACGTAGTCAATGAGGTTGTGCTCGCGGCGGTACAGGATCGGATCAGGGGCCATGATGCTGGCGTACACCTCCGCGATCGCCCCCAGCACCGCCTGCAAGCGTTGCTCCAGCGACCCCTGATTGGGCACGAAGACGCTGGCGTACTTGCCGCAAAAGGCCGTCCCGACACGGTCCTCCAGCAGGCTCGACGATCGAACGATGAGCGGATGATTGCCGATCTGGTTGAGAATCCGCCGCAATTCATGCACGATCTTCAAGGGGAACTCGCCGTTGCGAAAGACCCCGCGGATCAACGGGTATTCCCGGGCCACGTCGTCGATCGGCTTGTATTTTTGACTCTGGTACTCGTCGAGACGGTTGAGCCGAAGGAACTCTTCCACCACGTCGCTGCGCAGATACCACGACTCCGGGACCGCCAGGGGGAGGAACTCATCGGCCTTCTCGCGCTCGGCGAGGATGCGGTGGCCGAGCACCATGCCGCCGGCTTTCCCTCCGACGCGCCCCATCCCCGCGTCGCTGCCCAGAATCCGCCGCGTGAGGTCGTCGAAATCGCGGATGGTCAGATGGTTCTTGGCGATGCCGATGAACTCCAGTTGATCGCTGACCAGGTGGCGAATGAGGGCCACGCGCGTGCCCACGACCTCCGCCGGGGCCAGCCGCGTCTCGCCCAGGGGCAGTTGGCAGAACCGCTGCACCTTGTCGGCCAGTTCGCGGAACGTCACGTTGTTCCGGGTGGCCAGGATCTCGAGGTTGTAGACTTCGTCGCGCTTTAGCGTCAGGTTCACCAGGTCGTCGATGTCGGCGATGCTGAAGTTCGCGCACACCAGGTCGCGGGTGATCTCCTCCACGAGCATCCGCTCGCGCTCGTTCCACCGCGAGCGCTCCGCCTGGTTGGGGTCGTCGTCGGCCACGATCGGCGGAGCGCCGAGGCGGCTTCGAGCCTGGTCTTGGATGCCGTCGATGGTGGCGATGCCGCGACGGTGAATCTCCATGATGAGTTCACGGTAAACGCGCTCCCCCAGGTGCGGCCTGGCGCGCAGATGGTCGGCCAGGCGAACCGCAACGTCGGAGTGGTGGTCTGAACTTGGGAGCATGAACGCGGCTCAGGTCCGCCGGGCGACAGCCTCGGGGAAGACCGCGTATTGTCCGACTCCGCCGACCGCTCGCAAGGGCGTGGATGGGTCGGAGGAGGGCGAGGGAAAGTCCAATGCGTTGACCTCCCCGCCCGCGCCGGTATGCTGCGGCTCGGTTTGCGGCGTTCCTTCAGGCCATCGCGGGCGAGCGACCATCATGCAGCAAATGCTTCGACGACTCGGAATCGAGACCGTCAACCAGGGCGGATTTTGCGGTGAATGGGTCGGTTCGGGCGACCGGCTCGACTCCCGATCGCCCATCGACGGAAAAGTCATCGCCTCGGTGACCCAGGCGACGGAGGCGGAGTACGAGCGTATCGCCGCCCGTGCCCACGAAGCCTTCCTGAAATGGCGATCGATTCCCGCCCCCCTTCGCGGCGAAACGGTCCGCCGGCTGGGCAACGCCCTGCGCGAGGTCAAAACCGACCTCGCCGCCCTGGTGACGCTCGAAATGGGCAAGATTCGCCCAGAGGGCGAGGGCGAAGTCCAGGAAATGATCGACATCTGCGACTTCGCCACGGGACTCTCTCGCCAGCTCTACGGTCTGACCATGCACTCCGAGCGACTGGGGCATCGCATGTACGAGCAGTGGCATCCGCTCGGCGTCGTCGGGGTGATCTCGGCCTTCAACTTCCCGGTCGCGGTTTGGTCGTGGAACGCGGCCATCGCCGCCGTCTGCGGCGATACGACGCTGTGGAAGCCGTCGTCGCAGACGCCGCTGTGCGCCGTCGCGTGCACCAAAATCGCCGAGAAAGTTTGCCGCGAAACCGGCGTGGACCCGGCCGTCTTCAGCCTGGTCATCGGCAAGGGCAGCACCGTCGGAGAACGGCTGCTGCACGATCGCCGGATCCCGCTGGTCTCCGCCACCGGAAGCTGCCGCATGGGCTACCGCGTCGGCGAAGTCGTCGGAAAGCGACTGGGGCGCACGATCCTCGAACTCGGCGGCAACAATGCCATCATCGTGACACCTGAATCCGACATCAAGCTCGCCGTACGGGCCATCGTCTTCGGCGCCGTCGGCACCGCCGGGCAACGCTGCACCTCCACGCGGCGGATCATCGTGCACGAATCCATCCGCGACCAACTCGTCGAGAAGCTCATCGCCGCGTACCAGCAGGTTCCCATCGGAAACCCGCTGGAACCCAGCACGTTGATGGGACCGCTGGTCGACGCCGGCGCCGTTGAAACCATGATGAAGGCCGTCGCGCGGATCAAGGAGGAAGGCGGCAAGATTCTCTATGGCGGGCAGAACCTCGACGGTGACAAGCATCCGGGCGGATGCTACGTCACGCCCTGCATCGCGGCCGCGAGAAACGAACTCAAGATCGTCCAGGAGGAGACCTTCGCGCCGATCCTCTACGTCCTCACCTACAAGACGCTCAACGAGGCGATCGACATGCAAAACGGCGTTCCACAAGGATTGAGTTCGTCAATCTTCACCCGCAACCTGCTGGAAGCCGAGCGCTTCCTTTCTACCGCCGGAAGCGACTGCGGCATCGCCAACGTCAACATCGGAACCAGCGGGGCGGAAATCGGCGGGGCCTTCGGCGGCGAAAAGGAAACCGGCGGCGGACGCGAGTCCGGCTCCGACGCCTGGAAGGCCTACATGCGCCGGCAGACCAACACCATCAACTACACGACGGAACTGCCGCTGGCCCAGGGGATAAGATTCGGCGATTGAAGTGCTCCAGAGCGGTTCTCCTTCTCGTGTAGCCTCGCGGTTGATCCGCGGTGCTGTATTCCCGACATCGATGGCCTCGCACGTAAAGACGGGAAACGCTTTAGACGGAGTCAACCCAATGCGATCCAACGAAATCGAAAAACAGCTTCGGCATCGACCGTTCATGCCCTTCCGCCTGCGAATGTCGGACGGAACCGGTTACGACGTTCGACATCCCGAGATGCTTCTCATTTCCCGTACCGTGATCGCGGTAGCCGTCTACCAGACCAGGAGCAAGGAACCCGAAGGCGTGATTCTCTGCGACCCAGTGCACGTCATTCGCATCGAGCCTTTGGTGAATGGCGCTCGCCGACGGAGGTAGTCTCATCGACACTGACGCGGCGTAACCGCAACCGACGGTCCCACCCACGCCGAATGCGGAATGCCAATCCGTACCGCAACCGTGAAGGAACAGCCGGAGGATCCACCCGAACCTCGACCAGGAACCTCGCGTCATCGTCGTGAAAGAAGTGTACTCAGTCGTTCCCGCGGTTGATGATTTGATAGTGAATCCCGCCCACCAACGCTCGATGCGTTCGTGGGATCACGAAACTCGACCTCAATCACCTCGAATCGTCGCCCAAAGAATGTAGAAGGTTCCGAATGGCCCCTTCCCGAATGACCCCTTTGGTGATTCTGGCAGGCCGATTCAACGTGAGTTTCGTGCAGGAACCGCGATCGACGCAACAACGTGTGGTCCGTGCGATAAAAGTGCCGGAGCGGGAGGTGGAAACGGGCTGCCCCGCAGCGCCTTCAGTTGGGTTCCATTGACGTTGCATTCCGCCGTTGAAACCCCGCCCGGAAGATTCTACTTCCCTCGCGGGTGTACTTGATCTCGTAGTTCGTGCCCTTCCACTCCGGCCCGGGGTCGGCGCCGCCCTCCTCCCAGCGAATCAAAACCAACTCCGAATGGGCCGACAGCAGTCCGTGCATCTGTGCGAAATACTCCTCATGATCCGACTGCACCAGCCATCGCCCGCCGGGCTTGATGATGCGGACCGCGGCATCCACGAAAGGCCCCTGCACGAGCCTTCGCTTGTGATGTCGCTTCTTCGGCCAGGGATCGGGGTGATAAAGGTGAAGAACGTCCAAGCACTCGGCGGGCAAATGCCGCATGACGAACGTCTTGGCGTCGGTGCGCATCACGCGCACGTTGGTTACGCTGCGACGGACCATCCGATCGGCGCAGTACCTGAAGAACTTGTTGGCCCACTCAATACCCAGCATTCGAACGTGCGGACAGGCGGTCGCGCGGCTCAGCAGAAAGCCGCCTTTGCCGCAGCCGATTTCCAACTCGAACGGGCCGGGTGTCTCAAACCACGACCTGGGATCGACGATCTGCCCTTCGGCGGGCGGGTCGATCACGATGTCCGCGACGCTGCGCATGTCGGGATCTTCGCCGCCGCCGAGGCCGGCTTCAAGCCGTAATCGTCCGGGGCGGGCAACTCAGCCTCCGCGGCCGACCATGCTGGTTCGGTGCGCGGCGCGTCGGTGGAAGGCGAGGCTTTCCGGGCCAGTCCGACCGGGTTTCGAAGTTTCGTGCCGATCACCAGCACAACGGACGCGACGATGACCGCCGAGGCAATGACCGAACGAGTCGTCAGCGGTTCGCCGCCGAAGGCGTACCCAATGAAGACCGCGACGGCCGGGTTGACGAACGCATACGTCGAGACCTTCGCCGGCGTCGTCACCCGCAGAAGCCACACATAGGCGGAAAACCCGATCAGCGAGCCAAAAACGATCAAGTAGCACAACGCCATCACGGACGAGTAGGTCACGGCGGCGAACTCCACTCGCCCGCCTTCGCCGAGCAGCAATCCCGTCAAGGCGAGAAGCGCTCCGCCGCACAACATTTCCATGGACGTCGCCAGGAGCGGGGACTTCGGCAGCGTCGCGTGCTTGGACCGTAGCGACCCGATCGACCACAACAACGAGGCCAACACCAGCGACAACATGCCCAGCCGATCCGCCGGTCGTCCGCCGCCAAGCTCGTCCGTGCCGATCAAGAGAACCACCCCGAGGAATCCGAGCACCATGCCGGCGACCTCGGCTCCGCTGGGACGAACGCCGTCGCGCTGCAGCCAGTGCAGCAGCACCATCCAGATCGGCACCGTCGTGACCAACATCGCCGCCAGTCCGGAGGGAACGGTCTGTTCCGACCACGAGACCAGTCCGTTGCCGCCCAGCAGCAACAATCCGCCGATGACCGCGGCGGATTTCCAGTGCGCAGGGACGATCCGTTCATCCGTGCGACGCCGCGCGATGACGAACAGGATCGCGCCCGCGATGAGAAATCGAACGCCGGCCATCAGAAACGGCGGCAGCGTCTCGACCGCGAAACGGATCGCCAGATACGTCGATCCCCAGATGACGTAGATGGCCGCGAACGCCAGGATGATCGAGCCTCGCGACGCCTGCGCGTCACCATGACCTCTGTTCATCGAGACGCCTCCCCACCCGACCTCGCGCTGGTCGGCAATGGGACCGGCAAAGCCGTGGTTTCCTTGACCGTTCCGAGGACGATGGTGGTCTGCGTTCCACCGATTGTGTCCACGCCGTTGAAACGGTCGCGCAGCAGTGTGCCCAGGGCCGCCGTGTCGGCCACCCGGACTTTCACCAGAAAGCAATCCTCCCCGGCGATGTGATGAACCTCCTGCACCTCGGGAAGTTCCGCGAGACGTTCGCCGGTGTTCTCCTGCCAGTCGCCGACTCGCGTGCGAACGAAAATGTACGCCAGGAGCTTCTGACCCAAAGCCGCAGGGTTGAGGCGCGCGGTGTAGCCAAGGATGATTCTACGCTCCTCGAGTTTGCGGACGCGCTCAAGAACCGCCGACGGGGCCATCCCAACTTGCCGGGCGATGTCGGCGTTCGTCGTTCGTCCGTCACACTGAAGAATCGTCAGTATTTGACGATCAACGTCGTCTATTGTTCTTACAAACTCCATGATGACAGAATATATCGTCTGCAAGATCAACTTGTCAAGAATATAATGCGCTCGATAATGTAATCTTGGCCAGCATTGGCACGGTACAAAGTAAAGTGTCTTTTATTTCTCGGTGGTCTGACCAGACGTTCGCCGATCACTATCATGCAGCGATGCGACATGGTCTTGCACATTTTGGAGCGTGGATGGCTGGGGCAGCCTTGCTGTTGACTGGGTGCTTCAAGATCTCTGTCGAGCCGTCGTGTCCGCAAACATTGCAGATCGGCGAGAGCGGACCGGTCGCGGCCAACGAACAGGATCCGGGTGAAATCCCGACCTACCTTTGGGAAGTCCTGCCGCAAAGCGCCGGCGAGTTCGCCGACGCCGCCCGCCCGACCACGACCTTCACCGCGAGCGCGCCCGGGGCGGCGGTCATCCGATTGACCGCCAGTGATGGTCTTTTTCAGGTCGTCGCTGAGTGCACGACGCAGATCGGGGGCGCCGACGTCCAAGTGTCGCTTTCGGCGGATCCGTCTCCGGGGACGGCAGGCCAGTCGGTTACGCTTGCCTGCGAGAGCGTGGGAAGCACGCCGCCGGCGGCGTTGGTCATCGATCAGTTGGACGGTCCGCCGGTGACGCTTGATCCGGTCGTGGATGGATTGACCAGCTTCACGCCGACCTCCGAAGGTAACTACACGTTTCGCTGCATCGGAACAAGCGCGGGCGGTGAAGCCGGCGACCCGTCGGTCGTCGATCTCACCGTGGAGGCTGGCGGCGGTCGCCCCGGCGGCGGACGACCGGGGAGATAAGGCCGGTCGACGGCTCGACAGGAAGGGCGACTTGAAGCCTATCGACCATCATGGTGACACGTCCATGAACATCCGTCCGATCATCGGCATGGAAGTCCACGTGCAGCTCCGCACGCGCACCAAGCTGTTCTGCGGGTGCCCCGTGCGCACGGACGCTCCGCCGAACTCCTGCGTGTGCGAAGTGTGCCTGGGGCATCCGGGTGCGCTTCCGGTGATGAACCGCGCGGCCTTCGAGCACGCGGTGCTGACCGGGCTGGCGTTGCAATGCTCGATTGCGCGGCACAGCAAGTGGGACCGCAAGAGCTACTACTACCCGGACATGCCGAAAAACTACCAGATCAGCCAATACGATCTGCCGATTGCGCGGGAGGGCCGCTTCGAGATCGAGGTCCACGGCGCGCCGCGTACCATCCGCATCCGCCGAGCACACGTCGAGGAAGACGCGGGGAAGAATCTTCACGACCAGGGAGATTTCACGCTGGTGGACCTCAACCGGGCCGGCACGCCGCTGATTGAGATCGTCACCGAGCCGGACCTCGAATCGGCGGACGAAGCCTACGCCTTCTGCATCGAGCTGCAACGGCTGGTGACCCACCTGGGCGTCGGCGACGCGAACATGCAGTTGGGTCAGATGCGCTTTGAGCCGAACGTCAACGTGGCCATCGAGGTCAGCGGGACGGAGTATCGCACGCCGATCGCGGAAATCAAGAACATCAATAGCTTCCGTTTCGTGCGCCAGGCGATCGAGTTCGACGTGCAGCGGCAGGTGGCGGAGTGGCAGGCGGATCACGATTACGTTTTCGGCAAAGCTCCCAGCGAGAATCGCGGGTGGAACGCCGAACGCGGCGTCACCGAGTTCCAGCGGGGCAAGGAGGCGGCCCACGACTATCGCTACTTCCCCGACCCTGACCTTGTGCCGGTGGATATTTCCGACGCCGCCCTGGAGTCGATTCGTGCCCGGCTGGTCGAGCTTCCGGTCGCGCGACGGAAGAGGTTCTCGTCCCAACACGCTCTTTCCGCCGCCGATGCGGAGACCATCGTCACCCACCGACCGACGGCGGACCTCTTCGAAGAAGTGGTCCGCGCCGGCGGTCCGGCGGAGGTCGCCGGCAAACAGTTGGTCAACGTCTGGCTCAAGCTGGCCAACGATCGCGGCGTCGGTGTCACCGAGTTGGGCGTGAGCGCCGATCGCATGGCCGCCTTGGCCGAAATCACCGCCGGCGGAATCATCGGAAAAACCGCAGCCAACCAGATCGCCGAGTTGATGCTGAGTCGAACGGAGTTGCCCCAGGCGCTGGCGGAGTCGTTGGGAATGATTCAGGTGCAGGACGCGGGGGCGAATCAACAGTGGGTCGATCAGGCGTTCGCGGCCAACGAACAGGCGGTACGCGACGCGATGGCCAATCCGAAGAAGTCGCAGGCGGCGGCCGGCTTCCTTCGCGGACAAGTCATGCGTCTTTCCGGCGGGAAGGCCGATCCCAAACTTGTTGGACGGCTGATCGAGGAACGGCTGCAACGACGTCGCGCGGAAACGTAGTGGTCTGTCACCGTTTGTTTTTCGGATCGCGGCGTTTCGATCAGCGCCGCGCCGTATCCATTGACCGAAAGCACGTCGACAATCGTGGGGGAAGCCTGACCCGTACAGGACGCATGGCGCCTACCGCGCTCGCGGCTCCGAACGCGCTACTCAGCGGTAAACTGCAGAGAAAAAAGGCGGAAGTCCTCGAGGTCCACGTCGACGTCGTCATCGAGGTCGGCGAGGTCGCAGCCCTTGGTGAGCGGTCCGTTCATGGGGCCGGTCACGCAGTCGAAAAACGTGACGTAGTTCTCATCGTCCACATCTCCGTCGAGATCGAAATCGGCCGGGGAGACGGGCACAACTTCGACGCAGGCGGAGAATTCCGAGGTATTGCCGAGGGGATCGGTAGACGTAGCCGTGAGCCGAAGCTCCCCCGGGACCAACTCCGGCAACGCCAAATGGAAAGACGTCGTCCCGTTCGCCCCGGTGGTCACGTCTGTACCGCCGCAGTATTGTCCGCCTTCGCCGTGCCCGCTCACGTCGCAATCCAAGCTGGAGAAAAACTCGATCCGAAACGCCGTGTCCGGAACACTTGCCAGTTCCCCCGTGACGTAGGTTACGTCGGCGTTGACGGCTGCAAGGATCTGCGGGAAGTTCCGCAGTTCATTGGCTCCGGGGTCGTCATCGGGGATGTCGTTGGGCGACATGCCATTGTCATCCAGGTCAATCGCCAGTCCGCCGTTGGCGTACATCGCATTCCGCCGGATGGCGACCCCCGTCGTTTCTTTGACGGTCACGCCATCCTCGCCGTTGTAGGCGATGACGTTGCCTTGTGGAGGCTCGTCCGCGCTGCCGATGGTATTGTTCGGGGCCCGATCCACGAAGACGCCGCTGGCGAGGTTGGGAAGAGGTGTCGCGCCATCGACACCGACGCCAATCCGGTTGCGCTCAATGACATTGTCGAAGGCGTCCCCATCCAACAGGTGCACCCCGTGGCGATCGTTCCCCGAGATCACGTTGCCCACCACGCCGCTGTCGAAGAAGTCCGCGCCGACGTAATTCTCCGGCGCGTTCTCGATGATCACCCCATCCACCGAGTTCCCCAAATCGATCAGTCCCGTCACATCGATACCGATGAAGTTGTTGGAGAGGATGTTCCGCGAGGCCCCGTCGTGGAGCAAAACGCCCGAAACTCCGTTGGCGGAGATCACGTTCCCGCCCCCGGCCTCCGCCAGTCCGATGCTGTTGTAGAACCCATGGCTGATATCCACCCCGAATGTGAAGTTACCCAAACGAGCCGTCCCCGTCGCATCAGTCCCGATGAAGTTCCCGAAAACGCCGTTGGAGTCCGCCGAGGCGGCCGCGGCCGCGATGCGGATTCCCGCTCCGTTGTTGCCGGAGATGACGTTGCCTTCGCCGGGGTTCATGCCGCCGATCCGCTGACCGGATGCGTCGAAAATCAAGATGCCGCTCCCGTTGTTGGCGACTGCGACCGTCCCGGTAATGTCCGTTCCGATGAGGTTTCCCAGGACGCGCGTCTGCTCCGGGCCTGTGGGATTGGGGTTGGTGATGAAGATTCCACCCTGGTTGTTTCCCGAAATGACGTTGCGATCGGTCGGAGCTGCCCCGCCGATGCTGGTTCGCTCTGCGCCCTCCACGTGAACGCCGGCCCCCGCATTCCCCAGGTCGACCATCCCGGTCGTGTCCGTCCCGATCCGGTTGCCGACAACCTGATTGTCGAGCGGCAACGCGTTCTGTCGCAGCACGTGAACCCCAGGCCCCCCGTTGCCCGAAATCAGATTCCCCTCGCCCGCGCCCGACCCGCCTACCGTGTTGCCGCTGGCGCTCACGATCTGAACTCCGCCTAGCGTGTTGCTCCGTGCAGAAGTTCCAGTCGGGTTGGTGCCGATGAAGTTGCCGCGTACGACATTGCCCGAGGCGCCGGCGCCGACGTAGAGAATCTGTACGCCGTACCAGAGATTCCCGGAGATGACATTGCCCTCGCCCGGCCCGCCGCCGCCCACGGTGTGTCCCGACGAATCGTTGATCAACACGCCGGAATAGGAGTTGGTCAGTAGCGTCACGCCGAGGGGGTTCCCAATGTAGTTGCCTTGGATCACCGTGCCGCTCGTCTCGGGTCCCTGAATCTCGATCCCGTTATGGCCGCTGCCCGTGATGTAGTTGCGGTCCTCCAACGCCGATCCGCCGATCACGTTGTTCGTCGTCGCGTAAAGCCAAACTCCCGTTCCATAGTTGCCCAGTTCGTTTGTGCCGATGAAATTGCCCACGATCCTGTTTCCCGTGGTCAGGTAGGGGGCGCCGAGCGGGCCGAGGATGGCCACCCCATAACCATTGCCGGCGATCACGTTCCCGCGCACCACGCAGCTCGTCGTGCCGACATCCAGTCGCACGCCGGCGAAGGAATTCCCACGTGCGATGCTCGAAGAAACGTCGGTGCCGATGTAGTTGCCGACGATGACCTCACCGAGGGGATAGGAAGGTATCCCCGTGACACGCACGCCGCTTCCGAAGTTTCCGGAGATGACGTTGCGGGATTCCGGAGTCGCACCTCCCACCACGGCCACCATCCCGGGTTGATATACAAGGTCCACGCCGTTGTCCTTGTTTGCTAGGGCAAACGTTCCGCTGATGTCCAACCCGATGAAGTTCCCCACGATGCTCACCGACCCCACCGCGCCCACATAAATGCCGTCTTCGAAATTGCCGGAGATAATGTTCCGCGCCGCCGCGGTCGTTCCGCCGATCGTCGTATTCGTGCCCCCGACGACCATGACGCCCGTCTCGTTCCACAGGCCGTTGAAGGCGACCGTTCCCGTGTCGTCGGTTCCGATGAGGTTCCCCTCGATCCGGTTGCCGGCCGAGCCCTGTCCGCTAATGGTGATCCCGCCCTCCGGGAAATCCGTTCCGTTGCCCGAGATCACCTGGCGGATTCCGGCGACCGGCGCGCCGCCGATGAGATTGTTGTTGCCCGTAACCGCGATCCCGCTGCCGAGGTTGCCGATCGGCGCATCGCCGGTCACGTTCGTTCCGATGTAATTGGGCCCGATGAGGTTGTTCGATCCCAACACCGCGATCCCGTGGCCCGAAAACCCGTTGATGACCAATCCTCGTACCGTACAGCCGCTGGTGAGCACGGTGAGTCCCGACGTCACCCCCGCCCCGGCTCCGCTGATTTCGATGCAGGGGTGGTCCAATTGTGCGTGGCAATCAACCTCCCGATCGCGAATGATGATCTTCTGCGTGAAACCGTCGATGTTGACCGCCTCGGTGATCAACGGAAGCTGGCTCGACGGGGCGATGGTCTTGATGCCCGATCCGATGCTGAACATGATGGTGTCCGTCCCCGCCGTTGCGTTGGCCGTCTGGATCGCGGCGCGGAGCGTACACTGCAACCCATTGAAAAAGCTGTCAATGTCGCAAAGGCCGGTGCCGCCGCTCAAGTCAGCCTGGTCGCCGTCAACGTTGACGATGATCGTAATGGCTGGTGCGCGGTTGACGGCGCAACCGACAACCATTGCCGCTAACGCAAGAGTGCGAAAAGAGCGGTTCAATAGGCCTTCCTTACGGAATGCTCGATCGTCTCCCGAACGGGAAGGGCCGGGTGGCCCATCCTTTGCGCTAGCAAAGGGTGGGGGCACGATGATCCATTCTGTTGAAATCGGGCGACTTCAGAAGAAAGTTTGTACGACGAACGCACGCGTTCTATCATCGCGACCACCCGGCGAATCCAATGAGGCGCTCCGTCGACTTGTACGAAAGGGCAGTCTACCATAACGGGGCACGGGCGTTCAAGATAATTTCAAGCGGGGATGAAGATCGGGCTCCGTGGTAGACGGCGTATGGTCGCCCGGGAGCCCGTCCCGACTGGCATGCCCGGAAATTTCGTTTACAGCCCGCATCCGATCGGCGTATACTGGGCGTGCGTGAGTTGGTGCAGGGAGGCTGGCATCCAACGCGGGGCAAGCCCGCGGATCGGTAAGGGATGACCGATGCGACGAATCGCGATCATCAATCAAAAAGGCGGCGTAGGAAAGACGACCACGACGGCCAATCTCGCCGCGGCGCTGGCCCGCGGCGGACTGAAGGTTCTGTTGCTGGACCTCGATCCGCAGGGACACCTTTCGCTGCACTTCGGCGTCGAGGTTGGTCCCGATCAGCCGACGATCTATGACGTGCTGACCGACTCGACGCCGATCGACAAGGTCGTCACCCGCGCCCGCAAGGGAATTGAGGTGGTCCCGTCGGACATCGATCTCGCGGGTGCGGAGGCCGAGTTGATCAGCGTCACCGGGCGCGAAGTCATTCTCCGCGAGGCCTTGCAGGCGGCCAAGACCAAGTACGATGTGCTGCTGATTGACTGCCCTCCTTCGCTGGGGGTGTTGACCATCAACGCGCTGGCGGCCGTCGATCAGGTGGTTATCCCTTTGCAAGCGCACTTCTTTGGCTTGCAGGGTCTGTCGAAGCTCCTGGAGACCGTTACGCTGGTGCGGCAGCGGATCAACCCCGGGCTTTCGGTGAGCGGGATCATCCTGTGCCTGCACGAGCCGAACACCAAACTCGCCACCGAAGTGTTCGAGGATCTGCAGAAGTTCCTCGCGGGCGCCAGAGGAGGGAACACGCCCTGGGCCAACGCTCGCCTTTTTTCCACGCCAGTGCGGCGGAACATCAAGCTGGCCGAGGCGTCCAGCTTCGGACAGACCATCTTCGACTATGCCCCGAAGAGCAACGGGGCGGCCGACTACGCGCGCCTCGCGGCCGAGATCTTCACCGAGTTCGCCCTGCCGACGGTGTCCGAGGGCTTGGAAGCCGAAGACGTGGGATTCGCTTCCGAAGTGAATCATACGCCTATCAAAATGGTGGTGGCCGCGTCGCCCAAACCGACGGCGACGAAGTCCGCCGGCGGGGATGCGCCGATCCATACCGCGACCGTGAGGGAGCGGCCTGTCGAAACCAGGACCGCAAGCGACGTGCCGATCCGTACCGCGACCGTGAGGGAGCGGCCCGTCGAAACCAGGACCGCAGGCGACG
>JBBTCJ010000142.1:0-11538 GCA_038043285.1 Planctomycetota bacterium | reverse complement strand
CGTGCCAATCCGTACCGCGACCGTGAGGGAGCGGCCCGTCGAAACCAGGACCGCAAGCGAGGGGCTGCGGGCGACCCCTTCAACCGAGGTGCGGAAGTCCGATCCGCCCACCCGAATGAGTCCGGCCGATCGACCACCAGCCGTCGCGAAGAAATCTCGCGCCGTGCCGTCCAAGAAAACCAGCGCAGAACCCGTGCCGCCACCGCCTGCCCTTTACGCGCAGCGTCAAGGTTCAGGGAGCGGCACCGCCCTGGTCCCCAACGCGGCTGCGCCCGTTCAGGTGGCGGCCAGAAGCGATCCGACGATTTCGATTCCGCACGCCGGGGCGGCCAATCGTGCCCCGGTGGCTCAGTCGGAACCCACGTCGGCGCGGCGACGGATCAAGGAAGCGCCTGCCTTGCGGGTGACCAAGCGGCCGGCGGAACCGGCAACGATCGCTCCGGCAGCGGGTGACCCGCCAACCTGCGTCCCGGCCACGCCGACACCCAAACTCAGGTCGCGTCCGTCGCGGGCCGCTGTCGCGGTCAAGGCGACTACGGAAGTGTTAGAGTCCAAGGTCGTTAACGCCGTCGATCGACCGACCCCCGGCGGAATCGCTACGGCGAACCTCGAGGCGACCCGACCAGTGCGGCGCGTGAAGGCGGGCGTTCCGGCCGCCGCGAGCGTTTCTCCGTTGCGCTCGGATGGGATGACGATGGTCGCGTCGACGCCCGAACCGACGAACGAGATCGTCGCCACCGTTGCCTCGGTTGCCGACCAGGCGGAGAGAAAACGCATTCTTCAATCAGCCCGCGCCGCGTCGTAGTGGGGCGTCGAAAGCGGCTTCCGCGTCGCGGCGTCCCGCGGTCCGCGGTCCGCGGGTTCGCGGGTTCGCGTCGAGTCCCCTCATGGTTGCGGCTCTGGCCAGGAACGTCGCGTGCTACGATCGGCCGTCGCGCGGAGGTTGGGGTGATTGCAAGGCGTCATCGAAACTGGGTCTGGCTTGGTTACTGGTTCGCGCTGTTCATCGCCACGCACACGCCGATGGCGCGAGGGCTGATCCCCGGGTGCCAGACGGACAAGATCATTCATTTCGTGGTCTACTATTTTCTGACGGCCCTGAGCGCCTGGGCCCGCACCGGAGTCGGACGTCGTTCGGGTCGCCGCGACCTGGCCTGGGCGGGCGTGTTCCTGGCCTACGGTGCCGCGGACGAATGGCTCCAGTCCTTCGTCGGGCGGACGATGTCGTTGGGCGACTTCATCGCCGACGCGCTGGGGGTCGCCCTGGCGACCGTGGTGGCGCATCGCGCTGCCCGAAAGCGGTGGAATATCGGAACCCCCGTCCAGCCTTGATCCTCGAACCCGTGTAACGGGCGATTAACTATCGGCGTCCGGATGGGTTCACGTCGTCGCTGGGGCCGAAACGCATATAATGGCACGTCGGGCGTCGGCACGCCGCACGGCGTGCGGGTCCGGCGCGGAGGTCAGGTCAAAACCCGGCGAGGTCCGGCGAGTCTCAGCGGGGTTCAACATCATGGCCAAGAAACGAACCATCGTGGTGGTCGAAGACGAGGAGGCGATTCGTCGCGGCATCGCCGACGCGCTGCGGATATCGGGCTACGAACCGATCGAGGCCGCTGACGGTCTTGCCGGGTTGCAGGAGGCTCGCCGCGCCAACGTCGATCTGGTGCTGCTCGATCTGCTGCTGCCCAAGATGGACGGGTTCACCGCGTTGCAGCAGCTTCGCATCACCCATCCGTCGCTGCCGGTGATCATCCTGACCGCCCGTGGATCGGAGGACGACCGCGTTCGCGGTCTTCGCGCCGGCGCCGATGATTACATCGTCAAGCCGTTCTCCGCGCGGGAGTTGCTCGCCCGGGTGGAGGCGGTGCTCCGCCGCACGCCCGATCGCCCCGCGCCGGTGATGCGCATTCACGCGGGGGATACGACGGTCGATTGCGCGCGGCGCGAAATCTGCCGCGGCGACGGCGAGCGCATTGCGCTCTCGGAAATGGAGGCGGACATTTTGCAGCGCCTGGCCGCCCATCACGGCCGGGCCGTATCGCGCGAGGAATTGCTCGCCTGCGTCTGGGGTCTACGCGACGGCGGTGTGGAGACGCGGGCCATCGACATGCACGTCACGCGACTTCGCCAGAAGCTCACCGGGGACCGCGGCGGCTCCGCCGCCGAATGGATCGTCACCGTCCGGGGCAAGGGGTACATGCTCGGATCGGAGGTTCAGGTCGTCACGGAGGGCGCCGAATCGGAGCGGAAGTCATGACCAGCTCCCGGCGGAGCATGGGGGCAGCCGTCGTCCTGCTGGTGTTGATCGCCGTTGCCGTCCTGGGCGGGGTCAGTTGGGCCACGCTGGCGAGCTACGAACTGGCGATGCGCACCGTCTCCGACGAACATCGAGCGCGGGTGCAACAGGCGGCCTTCGAACTCGAAAGCTATCTTATCGTCGTACTCAACAAGGAGGCCAACCGCCCCTACACCCACTACTTCGATTGGCACCGGCAAGATCCGGACATCGTGGTACTGCGGGACGGTCGACAACTCGACCCCGACGCGGTCATGCTGCTGTCCACGTCGCCGCTGGCGCAAGCCGACCCGCCCTATTCCTGGATGGACCTGCATTTTCAGATTCTTCCCGACGGCCAGCCGGTGTCGCCGCAGATTCCGGACGAGACGGCGCCGCTGCCTGTGGATCGCAGCGGGTTCTCCATCGCCGGCGAGCACAACGCGCGACGAACCTGGGATTGGCTGGAACTGGTTCTGCCGTCGATCGACGTCCGTGAACGAATGGCCGCGGCGATCGCCCGGGATCGGGCCATTGCCGCGGAGGTGGGCGGAGGCGACGACTACAACGAAATCGTCCGCGATCCGGGAAGCAACGCCAGATTGGCCGCCGGTCCGATGCGCCGCGGAACCGTCGCGCAGCATCAACGAGGGTACCTGCCGCCGCAAAAGTGCGTGGACCAGGAGGTCGCCGAACAGAACCGCCGTGCCGTCCCGATGAGCTGGCTGCGAAGGCTCGATCCGACAGACACGCCGTCCGAGCAGGTCGCCTTTGTGGCCGGTCCGTTCGCCCCGGGCTTCTGGGTCGAACCTGCGCCGACGGGACTGCGGAAGCTGGCCTTTGTGCGCAGCGTCAAGGAGGACGCCCGCGTCTACCTCCAGGGATTCATCGTCGACTGGGATCGTCTCAAGCCCGTGCTGCTCGCGGAGGTCGCATCGATTTTTCCGACCGCGGACATCGAGCCCGCCGACGGCGACGAGCCCGACGACGACGACATGTTGCCGCTGCGCCATCTCCCGGTCCTGCTGCGCGTGCCGCCGATCGCCGCAGTGGCCGGGGCCGCCGCGTGGCAGTCCATCCGGGAACAGGTGGTGATCTCCTGGCTGGCCGCCGCCGTGGTGCTGGCCCTCGCCGGCGCGGGCGTGCGGAATCTGATCGCCCTCACCGAGCGTCGCCTGCAATTCGCTTATGCGGTGACGCACGAGCTTCGCACGCCGCTGACGACCTTCCGACTGTACTCCGACATGTTGTCTGCCGGTCTGGTTCCCGAACCGGCCCGACAGCAGTACCTGGACACGCTCAACCTGGAATCGCAGCGGTTGTCGAGCCTGGTGGAATCCGTTCTCGAATACGCCCGCCTGGAGAATCATCGCGTCAAGTTGCACGTCACCTCGACCGACGGAGCCTCGCTGCTCCGCGTGCTGGGCGGCGACTTGGCCAGACGCTGCGAGGCCAACGGCGTCGAACCGGTGATGCACAATCGGTTGCCGGACCAGAAGGTGTTGCAAACCGACGTCGACCTCGTCAGCCAGATCTCCGGGGTGCTGGTCAACAACGCCTGCCGCCACGCGAGCTTGGCCGCCGAGCCGAAAGTCCTGCTCGAACTAGCCGGCGAAAACGGCAAGATTCATCTCGACATCGCCGACACCGGACCGGGAATTGACCGCAGCGACGCCCGCCGCATCTTCAAGCCCTTCCGTCGCGGGCGCGACGCAGACAAGACCGCCCGCGGCGGCGTCGGCCTGGGTCTGGCGCTGGCGCGAAATTGGGCCAAACTGCTGGGCGGCCGACTCGAACTCGTCTCCCGGCATCACCCGCAACTCCACGGCGCCCACTTCCGCCTGACCATCCCATCTCAGGTGGACGAGTCGTAGCCGATCCGGGATCGCCGAAGGCTATTGCTCCTTCCCCCAGAGCTGCGCCAATTCCACCAGCACTTGTACCGATTGCTCCATCTCCTCCAGGCAGGCGAACTCCAGCGGCGAGTGGAAGTTGTGCATCCCCACCGCCAGGTTCGGTGTCGGCAGTCCCAACTCGCTGAGGCGTGAGCCGTCGGTCCCCCCGCGGATCGCCTGGAACTTCGGCGTCAATCCCGCCCTCCCAATCGCCTCCGCCGCCAGCTTCACCGCCCGCGGCTCCTTGGTCAGATATTCGCGCATGTTGCGGTATTGCTTCTTGATCTCCATGTCGATCTTCGCCCGCGGATGACCCGCTCGAATCGTCGCCGCGATGTCCTGCAACACCTTCGCGTGGCTGCTCAGTTCGCTGGTCTCGAAACTCCTCAGGATGATCCGGATCGTCACCTTCTCCACCCCGCCTTCCAGGACGTACGGATGAAGGAACCCGTCCCGCCCGGAGGTGTTCTCCGGCGACAGCACCTGCCACGGCATCCGCGACAGGAACAAGCCCGCCAGGCGGATCGCATTGACCATCCGCCCGGTCGCCAGTCCGGGGTGAATGTTGCGGCCAGTGATCGTCACCACCGCGAGGTCCGCGGAGAAGGTCTCATGGTCCAATTCGCCGATGGTCTCGCCGTCGAGCGTGTAGGCGCAGGCCGCGTTGAGCTTCTTCAAGTCAAGTTTGTTGACCCCCCGTCCGACCTCCTCATCGCAGGTGAACACGATGCGGATCGCACCATGCTTGATCTCGCGGTTGCCCATCAGGTGTGCGACAGCCGTCATGATGACCGCCACCCCGGACTTGTCGTCCGCCCCCAGCAGCGTCGTTCCGTCGGCGGTGATGAGCGTCTTGCCCTTCAGTTGCGACAGCACGTCGCAGTCGGCCACGCGGATGACCCGCGACGGGTCGCTGGGAAGCACGATGTCCTTGCCGTCGTAGTTGCGATGAATGACCGGTTTGACGTTCTTGCCGGTAAACTCCGGCGAGGTGTCCACGTGCGCCAACCACGCGATCGTCGGGGCCGCCGCGACCGTCGCCGGAATCGTGCCCATCACGATTCCGTGCTCGTCCTGCGCGGCGTCCTTGACGCCCAGCCCCCGCAGCTCGTCGGCCAGCATCTTTCCCAGCTCAAGCTGCCCGGGCGAACTGGGATAGGCTTCGGTCTGCTCGACGGCCGTCGTTTCGACCTTTACGTACCGGCAAAAACGATCCAGAAGAGTTTCCATGCGTTTGCCTCCCAACCGCTCTGAGTTCGCCTCCCAACCACTCCACCCTCGCGCGACTCCATGATCGCGCGCCGCTGCACGTTGAGCGCCTAAAACTACCGACCCCGAGCCGCGGGCTGCTCCCCTTGACGCGACGAGTCAAGGGTCAGCCAGCGAGGATTGGCAGTTGCCTTGGTGCGCTTGGGCCGTCTTATATCATGGGAGCGGAAGGATTGTCGATTTTCGAATGTAGATTCGCGGTTGTCGATTGCCGATTACATCCGCCCCGCGCCACCGTCGCCGTTTCGATCGGTACCGCGACAGGATGGAGCGGTCGCCGTTTCGATCCGTACCGCGACCGTCAGGGAGCGGCCAAGCTTGTCTCCAAGTAGCGCCCTCACGGCCCGACGAACACGTGCTCCAGCAGGTAGAAGTCGTGCAGGTCCACGTCACCGTCGGCGCCGGCGTCGAAGGCTTCACAGCCTGGGGCGATCGGCCCGACAATGGGACCCGTAGCGCAGTTCGCCCAGGCGGCGAAGTCGGACAAGTCCACAATTTGGTTGCAGTCGTAGTCGCCGATGCCGAACTCATACGCTCCGACGTCGGGCCAACCACACAAAGCGCGCGGAACCCCGTCGAGGTCGGTCGCGGGCATTCCACCGTAGGGCGCCCCCGCGTTGATCGCGGGAGAACCGGGAGTCAGCCGCAGATCGTCATCCAACGTGCCCGGAACGTCGTCAAGGCCGTCGAGGTCGGCAAACACCGGGTCAGCCCCGCTGTTGCCCGCGCCGCCGAACGTTCCGGTCCAGCCGTTGACGATGCTGTAGTTGATGTCCAGCGTGGAAGATGGATAGATCTCGTCCTCATACAGGTAGAACGAGCCGGCTTCGCCATCGACGACGTTCGGTCCGTTGGTCGCCGTATTGTCCCAGAAGATGCTGTTTCGTACCGTCACTCGGGAGCCCCAGTCCGTCACCACTCCCCCGGCCTGCCACCCGCCGGCGTGGTTGCCGACGATCGAACAGTTGTCAATCGTCAGGGCGCCTTCGCTCGAGTAGATGGCTCCGTAACCGGTCTGAATCCCGTTGCCCACCACGATGCTGTTGGAAAGCCGAACGTTCGACCCATTGAGCGACATGGCCGAATGCGTATTGCGAACGAACACCGAGTCGCGAACGTGGGCGCCCGAACCGTCGAGGAACAGCCCGCCGTAGTTGCCGTCGAAGGTGCAGCCCGTGATCAGCGCCCGTCCGTCGTGAGTGATCGCCCAACCGCTATTCCCGACGAGGATACTGTCGCTTACGACGAAATCGCCGCTCGCGCTGAGAAGGACCCCATACGAGCGTTCGCCGCTTACAAACCGGCAGTTCGTAACAAAGAACGGGCCGCGAATTACCCCAGCCCCCTGGCCGTTGTTGTATACGTCGGTGTCCGTCAGGTATACTCGCCCTGACATAAAAAGAGAGGCAGAGTAATTATCGTGAAACTTGCATGCAACGAACGAGATTCCGTTGGCCTCCCAACCCCAAGCGCCGGCCGAGGAATTCTCTACGAAGCGGGTGTTTCGCACGACAGCGCCCGCGCGGTGGGCACGCATTCCGTAGCCGCCTGAAATCGTAAGCCCTTCCACCGCAGTCCTGAACGCTCCACGGATCGTGAGACCGTCGAGAAGCGTCTCGGTCGACGCGTCGCTCACCTCCACGACGATGTAACTGTTGTCGGTGCGCCGCCAGTTTCCGAAGAGATCGGAGCACTCCCTCTCGGCGATGAAGACACAGGAGGACATGCTCCAGTAGCTCCCCGGTACGCAGCACAGGTCATACAAATCGCACACCCGGGTCTGGCATTCGAGATTGTCGCACCCCGGGGCATCATGTTTGCGGCAACAATCGCTGAACTCCGCGCAATCGTTGGGTCCGTCGTCGCCGTTGAGGTCGCCGCTGAGGATGGTTTCGCTGGCGGTCCAATCGCGATCCTCGCGGCATTGCTCGACGCCGGAGAATCCGCCGTACATCCGCACTCCGCTGGGCACGGTGAAGGCCATGGCGCGGTCCCCCGTTCCGCAGTCGGGCGCGTAGGTTCCGCCCGCGACCCAGATTTCGTCCCCAGCTTGCGCAACCGCCAGGGCATCCTGTAAATCTACGAAGGCATCCGCCCAACTCGTACCGTCGCTTCTCCCGAGCGCGCGTTGGTCCACGTGATGAACGACCTGAGCACTGCTCGCGACCGCTGGAGATAAGGCCACGATGCCCGCGCAGACCCAACAGATCGTGTGGCCAAGGCCCCGTCGCTTTTTATGGGAGACCGATTGCATTCCCGCTTTGATCCCTTCGAGTCTCCGCAGGGTGGGCACCACCCACCCTCCGCGCCTACCGCCCGGCGAACACGTGCTCCAGCAGGTAGAAGTCGTGCAGGTCCACGTCGCCGTCGTGGTCGGCGTCGGAAAGTTCAGCGCACGGCCGCGCAGGCGAGGCCGTCGGGCCCACGAGGTCGCCGACGAACGTCGTGAAGTCGGCGAGCGTCGTCAGCCCGTCGCCGTCGGCGTCACCCCGATACTCGCATTCGTCGGGGACAGCGTTGCCATTGCAGTCGCGGCTTCGCGTCGCGGCGATGTCGTCCTCGTCGCGGACTTGATTCCCGTTGCAATCCCACGCACCGATGCGGAGGAAGTAAACATCCTGCTCGCCGTTGAACGTGGCCGCATAGGCGACGTTGACGCCCAGGTTGTCCGAGACCATGTGATAGTAGTCGCCCAGCTTGGGACTCCCGTACGGATATCCGATCTGGCTGTCGAACACCGGGCTGACTTGCACGTTCGGCGACCATGTTTCGCCGGCATCGGTCGAAAACGCGTAGTACAACTCGGAAAGATTGGCGTTGGGCGCGTCGAGGTGGTTGCGTGTGTCGTTCCAGACCACGTCGATGCGTCCGTTGGGGGCGACCGACATCATTCCGAACCATTGCCACGCGCCGCTGTCGATCGGGTCGTCGTGAACGCGCACGGCTTCCGTCCAAGTAACTCCCGCGTCCCTGCTCTTGGAAAAAGTAACGTCCGTAAACGGGTATGCGCAATGATTGACTAGATACACCGCATACGTCCCGCGGATTGTATCCGAATAGGTTTCAATCCAAGACTGACCCAAGAGCCCAGAGTAGTTCGGACCCTCAACCAATGCGCGAGAACCTCCAACGTGCGGGCAGGAAGCGCAGCCATACTTGAAGAAGATCGCCAGTTCCGAGGCATTTTGGACGCTGTAGGACACGTACAGACATCCCTCCACGCCTGTGACCAGAAGGCTTCCACTGGAATCGACATGCATCGCTGGAAAATGGACCCAATCACGCACATGTCCCCCGAAAAATGTCGCGCCGCCATCCGTAGAACGAAAGAACGACTCATCGTTGGCAATATAAATGTTGCCACGTCCACCGTAGCATGTAGTGTCAACCGTCATCCACGGCTTATCAAGGAATCCCGGTGACACCTGTACACGCGTAGCCCACGTGACCGCGCCGTCGAACGATGAAAAGAGGCGCATTCCATCGAAGTTGATCGACAGATAGTAGATCTCCCCGGTCGGCCCAGCCGCAAGCACGGGATCAGTCCCAAAAACACCTGGCGTCACAGACCCCGGGAAGACCCAGGTATGCCCCCCATCGTGGCTGTACGCCCATCCGGCTTGGCGGAAATCGGACTCGACAGTGTCGAACTGTCGCCATCCGATTACGATCTTGCGCGGGTCGGTCGGATCCACGGCGATCGACGGCTCGTTGGCCGCGTCGCCGAGGATGTTGCAACCGCGCCGGTCCGCGTTGACCTGGATGCTGCGGTACGGCCCGTGAATAACGTGACTCTGGCACGTTGTCCAAGCGACCGCGGGAAGTTGCTTGGGGGTTGGCATCCAAGGTCGCGTAGGGGGTTGCTCGTGTGCCGCACCTGTGTCACCCTGCACGAGGATCCAACGTGGACTAAGAATCGCGAAGCCCAGAAGAGCCATGCACTGGAGATAGCGGGTCATCCTCGTCTCCCCTCGATCCATAGTAGCTCGCGGTGCAATCACCGTCGCGGAACGTCACCCCACCCGTGAAGGCGTCGATGCCATGATGCCGGTTCACTCATCACGACGTCCCTTGGAGATTGTATTGCTGAAGTCGGGCAATTTCTCGTTGATTTTGGCTACGTCCCCGTGGGTGGCCCTGCTATCAGGATGTCCGACGCTGCCGATCCGCTCGGACGTGGATCACGATAACGACGTCGACCAGACGGACGAGGACCTCGTTCGCGGAGAGGTCGGCAAGGACGCGCGGAACATCGCCGATCCGATCTGTCCCTAGGCGACCACAAGCCCGCACTTTGGGCACGCCACCTCACGCCGACCCGCTGGTGGGGCGTGCGGAAGCGTCCTTGACACCTTCGCACCTGGGCCGCACAATCTTCCGACCCGCCGGGGGCGGGGAGCACGCCGAACGGTCGTCAACACGAAGGAGGCGTTATCGCCAATGGCCAAGGGGCAGCAATCGGGTTGGAACTCCATCACCGTCTGGATGATCGTCTTCGTGGGACTCTGGCTCACCTCGACGGTTGTCCTTGTCATTCTGTACACCGGCCAGGAGGATATGCGCAACGAGAACGCCCGTCTGGCCGAGGAAAACCGCCGCCTCGTCAGCCCCTCGGAACTCAGCTCGATTCAGCTTGCGAAAAGCGCTCAAGCTGGCGGACCCACCGTCGTCGGGCTGATCGAGGAGGCCCGGTCCAAGACCGCCGAGGCCGCCACCGGCGAACCGGCCGACAGCGTCGCCGCCGTCCGGGAGAAGCGCGATCAACTCTTGCAGACCATCGTCACCGAAAAACTTGTGCCCGAAGCCAAGACCTTTGCCGAGTCGTCCTATCACGAAGCCTTGCAGCGGCTGTACACGGCCTACAAGACCAGCGCGTCGGCGCGGAAGGCGGCTGAGGACCGCGCGGCACGAATGGAGGGCGAGGTGGCCAGGCTCGCCGAAGCCGACGCCCAGCGGCAAAACGAGTTCGATCAGCGAATCAAGGAAGCGACGGCCAAGCTCGCCCAAAGCGAAGGCGATCGGGCCAACTATCGCACCGAGCGAGACAAGGGCGTCGACAAGCTCGAAAAAGACATCGAAGAGCTTCGCAAACGGAGCACCGATGAACTGACCAAGGAGCGTCAGCTTCGCCAGTCCGCCGAGCAGCGGCTGGCCGAAGTCCAGGAACGCTTCGCCGTTCAGCAGGAAAAACTTGGCGGTTTGCTCATCGGACCGGAGCATCTGGCCCCCGCCCGCAAACCCGACGGAAAGATTCTGACGGCCGTCCCCGGCGATCCCATCGTCTACGTCAACCTGGGCGCGAAGGACACCCTGACGCTGGGGTTGCAGTTCGCCGTGTACTCGGCCCAGACCGGCATTCCACCGGACGGGCGCGGCAAGGCCCAGATCGAGGTCGTGGCCATCCTTCCGACGTCCGCCGAGTGCAGGATCGTCTGGGTCGCGCCGAACCAGGTGATCCTCGATGATGACCTGATCGCCAACCCGATCTACGACCCGGCCAAGCCCCCGACCTTCCTCGTCGTCGGCGAGTTCGACCTCGACCGCGACGGCACGCTGGACCGCAACGGCGGGGCGGCCGTCAAAGCCCTGGTCACCAACTGGGGCGGAAGGGTCTCGGAAGAACTCACCCCGCTGACCGACTTCGTCGTCCTCGGTGCCCCGCCGCGCCGCGCGAAGACCACCGGCGACGCCGCCGCGGGAGGCGCCGCCGCCGACAGCGAGTGGACGAGATATTCGCAGATCGCGGAGAGCGCCCGCGCGATGTCCGTCCCCGTGCTCACCCAGGACGTGTTCCTCAACTTCCTGGGCTACTCCGCCCGCGTCGCCAGCCGATGAAGATTCCAAAATCGCGGGCGGTTGATTGAATGTTGTATTTTGAATCCCTCTTCCCCGTCCCTGGGGGAGAGGGCAAGGTAAGGGGGCGTTTCACACCAAGCCCCCCGATCGGCGGCCCTCCCGCCGCATTTTTCAGCGATATTTCTCCCGCCCGCTTGTTACAATACATTCGAGTACCGATGGAGGGCCAAACTCCGGCATCGTCGCCATGACCAGGAAAATGCGACAGCTCTGTGTGTTAACCTTGCTCGGCAGCGCCGG
>JBBTCJ010000141.1:0-21067 GCA_038043285.1 Planctomycetota bacterium | reverse complement strand
GGCCGCAGGCGCCGGAGATCTGGCTCGGGTTCAGCGACAGGCGCTGGTCCTTCGCCACGCCCAGGTTGACCGGCCGCAGCTCCGGGAGCCACGAGGCCGAGCAGTATTCCCGGCCGCACCGGCCGATCCCCGACAAACGCTTGGCCTCGTCGCGCACCCCGATCTGCTTGAACTCGATTCGTGTCCGGAACATCGCCGCCAGTTCGCGGACCAGGTTTCGGAAGTCGACGCGCTTCTCGGCGGTGAAATAGAGGGTGAGTTTCCGCCGGTCCCACCGCCATTCGGCATCGGAAAGCTTCATGGCGAGCCCGTTGGCGAGCACGCGTTCGGAGGCCTTTCGGCGCGCCGAGTCATCCTGCTCCCTCAGTTCGCGCAGTCGCTTGACGTCCTCCGGCGTGGCGATCCGGCGTGCTGCCTGCGTGACCGGCTCCTCCCCGGGTCCGTGTGCGCAGCCGAGGGACCGGGCCAGCGCCTGTTCGCCGCTGGCATGCACGTGCCCCAGATCCTCACCGCGGTCGGCGTCCACCACCACCGCGGCCTTGATGTCCGGGTGTCGGCTTCGCTCGATGGACCCGACGAGAACCTGGTCGACCATCGGCGGCACCAACCCCAGCGTTAGGGTGGCGAGTCCGGTATCGAGAACTTCACTCAGCTCGGTCACGGTCAGCGCCGCATCGGCGAAGGCGCTTCCCAGGTCATCGAGGAACTCGACGATGGTCCGCCAGGCTTGGCGGTGCTCTTCGGCCCCATCCAGGTCGCCCAGCTCCTCCGCCTGGTCGGCCCAGCGCTCCACGGCGCCCGCGACACCGGCAAGGTCGAAGGACTCGCGGATTGCGTCGCGCCATGGCTCCCCAAGATGCCGCGCCGATGCCGCCGCGAAGCAGACCCACGGATCCAGCACGCGGACCACGGCATCTCGCGACTTTCTAACCAACTCAGCGGCTGGGGCGGGCGATGGCTCGTCGGCATCCCGACTGGCGCGCCACGAACCGCGGCGGACCTGTAACCAGTCCTTCTTACGCCAGGTGGATGCGCCGGAGATCCCGAAGGCGAGCAGGTAGTTTTCAAGCTCGTCGGCTTCGTCGTCGGAGAGGGGAAGCAGGCCGGTCTTGAGCAAGATGCGAACCGACGCAAGCGAATAGTCGTCGGCGGCGACGGCGACCAGGCCACGGAGCAATTCCACCAGCGGATGATGCGCCAGCGAGCGACGACGGTCGATGAAAAAGGGCACGTCGCGGGCGATCAACGCGTTGGACAGCAGGTCATGGTACGGCTCCAAGTCACGGGCAATGATGGCGATGTCTCGATAGCGCAGGGTTCGATCGCTGGATCGCACCCATTCGCACACCTTGGCCACGGCGTACTCCACCTCCAGTCGGCACGAGGGGAGGGCAATGAGTTCGACCTCGTTCGGCTCACTCGGCAAGCGCGACGGCTCGAAGGTCGGCGCTGGACGATCGCCCTCCGGCCTCGCGTCGGCGGCGCCGGGGTCGAACAGGTGCGCCTCAATCCCGGCAATTCGCGGCGAACGCGCGAATCGCGGCGGCGCGGCGTCCTGCAGAACCAAGGGAGGATCCTCGGCGATTCCCGCGGCCGCAATGCACGCCCGCAGATCGTCAAAGGTCTGGGCCGTCTTGGCGAACAATCGCTGGGTCGATGCCGTCGGATGATGCCTCGACGCCGCGAACGGTTCGCGGCGAAAAACCTTCTCATCCGCCAACGCCGCGTCCATGAGAAAGGTCATCTCAACGCGCGAGCACATCCGCGAGAGTGCGACCAGGGTCGTCGTCTCTTCCACACTCATCGAGGCGAACCCGTCAACCCATAGCAAGGCCCCGTTCAGCCAGTCGCAACGAAGGAAGCGCTCCCTTGCAACCTGGAGATATTGGGTCGGGTCCAGGCGGCAGCTGCCCAGGTACTCAAGGTAGGCGCGGTAAAGGATGCTCAGATCGTGGAACTTGGCGGCCTGCATCGGATCGAGTGATTGACCGTCGCCCGCGATCTCGTCCAGGGTGTCGGGGGTCACCGACCCCTGAATGAACTCGACGATGTTTCGGGCCAGTTGCTCGACGACCCCGCCCATGCGATCCGCGCGGCGGTAGAACTTCAGGCGGGGCGCCTCCTGGTTCATTAAGCGACGAAGGACCATCGCCCGTGCCGACTCGGAGATCGCCTCGCGCAGGTAACCACCGGCGAACTCAAGAACCCGGAAGGCCAGCCTCTGAAACGACAGCACCTCCGCCCGGTGCGCCGCGTGGACCATAGCCCCTGTCGCTTTCGGCGGGCAAGGTTCAGAGGAGGGGTCAGAGATGGCGATGGTCTCGCGGCACGGAGCGTCCACGATCGCCCGTTCCATTTGCAGGCTCGCCTGCTCCGGCACGAGGAAGATCAACCGCGGACCATCCACGGAATCCTGCGCAAGATGTCGACGGATTTCCTGAAGACAATGATGCGTTTTGCCCGTGCCGGCGCGACCCACGATGAAGCGAACGGACATGACATGCCCGTGTAACACAACCCGGGCGAAGGGTCAATTGAAGATTGTCGATTGCCGATTGAAAAAATGCACGAATCGACACCGGGTCGCGGGGAGACGACACCACGACAATCGGGACGCGGGGAAAAACTCATTCACTCCGCAAACAGTGCGTCGGCGAACAGCGCCGGATCGAACGGTTCGATGTCCTCCGGCGTCTCGCCGAGTCCCACGAATTTCACCGGTACGTTCAGCAGATCGCGAATGGCCACCACGACGCCGCCCTTGGCGCTGCCGTCGAGCTTCGCCAGGAAGATCCCGCTGACCGAGACGTGCTCCGAGAATTGCCTGGCCTGATTGAGCGCGTTTTGTCCGATGGTCGCGTCCAGCACCAGCAGCACCTCGTGCGGCGCGCCGGGAATCTTCCGTTCGACGACCTTCTGGATTTTCCCCAGCTCGCGCATCAGGTGGTCCTGGGTGTGCAATCGCCCGGCGGTGTCCACGAGCAGGATGTCCGCCTGGCGCGCCACGGCAGCCTCGCACGCGTCGTAGGCGACGGCGCCCGGATCAGCCCCCTGCTGGTGCTTGACGATCTCCACCCCGACCCGACCCGACCAGATGCTCAACTGCTCGACCGCGGCAGCCCGAAAGGTGTCGCACGCGCCGAGGATCACCCTCTTGCCCGCCCGGCGGAAATAGCTGCCGAGCTTGGCCACACTGGTCGTCTTGCCCGACCCGTTGATGCCCGTGACCAATACGACCGTCGGCCCCGATTCGGCGAAGCGGATGTTGCGATCCTCATGCGGCCACATCGACACGACGTACTGCCGAAGATGATCGCGGATCTCCTGCTCCTCGTTGATCTTCCCCGATTTCCACCCCGCGCGGACGACTTCGATCAGCTTCGTCGTCGTGGCCGGACCGAAGTCCGCCGCGAGCATCGTTTCCTCAAGTCGCTCCAACGTTCCCTGATCGATCCGCTGTCCGATGCGCAGCACGGACCGAAACCCGGCGGCGAGCTTCTCTCGCGTCTTCGAAAGCCCCTTCTTGAACCGATCCAACAGCCCCATCAGCCCGATGTCCCCCGCTCAAGCTCCGATTTCCGAAACACCGCGTCGAGCACCCCGTTGACGAAGCGGGGCGAATCCACGCCGCCGAACTCCTTGGCGATTTCGAGGGCTTCATCGATCGCCACCTTCGGCGGGATTTCGCCTCCCAGCATTTCCACGATGGCCACGCGCATGACGTTTCGCTCGACCGGCGAGATGCGATCCAGGCTCCAATGGGCGGCGGAAGCGGAAATCCTGCCATCGACGCCCCGTCGGTCCGCCCAGAATCCCCGAATCATCAACCGGGCGTAGACTCGGGCATCGGGCGTCGCCTCCAAGGCGTCAAACAGTTCGGCCAGCGAAGCGTCGCGATCCTCTTTCTGCACGTCCCACTCGCAGAGTGCCTGCATGGCCAGGATGCGCCCGGAATGTCGCTCGCTGGTAATGGACATGGGCAATCACAGTTCGTTCGCGGCGGGACCGGCAGAGGAGAACCTCCCCCCCTGCACCATCCAAGCACGCAGCCCGGCCATGGTAGAAGAACTATGACCGCTTGGGTAATTCGCGGAGCAGATTGACCAGCTCGACAGCCGATAGCGCCGCCTCAGCCCCTTTGTTGCCGCCCTTGGCACCGGCTCGATCGACCGCTTGCTCAAGGGTGTCAGCCGTGATCACCCCGAAGGCTGTCGGCACGCCGGTAGCTAGCCCAACGTGCGCGATTCCCTTGGCGGCCTCCCCCGCGACGTACTCGAAGTGCGGCGTTTGCCCGCGAATTACGCACCCCAGGCAGACGATGGCGTCGTACAGCCCCGTCTCGGCAAGTTTCTTGGCGACGAACGGCAACTCAAACGCCCCGGGAACCTGCACGCAGGTCAACTGGTCGTCGCCCGCCCCGTGACGCTTTAGCTCGTCCACCGCGCCGGAGACCAGCTTTGAGGTGATGAACTCATTGAAACGGCTGACGACGATCGCCAACCGGATCCCGCCGGCAGTCAGCTTTCCGTGAATCTCACGCATGTTCCGCACGCTCCAACATCCGCCGGGCCGGTTGAACGTCCATAGCCCATCGACGTCCGGTCGATGAAGGTAAATCCCCCCAGGGAAGGATACCATGACCGGAACCTCCGCGACACCGAGCGGCGCGGAACTCGGAGCGTTCTGAACCCCGATGATGGAAGGGGTACGCCGAGGGGAGTCGGTTGGGGAAGCCCAGGCACCTATCGTCGGTCTTGGCCGGTTCGGACAGATTCGTAGCGACGATAGTAGAAGTCCGCGTTCTGACCGAAGCGTCCTTGGCGGTCCACGACGAACTCACGGAACTCAGTCCCCTCGGCGAAGCGGCTTGGGCCGGACGCGGTCGGCCAGTCGTTTCGTGCGTTAAGCACTGATTCCGCAACGTTCCACTCGGGGTTGAAGATGAGGCCTCCGGTCGTCGGCCGCTCCAACCGAATCTGAGCGGCGCGGCGCGCACAGCATCCACTGACCGTCATGCCAAGCGTGCCGGCAAGCAGGGCCCAAAGCGTCGCGCGATGGCGGCAAACGGTGTAGATTCTTCGTGAGTGCATGTTTCCCCCCGCCGGTACGGTGGCCACCGGCGTTCCGCGGACCCACGTCGCCGCACGGTCCGCTAACCCCCCCACGGATCGCAACGCAGACGATCCGTCGAGCGGCCTGTGCCGACTCGGCAAAGCCGGCAGAGTTCACCGCTTGCGCGGTCAATGGGGCATACCGGTCCTTCCGTGGGGCGCTCGATGCGTCGCCAGGCAGGTTGGCCGATCAAGCGGACGTTGACCCTTGAACGGCAGGGAGTGCCGGATCTGCTCTGCGGGCTTCAGCCTGCGCGCCCGTTCCGACCGGCAGGATCCACAGGGGAGGAAAGACGCTAGGCATTGCGGAATCGCGGAGCCGGTTCAGAATACCCTGACCGCTCCGCGCGAACCGGGCGTTTTCAGAGGCGCCCTGGCGCCGGACATGGGGATTGCTTATGGTGTTTGCCCTGGCACACCGCCCATCGGGCGAGACGGTCGAGTTCGAATCGCTCACCGAGATCGAGCAAGCCTGGGCGTCGGACGGAATGTCGCTATGGATCGACCTCGAAGGCCCGACGCAAACGGAGATTCAGTTCCTGGGCCGGGTGTTCCATCTGGATCCCGACACCCTGGAAGACTGCATCAGCGGCGACCAGCGTCCCCGGATCGATGAGTTCGACGACTACGTCTTCCTCGTCACCTATGGGATGTTCGGCGCGGAGAACGCCTCCGAAATGATCCCGCGGAAGCTGGCGGCTTATTGCGGTCCGCGTTTCCTTCTTACGGCCCACACGGAACCGCTTCGCTCGATCCACGCCATGCGCGAACGCTGCCGCCGCCACGGGGCGCAGTTGATGGTCCGCGGCGTCGATTTCCTGCTCTACAGCATCATGGACTCGGTCATCGATAAGTATGCCCTCGTCGTGGAGAGCTACGACGAGCGGCTGGACCAGTTAGAAGAGGAATCCTTAGCCGCCACGCCCGATGGCGCGGTTCTTGAGCAGGCGGCGGAGCTGCGCCGCAACCTGGTGGACCTGCGGCGACTGGCGGCCGCCCAACGCGACCTGCTCATCCCGCTTGCGCGAGGCGAGTACGACTACATTTCCAACACGCTGCAGACGCGTTTTTCGCACGTTCGCGACCACCTCACCGAGGTGCTCGAATCCGTCGAGGCGCAGCGCGAGTTGCTCAAGTCCATTCACGACAACTATCACACGTCGCTGACCAATCGACTCAACCAGACGACGAAGCTGCTGTCGGTGTTCGCGACGATCCTGCTGCCGCTCACCCTGGTAACCGGGATTTACGGCATGAACCTGCCGCTTTGGCCTCCACCGGAGCACCCGCTGAGCTTCTGGTTCGTCATCGCCGCGATGGTCACGCTCTCCGCCGGAATGCTGCTCGCCTTCCGATGGAAACGCTGGCTGTAAACGCCGTTCGGCTTTAGAGCAGTTCTCTTTTTCGTGTAGCGTCGCGGTTTATCCGCGGCGCGGTGCCTCAGCATCAAGAGCCGCGCCGCCCAGGAAGGGCGACGCTGCGCAAAAACCGAAAACGCTATAGGCGACTACTTCTTCCGCTTGTACGTCCCGGCCATCTCCAGCTTCTTGACCGTGTGCAGGGCGTCGGTCCACTCGTCCGCCCGCCACTCCAGGGTATCCTTGTCGACGACGCGCATTTCATAAACGCCATGGCTCGCCGTCCCGTCCAGGCCGACGCTTTCGTAATCCATCTTCCAACTCTGCTTCGCGGCATCGTAACGAGCCGTGCCCTGCTGCGGATACCCCCAGTTGTTGAACATCCACCAGATGTACTTCTTCGACTTGGGATGCCAACTCCAAACGCCCGATGCGTCAAAGCTTGCGCTGCCGCTCTTGGAAGTCATGTTGCCGCGCAGACAGCGCTTGTCCAGCGCCCAGGCCCAGTCCGCGGTTCCGGTCCACTTCTTGTTGGCGTCAGCCGCGTTGTGCATCTCCGCTTCCCAGGTCCAGTTGCCCACGAAGGTCTCGTAGGCGTCCAACTCCGCCGCCCTCGCTGGCTGCTTGATCGTTGAAAAATCGACCTTCGAGGCCGTGCACCCGCACACACCGAACGCGCTCGCTCCGATCACCAGCCCCAACCGATATGCCATTCCCAGTCTCATGGAACGTCCTCCAAAATGGAACCATTTTCTGATCTGTTGCCGCGCCAATCAGCGTGTAGGATACATCCTCACCGCCGCGCCGTGAATAGGCTCAGTCGGCTCAAAGTAACACGCCAACGGCAGCCCTGTGAGTTTCTGACGAGCGTAAGCCCGGTGCATGGAGTCTTACACATTGGATAAGGACATCACGCGGAGCGTCGTTCTCACCGGATGCGGGTGGATTACTCCGTTCGCCGGGGGGACCATCGGCGAGGTGCTCTCCGTCGCACGGAACATCGATCCCAACCCTCCGCCGGAGGGAGAATTCTCGTCGGTGCCCGGGTCGATCCTCGCCCAGGCAATCAGCGTGCCGCTTGAGTGTCAGCGCGACCGGCAAGCCTGGTTGGCGGCGGCGGCGATCGAGTCGGCCTGTGCCGATGCCCGCCTGAGCCTCGATCGACTTCGCGGAACGGACGTGGGACTGGCAATCGGCTGCGGACTTGCCGGCTTGCTGGGCATGATCGACTTCGCCAACGACGTGCGCGACCAATCCGCTCGATTCGTCAGCCCGATCCGATTTCCGCAGACCGTCGGCAATTACCCCGCCGGAGCGATCGCCCGCGGATTCGGCATCCGCGGGCCGAGTGTCACGCTGGCCGCAGGCGTCGCATCCAGTGCCGAAGCGATCCTCGTAGGCGCCGAGATGTTGCTCTCCGGTTCAGCCGCGATCGTCCTGGCTGGCGGGGCGGAGACCTACTCGTCGGCGATTGCTCAAGGAATGCGCCGAACCGGTGCGTCTCCATCCGAGTGTGCGTGTTTCTTTGTTCTGGAACGTGGGAACAGTCCCCGCGCCGCATCCCGCCCGCCGCTTGCGCTGCTGAATCCCGGCGACGACCGGGGTGCCGATCATCCCGTCGACGTCGTCTCGACGGCCGGCTTCGCCCGCCCCGGCGCGGTCTTCATTCAACATTGGCTCGGCGATACGCTCGGCGCCGCGGCCGCCTCCGCGCTAGCTGCCGCAGTCGGCGCGGTTCACGGAATGCCCGTCCCGTGGGCGACCGACTTCCCGTCACCGGCCGTACAAGTCCGAGCTGTCGAACAGCCGACAAGCCCGCTCCCCGGCAGGAAGCCGGCATCAGCGCGGGTCGTGGTCGGATTGGACGAAACCAATTCGGTGACTGTGAATGCCCGCGTGCCCTCGCCGACCTCGGCGTAGGCGCTCCTCTCATCCCCGCTTACGCCTTTCGGAACACCAGGGCCGCATCATGCCCCGTAAAGCCCGTCGAGAGCTTGAGCAGGCTGTCAAGCCGGCGGGTCAGAAGCCCCGAAGCAAACGGCAGCGGCCAGCGGGAATCCGTCGGCGGCGGGTGCGGCAACGGCGGAACCTGCCCCCGTTGCATGGCCAGCAACGCGCAAACCGTGTCGATCAGGCCACTAGCCGCCAACATGTGACCGACGTACGGTTTGAAGACCGCCGACGCCGCCGAGCGCACGTCCACGTTCGCCCCGCCGTCGGCGATTGCTTCGGCCAGGCAATGGGCTTCGTAACCGTCAGACAACTGCGTGCCCGCCCCATGAGGTACGACGAGATCCACGTCCGAGATCCTCGTTTTCGCCTTGGATAGTGCCGAAGTGATGACACTTGCCAACCTCGCCGAACGAACGTCGGGGATGGTCTGCTTCCACGCCTGGTGAGTGAACGCCCCGCTCACGTATTCAGCCAAAACGGGGGCCGTCCGGCGATGCGCACTGGCCTCGGATTCAAGCAGGATGGCGGCGGCCCCCTCGCCGACGTAAAAACCGGACGAGGCCGCGTCGAAAGGCCGCATGGCGTCCGCCCTCTCCGCGTAAAGCCCCAGTCGACGAAACCACTCCAAGCGCACGCCGGTGTCGAAGGACTCCCCGCCGACAACGATCGCACGATCCAGCTGTCGCGAACGGATCAACTCCGCCGCGATTTCGATCCCAAACGCACCCGATGAACAGGCGTTGTGAACGCTCGTAGAAAACCCGCGAAGCGAGAACGCCTTGCCCGCAAGATGCAGAAAGAGGAACGGCTGCATGTGATAGAATTGCGGTGCGAGCAACTCATAGACCGGCGGCGGACCGTCCGTCGGCGGCGGCATGGTCATCAACTCAAACAACCGGGCAACCGTCCGCTCCACCCCCGGCGCCTCGAAGGCCTGCACCAACCCCGTGGCGCCACCCGACTCCGCGGGATCAAGCCCCGCCTCCGCGAAAGCCAACTCCATGGCCAACAGCGAGTAGGCCAGATCGCGGCATCCGTTGCAGCCTTGCTCCGCAAGAAAAGATAGATGCTTGTCCAACCCCACGACCTGCGACGCGTCGGGCATGGACACCACCGGCACATCGACCGTCCGCCCCAGGTCAACGGTCAGCGAGCGTATTCGCGCGACGGTCTTCCCCTGACAGAGGGCCCGCCACAACGACTCGCACCCCACGCCCAGTGCCGTGACCGCGCCCAGACCCGTGACGTAGATTCGCTCCTGCCCGGTCATGAAGCGGGCATCTTAGCGAGTAACGAACCGGATGACAGCGGCCTGCGTCAAAGAGGTTGCGGCAGACGCCTCCTCGGCACCGTTTCTCAGTGGGCCACCCCAACCTACGCCGCCAGGATGACGCTGCTGTTGTAGCCCCCGAAGCCCGCGGAGTTGTTCATCGCCACCCGAACCCGCGCCGGGCGCGTTCCGCCCTTAAGTCCCTCTAGATGGCACGGCTTAAGAACGTCTTCCAGGTTCCAGGTGGGAATCAGCATCTGGTTCTGCAAACTCAACACGCAGGCAGCGGCCTCCAACGCGGCCGCCGCGCCCATGGTGTGACCGGTCAGCGCCTTGATCGAACTGAACGGCGTACCGGGGTGCAGGTTGGTGTTCATGACCACAACTTCGATGGCGTCGTTTTGCGGAGTCCCCGTGCCGTGGGCACACACATAGTCGACGTCGGCCGGTCGAAGGTCCGCCTCCACGAGAGCGGTTTGAATCGCCCGCGCAAGACCGTCGCCCTGGGGATGCGGCCGGGTGGGGTGATAGTCTTCGCAGGCATTGGCGGCCCCGATCAATCGTGCCCTGATCCTCGCCCCGCGGGCCTTGGCCGTCGATTCACGTTCGAGCACGAACATGCCCGCGCCTTCGCCGACAAGCAAACCATCGCGGCGTTCGTCAAACGGTCGGCAGACGCCCTCGGACATAACCCGCAGCCGCATGAAGCCCAGGAACGCCAGCCGACTGAAGCCGTCTGCCCCGCCGGCGATCGCCAAGTCACACCGCCCGTCGAGAAGCTGCCGCCTCGCCTCCGCCAGGGCCATGTTGCCGGCGGCGCAGGCCCCGTAGAGGTCCACCGCCCGACCCCGCAGGCCTAGTCCATTGGCGACGTTCCGGGAGATCGACCCCGGTTGACCGGCGAGAATCTCGGCGACATGCCGATTCGACAGCCAGTCTTCCGACTTCGCCCCCAATTGGTTTTCAATGAACTCCGTTTCCCCCATCGTCGTTCCGGCCAGAAGCGACAAACGATGCGCAGGAACTGCGGCAAGTTCGTCCGGGGAAAGCCCCGCGTCCGTGATCGCCTGCCTGGTCGCATCCAGGGCGAGGCAAGCCGCCCGCCCGGGGACTCCCGTCGCCCCCCCAGCGCTTCCGTTGCCGCGATCGCAACTCGACCCCTCAGGAACCTGGCAGGCGTTGCGCCGGGACAATTCCCCGACGCCCATTCCGCGGACCGTCGCCGACGCAGCGCGACCGGCGCACAACGCGGACCAGAAGGCTGTTTCACCGACACCGATCGGCGAAACCACCCCCACGCCGGTGATGACCACGTCGTTGTTCAAGGGAATCCGTCGCGGCAGCCGACCGCCCGTGGGCGACGAAGATCAGGACTCGACGTCATGCCGCAGCCATCTTGTCCCGCATCATGGCGAAGATGTCGTTGAGGCAGGTCGCCCGTCGGATGACGTCCTCCGGCAGCTCGTGGCGAATGATGGACTCGACCGTTGCGATCATGTGGACCGCGTCGAGAGAATCCAAGCCGATCTCGTTGAGCGGCTTGGTCAAGTCGATGTCGTTCACCTGGACCTTCAGCGTGTCCGCCAACCATTCCAGGATCTCCTGTCGCGCCCCATCGTATCCACCCATGCCGTACCTCCCCATGTCCGCGGATGACCCCCCGACTCACGTACGCAAGTGACTCACCGAACGCGCGGATGGCGCCGCCCCGCCGACCGCTTTCGCCCGCACCCCCGCGAGCGGATATTCAATGTGATCGACCATCCAGGCGGTGACCCGGGCACGCCATTCGGCGTAGCCGTCGTCGCGTTTCTCCGACCGCACCAAAAGCTCGACGCGATCGCATTCACGAACGGCGGCGTGGACGGCGTCCGCCTCGAACTTCGGAATCAGCCCTATGTTTCGCTCGAACTCCTCGACGTCGTTGATCGCTCGCGCCTTGGCGCCGAAGCACATTCCCAGATGGAAATGCGGCCTCAGGTCCGCGGGAATTCGTTCCGCGACGAGCCGCGCCTTATGCAAGCGATCCGGGTTCACGAAAAACGCCGCCAGTCCGACCCCGGCGGCGGCGTCAGCCGCATGGTCACCGAGCCGCCGAAGATGCTCGACGATCCGGTCCGGCTCATCCATGAACAGGAAATAGAACGCCCGCCCCACACCCTGGTACGCAGCGTTGCACGCGTAACCCGCAAACAAGTCGAGCCGGCCAAGCCGCGACGGGTCGCGCCGGTAATGGAAGAACGCCTGCGAAAACCCGTAACCGTCGAAGCACAGAAAGCGGTGCAGCCGATCCAACCCGCCCACCAGCTTGGTCATGCGCTCCGCCGAGTAGCCCCGCATCCCCGCCCAGAAGCCAAGACCCACGTAGTACAGGTAACGGAACTCCGGTCCCGGCTTCACGATCTCCCGTTCGAAACGATCAGCGGCGTAGCGCCCCATTCGACGAGCGATATGGCCCATCGCCGCGCCTTCGTGAGCAAACGGTCGCAGCAACGACGGCAGCGAGGCGCAATACTCTCGCCAGCACTCGGCGGACGCACCCGTAATGCAACGATTGAACCCGCGGGCGAACGAACCAAGAATCAAGTTGATCCGGTTGACGTCCGCAGGCTCACGAACCAATAGTCGCTGTCGGGAAACGGTCAGGCGAGAAGGCCGAATGGTAAGCGGGTAAAGCAGCGCGCGCCACCACCCGCTCAGCGCCAGCGCCAAGAGCGCAGCCGACGCAACCACCAAGATGGTCAACTGACCCGTCATTCCGCGCACCCCAACCGACGGAAACCCACCCGCGAAGCCCCAGGACAGCGCATGGGGAAATGCCCCAACCTGTCGTATCGACCGACCGGCCTGGAGCCGCCCCGACCCCACACAATTCTATCGGGGCGACGGCCTAAAGCCAAGCAAAATCTGGTCACCCCGGCGAGACGGGTTCGTGACACTTCCGGCGGCTGCCGTATGAGGCATTTCCCGTGACTTTGTTGGTCCGGTTCATATCGGTCCGGAGCTTCGAAAGCGGTCCAGGGCCGATCAGAACCGCGCCAGAATGGAGCGGCCCAGCGCCGACCGCTCGTTATCACTCGCGGTTCTGAACACATGCCCCTGCCCCGCCTAAGCTGTAACGGACCACGGCCAGACGGCGTTGCCCTGCCTCATCGACCGAATTAGCATCGCTGCAAGGCGTCCAAAAACCACCTTGGGATCCTTGGAAAGGACTTACGCGTGACCTGGCTGTGGCGGTTTTCCGTACGTCGACCAGGGACTGTCACAGCGATTGCCGGTCTGCTAACGCTGGCCGCCGTACCCGGCCTCCTACGCCTTCGCCTCCGCACTGACGGTCACGCCCTGGTTCCCCAGAGCGCTCCGGAGGTCGCCCTGGACCATGCCACGCGTGCCGAGTTCGGCATCGATGACCCGATCGTCCTTCATATCACCACCGACCATTCCGACGGCGTTTTCAACATGGAGACGCTTAGGCTGGTCGACTCCCTCACGCAAACCCTAAAGACCCTCGACGGCGTGCGCGAGGCCGACGTCATGAGCTTGGCCACCGAACCCACGGACCGAGTATTTCCGGGCACGCTTCGCTTCCGCAGGCTCCTCGAACCCTTTCCCACAACCCCTGCCGACCTGCAACGCGTCCGCGAAGACCTGCACCTGCTTCAACTTTACGACGGCGTTCTGGTCTCCCTCGATGACCGGTCCACCGCCATTCTCGTAGGCATACCGGCGTCCGCCGACCGGTTGGCGTTCATCAGGCACGTAGAATCCATCGCCGCGGAAAACGATATCCCAAGCCATCGGATCAACGTCATCGGCGCCCCCTTGGCCGAGGGCTTGCTCGGAACCCATATCCTCGAAGACCTCGGCATCCCACCGTCGCTCCTCGGATTCCAGACCTGGCGGCACGCCAACGAACCATCGGCCCCACTACACAGCTTCAACGATCTGCGATCCTGGATTGGAAGCCGCATCGGGCTGGTTCCCATTGCCCTCTTGTTGATTGCGTCGGTCTTCTTCATCTGTTTTCGAGCGCCGGCCGCAGTGGCCCTGCCGCTCATCGAGGTCGGTGCCTGCCTGACAGTGGTCTTCGGCGTCATGGGCTGGATGGACGTACCCGTCTATCTCACCACTGCGATTCTTCCCATTATCCTGACCGCGACCGGCATCACCGACGAAATCCACGTCTTCGCCCGCTATCGGCATCATTTGCGAACGCGCCCCGAGGTTCCGCAGCAAAAGCTGCTCGAGGAAACTCTCGGCGAGATGACTCGCCCGGTGGTCATGACCACGGTGACCACGGCGATTGGCTTCCTGTCGTTCGCGTTTTCCGACATCGCTGCGGTTCGATGGTTCGGAATCTTCACGGCCATGGGCATCGGTTGCTGCATGTTGTGGTCCATGTCGGTCATCCCGGCCTGGCTCAGTCGCATCCCGGCGCGGCATTTCACCGTTCCTGTCGCAACCCGGCCCGTCGCACCGCGGCTGTGGCGCGCCTTCGGCTGGCTCGGGGGCAAAATCAGCCGCCATCCAACCTCGACCATTGGACTGGTTCTCTTGCTCCTAATCACCACCCCCCTGGGCATTCGACAAGTGATGGTGCAGGACAGTTGGATTGACGGCTTCGCCAAGGGAAGCGCGTTTCGCCAAGCCATTGACGAATTCAATGGGGCCTTCCACGGAATGCATGTCTTGCTGTTACGCGTGGACGCAGGCGACGACGCGATGGCGGGAGAAATCTCGGCCGACGCAACCACCGCCCTGACCGTTACGTTGCCGCCGCATGCGTCGAGAGAGCCTTCCGAGCTGCTCGGTTGGCGTTTGACGCTCACGCGACTTTCTGACCCATCCCACGCCGCCGACGAGGACATTGCCCGCCGTCGCGTCCCGTCATGGAACTGGTGGGTAGAATCGGCAGAGCGGACCGATCAGGGCGTGGTCGTGCATCTGCCGCAGCGCCAGCCTTGGCCGTCGCAGATCCTCACCCTGCGACCCGGCAACCGCCTGCGCTTCGAGCTGTACCCGGCACGGATGATGAAGGCTGACACACTCCGCCGCGTTCGCGGACTTGAACAATTCGTTCGCGGTCGGACCGAGGACGCCGTCGGCGGCGTCCTGGGGACCACGGACTACGTGGCCACGGTGAACTTCATGATCCGCGGCCGAAAGGCCGAAGAGCGCAGTATCCCCGATGATGTCCCCAGGCTGGAGCGAATCTGGTCCGAGTACGGCCGCATCCGCGGCGAGGACCGCCTCCGCCAACTCGTCGACGGGCATTACGCCCGTTCGATCATCACCGTCCTGCTGAAAGACGCCAACTTCATCGACACCGCCCGACTGATGGACGCGATTCGGGTCTACGAAAAAGAGCATCTCGCCCCGCACGGCACGTCCATTTCCTTCGCCGGTGACGTGGCGGTGAGTCAAACGCTCATTGAAGCCATCGTCCGCACCCAGGTCGTCTCCCTCGCGGGAGCGCTCGCCGGAGACTTCCTGGTAACCGCGATCATTGGGAGGTCAGTCGTGTTTGGGCTGCTCTGCATTCTTCCGAGTCTTGTGGCCGTGCTGGCCAACTTCGCTGTAATGGGCTGGCTGGGCATTCCGCTGGGCGTCGCGACCTCCATGTTCTCCGCCATGACCCTGGGCATCGGCGTGGACTACGCGATTCACCTTCAATCGCGCTTCCAGGAGATTCACCGTGCCGGCGCGTCGCGATCCGACGCGGTGGCAGAAGCCGTGGCCACCACCGGCTCGGCCATCGCGGTCGATACCCTCGCCGTCGCGTTGGGCTTCGGAATCATGGTTTTTTCGCAAGTCCCGGCCAATGCGTGGCTGGGCGGAATGGTCGCCCAAAGCCTGTTGTTGTGCTTCGGGGCGACGGTTCTCCTCTTGCCGGCGCTGCTCTCGATTGCCAAACGACTTGACCGTCGGGCGGTCAGCCTGCCGACATGAACCACGCAAGCAGCAGGTGTGCACGCCGCATTCGCCATCGGCGTCGCGCGCCTACTTTTTGCGACCTGGGCGGCCCGATCGCTGCGTGCGCTGGGCCTTCTGCGCGTCCTCGGCCATTTTGGCGATGCGTTCGATCCAGGATGGTTTTCGCTTCTCCTGCGTCGGCGAAACGCCGCCGCCCGGCGGCTTTGGAGCCGCCGTCGTCTGAGGCGTTCCTCCCTCCTCCTGGTCCTTGATGTGTTTTCGGATGCGCTTCTGTTCCAGCCAGCCGAACATTGAACTGCACATGACGTACAGATTCAACCCCGCCGGCATGTTGTAGAAAATCAGCAGCATCATGACGCTCATCATCGGCGTCATCGTTTTCATCATGTCCTGCTGCTGGCGCTGCTGCTCGGACATGTTCGGCGAAGGCGGAGCCTGCGGCTGCGTCTTCTGCTGGACGTACATGAACACCGCGACCAGGATCGGAAGCAGATTGAACGCCGCCAGCGGCCAACCGAACAGCGGGATCGTCAGCGGAGACGCGAACGCGTAGATCGCGTCCGGCGCCGTCAGGTCGCGAATCCACGTCCCGTGCAGCGGCTCGTGCCGCATCAAGATGTTGTTGCTCAGGCTCAAGTACAGCGCGACCCATATCGGCATCTGAATCAGCATCGGGAGGCAAGTGAGCATCTGTCCGCCGGGACTCACCCCCGACTCCCGATACACCCGCATGGTCTCCTGCTGCTGCCGAGCCTTGTCGTTGGCGAACTTGCGCTTGATCTCCTCAATCTTCGGAGAAAGCTCCCCCATCCGCTTCTGCATCCGAACCATGTTCACCTGCCCCTTCTTGGTGATCGGATGCAGCAGGGCGCGAACGATGAGCACCAGGATGATGATCGCCACGCCGAAGTCGCGAACGATGAAGAACAAACCGTTCAGCAGCCAGACCATCAGCTCCACCAGCCAGGTAAACGTGCACCACCCAAAACCCTGGGCGATCTGGTAGTAGTAGTTCCGCTCAAGGTAATCCGGCTCGCCACGGAACGCCCGGGCGTCCTTCTCGCCCAAAAAATGGGCCGTGCGATAGCCCTGCCTCTGACCTCCGTCGACAACCATCGGCGTGGTGACCAGAACGACCGTCGTGTCGTCCGTGGTGGCCGCGTCGCCGTCCAAATCCTGCGCGTAGGCTGCACCAATGTGCGAAGACGCCGTTCGCCCGTCACCCTCCACCGGGGCCATGGTGCACGTGAAGTAGGTGTTGTCCGTCGCCACCCACGACAGGCGCTGATTCGGCGTTTCCGCGGAGAGCGAGAACAGCGGTCCTCGCCGAGATTCGAGGGCCCGGATTGTCGCGTCCGTACGCCGGCTCCCTAGGATATACCCAGCCCCGTCGCGCGCGGCGCAGTCGATGAAGCGGCCCACTCCCTGGCGTTCTTCCGACGGAATCCCCACGCCTCCCAGGTAGGACAAAACAACGCGATGAGGCCCCTCGGAAAGATTCTCAATCGTCAGCGAGGACCAAAGGTCATGTCGCCCGCTCTCCTCCCCCTGTTGCGGAAGCGCGAATGTGCGCGTGATCCGCAGCCCCGCCGACCCGGATTCCTGCACCTCGACATGGAAGGAAACCTGCTCGCCCCGCGCTTCCGCCGTCGCTTCGTCACCCTGCAACGGCACCACGCCACCCACCTGCCAGCGCTTGTCGGACAGCGACACATCCACGCCATCGACGTTGATCTTTTCGACGGCGAACGAGCGATGCACGCGACCATCAACACCCGTCACCGAAGCCAGAACCTGATAACGATCCGGCTTGCCAACCCTCGCCGCGTGATCGGTCAAAGTCGCCGACGTCACCGACGCCCCGACGTTGGACAGCCTCAGCCGCGCTCGGTACGCCGGCGGCGGCGCCTTTCGATCCGTGCCGTCACCTTCCGCGGCGCCAAGAAACACCTCCGCCTCGCCGTCCGCCTCGATGACCTTCCAACCCCCCGTGCCGGAGGTTGACACCTTCGCCGGGATCTGATGCTCAGCACTTCCGGCTTCCGTTGCCGCGGCACGACCGTCATCCGCCTTCTTGGCGACGTCAGGCGGCCCAGTTTCACTCGTCGGCGGCAGCGGCGGCTTATTAGCTTGGGGCAGCAGCGCCGGGCCGATGGCCATGATCGCCACGAACGCCGCCGCGGCGAGCAATACGTTTCTGAATGTATCCTGCTTTTCCATCAACCGGGTTCACTTGGGGATGACGCCCGCGCCGCGCGGACGGGAATCGAACGACAGTTTCACGCCGCGCCTCCAGACCAGCCTGGCCCGCGAGCGGGGTGTCTTGGGGAAACCCAGCCCTGTGCTGACGACGCGCGAGCTTCGGCGCCCAGTTGACCGCAGGGGCAATTCACAATTCCTGTCGAAATCCAGCGTACCGTCCGAAAGTCGCGCGTCATTACCCTAACGCCCCTCAAACAACCGAGTTCCGAGGAAGTCATCCAGCTCGGCCACTTCGTAGATTTTCCTCGCCGCCTTTTCGATGTCGTACTCCAGGCGAACAAACTCGATGATCAGATAGGGTTCGTCCGCCCGTAGCGGCTGCAGGTCGTAGCCTCGCGGCGTCTCGCCCTTCTCGTAGATCACCGTGTAACAGAGTCTCGGATCGCGATCCCGCGGCTGGCCGATGCTTCCCACGTTGATGATCGCCTGCTCATCCGACGTGATCGTATACAGATTGGCGTCTGCCAACTCGTCCGGTGGATCGAAGCACGGATCGTCAAGGAACACCCCGGGAACGTGCGTATGCCCGACGAGGCAGGCCAGGTGACGCGGCTCAAGCCTTCGAAAATTATCCAGAATCTTCCCGGGATTGGTGTACACATCCTCCGGAAAAAGATACTCGTTGACCGGGCGGCGCGGCGACGCATGCACCATCAGCAGTCCCTTGGTCTCCTTCCGCAGCGGCAACCGACCCAGCATCTCCCATCGCCGCTTCCGCTTGCCCTTCGACGATTCCTCCTCGAGAACCTGCCGCGTCCAGTACGCCGCCCGCTCTGCCCCGACGTTGAAGTTCGTCGGCTCATAGAAGACCGCCTGATCGTGATTCCCACAGAGCGAGAATTGGCAACGGTCGATCACCAGGTCCAGGCACTCGCGGGGACTCGCCCCATACCCGACCACGTCGCCGAGGCAAAAAATCTCCTTGATCGAACGCCGGTCAATGTCCGAAAACGCCGTCTCCAGCGCCTCCAGGTTGCCGTGAATGTCCGAAATCACCGCGAACACGCGAGCCTCGGCCCGCGGCGCCCGCCGCGGGAGTTGTTTTGGGTATCCCTCTCGCCTCCCGGGGGAGAGGGCTGGATAAGGCAGGTCTTACGACAAGCCACCCCGCCGCCGCCTGCATCCATCGGAAACGCGCCGGACGGGACGCCCAACCTGTTTTCGCCTCCGCTCGGAGCGGCCTTCCACGAGAGCCGGACTGTAGACCCCGCCCCCAGGCTCGTCAATGACCACGCAAAGCCTCTCCCCTTTCGCCCGTGCCATCCCTGCGCGGCGAGCGAACCCGGTTCGGACTCGCCAAGATGACCCGTGAACGGGCACCCTCACGGCACGAAGCGAGGCATGTAGAGTCCCTTCCCCATTCGCCGCCGGGATGCCGATGTTCGTTGGAACTTGTATCATCCCTCGCGTGCCGCCGACTCCGAAATCCCCCGCGGATCGCCCCTTCTCCCTGGCCTTCGAAACCTCCTGCGCCACCGGCAGCGTCGCCCTTGGACGAGACGATGAGGTGCTCGACGCCGCTGTTTTTACCCGTCCCCGCGCGCAGGCCGTCGAGTTCTTTCCGGTGATCGACACTCTCTGCAACCGCCGCGGCGTTCAACCCGCAAACGTCGGAACGATCTACGTCTCCATCGGTCCGGGCAGCTTCACCGGGCTTCGAATAGCGGTAGCCGCCGCGAGGGCAATCGCCTTGGCAACCGGCGCCCGAGTGGTCGCGGTTCCGACTCTCGACGTGATCGCGGCCAACGCCCTCAAACTGAGCTCACCGCCCAACGATGTCGCGGTGATCGTCGACGCCAAGCGAGGACACGTCTACGCCGCCGCGTTTCGCCTTTCCTCCAACCTTCGCGCGAAGGCGCCGTTCTACGAACGCCACTCCGATCCCGCCGAGGTCGAACCCCTCGCATTCCTCCAAACGCAATCGCCGACCTGTGCCGTCCTTGGCGAAGGCCTACAAGCACACCGACAGGCCGTCGAGGCGTCGGATCGAACGATTCTTCCCGACTCGCTCTACCGACCGAAGGCGGAAGTCGTCTACCACCTCGGCCGGGAACGCGCGGAAAAAGGTCTGTACGTCGATCCCCGCATCCTCACCCCCCTGTACGTCCGCCCGCCGGAGGTCGAGGAAAAATGGGCGGCGAAGCACGGCCCCCGATAGCACCGCTGAATGATCCGCCCCGCATGGGGGCGCCGCTGCCCCATTCTTCGCGCAGCCAAGGGTGGGGCACGAAACCCGATCCGCCGGCCCTTTGGCCCGCGCTTGCACGCCGTGCCCGCTTACCCCAAATCATGGTCCTGCCCCGTGTACCAGTGCTGCCTGCCCGGTTCTCGGATACGCCTACCTCAACGTCCTCCACCCACCTTCCGATAAGTCTGGAGACCTGCGTCGCGGGGTCAAGGCGGACGCCGCGCGGTGGTGGAGGCGTTCGCACGATGTCCACGCTGACCCTTACGGGCAATCATTTCGTCGGCAACCCCACCGATGCCGTTTCGGTCCAGGCCGATCCGTGCCGCGGTGAAGGCCTCTACAACGAGTTCTACCAACACGGAGGATGGAGGTACTCCTTCTGGAAAGAGTTCTGGTGGCACCGCCGACATCTGGTCAAGCGATTCTCGCTGCGTCGAGGAATGCGCCTCCTCGAAGTCGCCTGCGGAAACGGCTTCCACACCAACCTGCTCAACTGGATGGGTTTCGATTGCGTCGGCGTCGATCGGTCGGAGGCCGGAATCGCCTGGGCCAGAAATCACTACCCCAGCCGTCCCTACCATCGTGCCGACATCATGGACGACATGCCCTTTCCGAGGGCGTCGTTTGACGTGGTTTTCGCCCGCGGGTGCAGCCATTATCACTACGATCTCAAGACCGACCAGGCCCTGGGCACGTCGCGCCGACTGCTGCAATTCCTCAAGCCCGGCGGCGTTTTCGTGATGGTCATCGTGACCGACCGATCCGGCCGCCGAGAGCCGAACAAAGTCTGGCACAACACGCTCGACGACTATCGCCGGCACTTCAGTTCGTTGGGATTGAAATGGTCCGTGGATTGGGCCGACGGAATGGCCATCTGCGCCCTGTTCAACTCGCCGCAACGAACGGAACCCTGACGCTGCGTGGCGGCAACCGTGCGGGAGTGGCCCGGCCTTTTATCAGAACCGCGACAGCATGGAGCGGTGTCTTTCCT
>JBBTCJ010000140.1:2991-11587 GCA_038043285.1 Planctomycetota bacterium | reverse complement strand
CACAGTCTGGGTCTCAAGGCCGACGGGTCCATCGTGGCGTGGGGATACAACGGCTACGGTCAAACCAACGTCCCCGCGCCCAACACGAACTTCGTCGCCATCACCGCGGGCGGGCGCCAAAGTCTGGGTCTCAAGGCCGACGGGTCCATCGTGGCGTGGGGAGACAATTACTACGGTCAAACCAACGTCTCCGCGCCCAACACGGGTTTCGTGGCCGTCGCCGCGGGAGTGAACCACAGTTTGGGCCTCAAGGCCGACGGGTCCATCGTGGCGTGGGGAGACAACGGCTCCGGTCAAACCAACGTCCCCGTGCCCAACACGGGTTTCGTGGCCGTCTCAGGGGGCTACTACCACAGTCTGGGTCTCAAGGACGACGGGTCCATCGTGGCGTGGGGTTGTGGCGCACCATTCAACTACGGTCAGTGCAACGTCCCCGCGCCCAACACGGGTTTCGTGTCCGTCGCAGGGGGCGGCTTGCACAGTCTGGGTCTCAAGGCCGACGGGTCCATCGTCGCGTGGGGAAGAACCTACGAAGGTCAGACCAACGTCCCCGCTACCAACACCGGCTTCATCGCCATCGCAGCCGGCCACACGCACAGTCTTGGCCTGAAGGCCGACATCGATTCAGACGGCGTGCCAGACTCAGATGACAATTGTCCGCTGCTGCCCAATCCCGACCAGGCGGACTGCGACGACGACGGAGTCGGCGACGCCTGCACCATCGCAGACTGCCCCGGCGAGCCGGGCTGTGCGGATCGCAACCACAACCTCATCCCGGATGGGTGTGAGTTCGGCGCCTGTTGCGATCATGAGCCGTTCGGCACTGGCTGCACCGACGACCTGCTGCAAAAGGATTGCATCTGTCCGCAATGCGAGTGGACCGAATTCGCAACGTGCGACGACGTGGACTGCCTGCCGAAGGCTATTCCGGCGGTCGGTGTCTGGGGGCTTGTTGTGCTCACGCTAGCGCTGGCGACCGGCGCCAAGATTCGCTTCGGCGCACGCTCACAGTCGGTCGCCTAGCAACCCGTGGTGAAACGCCGTTAAGCCGGCTGAGTAGCGGCCAGCGTTGTGCGGGCACGGAGGCGAGTTGCAAGGATGTTGATACCGCCCCATGCGCGGCGGGCGAACCACCGCCCGCGCCTCGGAGGCGGTCGTTTCAGGCAATCCTGGCCAAGGCGTGCGAGTCAGTGCCACCGGTTGTCACACTGCGCCGGGAGGGACTCGAACCCCCGACTTTCGGATTAGAAATCCGATGCTCTATCCACCTGAGCTACCGGCGCGGGGAACACCACGGCACGCGCCGTGGATCGTATGCGTCCCGTCGGCCATGGGCAATCGTGGGCTTGCCATCCGTGTCGCGCGTAGGTTTGTCGGTCCGCGCGCGGCCGCCCGCGTCACGGGGCAAACTCGTCGGTGGCCTGGTACCCTTCGGGAACGACCAGCTTGAAGGGATCCTTGTCGGTCTTCGGATCCAACACCAGCTTGTGGATCACCAGTTCGGTGATCCCGTCTTCCGTCGCCCCGTCGCGCGGAGGGTAGACGCGTTGGAGTTTTCGCGGCAGGAAATCCTTCTTGCCGATGTGCCAGACGGTCGCCTTCTGCGACGAGTTCTTGATCGCCACGTACACCTCGTAGCAATCCTCGCCCTCCACGGAGGCCGTTCCCTTCAGTTCGATCGTCTCAGACTTCAGCTCGGCGTCGAGAGGATTCTTCCCGCCGAACTCCCGAACCAGGACGCGTTGGATGTTGCGCGAATCCGACCCCAACACCACCGGATCGATGTCGTAATGGGCTTTCTTGGCGGCGGCGTCGAGCAGGTAGTACTCGTTCCCGTCGCACCCCGCGGTGTACTTCTTGGACTCCTCCGAGCCGGTCTTCCTGATGGACACGTCGCAGAAAAACCGAGGCACGTCGAACTCCGCCGTCGAGCCGACGATCACCCGACCATCGACCTGCGGCACCCAGTCCTTGGCCGCCCCAGTGCCCAGGTAGCGAGCCTCGTAGCTCGCCACCTTCACCTTCATCAACGCTTCTCTGGACTTCTCCAAAATCTGCTTGCCGTCCTTGAGGTCCTCGCCCAAGGTCGTTGGCGCAAACATCGCCACCGAAGCGACGAAGCAAGCCATGTTGAAGAGCCCTCGCACTCGGACCATCGTCACTCTCCTTCGTTGTCAGCCGCCTACAGCCCATGAACCTTCGCAGGAGAGCGATCCTACCGTGCTCCCGCGCGCCATTCCAGCGGCGACCCCGTCAGACGCCGACCATCCGTGGCGACTGACAGGCCCGTACGGTACACTGGACGGCATGGCCGAGGTGGCTTTGATCGCCGTCGGTGGTCCCTTTCTTCTTTCGCTTGTCGCCACACTCTGGGTGCGGAGGTGGGCCCGTCGGACGGCCTTCGTCGATCGTCCCGGCGGGCATAAACAGCACCACCGCCCGGTGGCTCTGGGCGGCGGAATCGCCTTGATGGCGGCCATCTGGCTGCCGATCCTCGCGGCGGCTGCTGCGGCGTGGTTCCTCGTCCGCGCGGGGGTTGCGCCGGATTGGCTGCCCGCGATCGTCCACACCCACATGGAAGGGGTCGCCTCCAAAGCCCCGACGTTGCTGGCGATCCTCGGCGGGGCGATCGTCCTGCACGTCACCGGCTTGATCGATGATCGAAGGCCGCTGGGTCCGGGCGTCAAGTTCCTCGTTCAGTTCGCGGTGGCCTTCTACATCGCCGGCCCCGTCGGCATCCGCGCCGTTGAGGCCCTGCCTCCCGTCGTGTCCATGATCGGCACCGCTTTCTGGATCGTGCTGATCGTGAACGCGTTCAATTTTCTGGACAACATGGACGGGCTGAGCGCGGGTGTGGCCGCCATTGCCGCGGCGATCTTCGGTCTGTCGGCCATGTCCGTCGGACAGGTCTTCGTCCCGGCCGTGGCATGGGTGCTCGCCGGCGCGCTGGCGGGATTCCTGGTGTTCAACTTCTCGCCCGCGACGATCTTCATGGGCGATGCGGGCAGCCTGGTCGTCGGCTACATGCTGGCCGTACTCACGATCCTGACAACCTACTACGACCCGAGTCAACACCTGACGCCGCTCGGCATCGCCGTCCCGATCGTCGTCCTGGCTGTTCCGCTGTACGACGTGGGCAGCGTCATCGTGCATCGCCGTCGCGCGGGTCAAAGTCCGTTCCGCGGCGACCGCAGGCACTTCTCGCATCGACTCGTACGTCGCGGGCTGAGCACGCGGAAAGCGGTACTGACGATCTACCTGGCGACGGCCGCCACCGGTTTGCCGGCCATCATTCTACCCCGCGTCGAGTGGACGACGGCCGTGCTTCTGCTGCTCCAATGTGCCTGCGTCGTCGCGATCATTGCCATCCTCGAACATTCCGGCGGGCGAGGTGAGCCGGGTGCGAACCCGTAATTCGGCGCGTCGCGGGGAGGGCCGGCTTTCCCTGACGGACCTGTCTTACGGCGCGACGGGGATTCGCGGCCCGGCGGAGGCCAAGGCCGGCGGGGCGCCGTCGAACTTGCGGAAGTTGTCGATGAACAACTCTGCGAGCTGACGGGCCTTCGCATCATACGCCGCGGAATCTTTCCACGTCGAACGCGGCATCAACACCTGGGGCGGAACGTCCGGGCAGGACTGGGGAACCGCCAGCCCAAACAGCGGATCCTCCGCGAACGCGACTTCACGCAGTTTGCCGGCCAGCGCCGCTTCGACCATCGCCCGGGTGTGTCGCAGGTTCATCCGTTCACCGACGCCATACCCCCCGCCCGTCCACCCGGTGTTGACCAGCCAGCAGTCGGCCTTGTGGGCGGCAAGCTTCTGCCCGAGCATCTGGGCGTAGCGTTGCGGCGGCAGGGGCAGGAACGGGGCTCCAAAGCAGGTGCTGAAAGTCGCCGTCGGCTCGGTCACCCCGCGCTCGGTTCCGGCGACCTTGGCGGTGTACCCGGCCAGGAAGTGATACATGGCCTGCTCCTGCGAAAGTTTGGCGATCGGCGGCAGCACGCCGAAGGCGTCGCAGGTCAGGAAAACGACGTTGCGGGGATGTCCCGCCACGCTGGGGATGACCGCGTTGTCGATGTGCTCGAGCGGGTAGGCCGCCCGCGTGTTCTCGGTGATGGAGTCGGAGTTGTAGTCCACGTCGCGGGTGACGTCGTCGAGCACCACGTTTTCCAGGACTGCGCCGAAGCGGATGGCGTGGTAGATCTGCGGCTCGTATTCGCGCGAGAGGCGTATGCACTTGGCGTAGCAGCCGCCCTCGACGTTGAACACGCCGTGGTTGTTCCACCCGTGTTCGTCGTCGCCGATGAGCCGGCGGTGCGGGTCCGCCGACAACGTTGTCTTGCCCGTGCCGCTGAGACCGAAAAACAACGCCACGTCCCCGCCGCGCCCGACGTTGGCCGAGCAGTGCATGCTCAACACCCCGGACATCGGCAGAACGTAGTTCATGATCGTGAAAATGCTCTTCTTGATCTCCCCGGCATAGGGGGTTCCGCCGATCAGCACCAGTCCCTTGGCCAGGTGTACGACGATGAAGGTTCCCGTCCGCGTGCCGTGTTTCTCGGGGTCTGCCTGGCACGTCGGAACGTTGATGACCGTGAACTTCGGATCGTGATGGCCCGTGGCGCTGGGAACCGGGCGGATGAACAACTGGGCCGCGAAAAGATTGTGCCACGCGGTTTCGTTGACGATCCGAATCGGGACGCGGCTGCCCTCGTCGGCGCCGGCGAACATGTCGCGGACGTACAGGCGTCGCCCTCGAAGGTGGTCGATCACGTGCTGGTGCAGGGCCGCGAAGTGCGCCTCGCTGATCGGTCGATTTACCTTGCCCCACCACAGTTGATGCCGCGACGAAGGCTCCTCGACGAAAAACTTGTCGTTGGGCGATCGTCCGGTGTGCGCCCCGGTGCGGCAGACGATGGCCCCCGTCTCCACGAGCTGACCCTCGCCCGCGCGGAGGGCATGTTCGTACAACTCAGCCGGGGCCAGGTTCCAGAACACCTCGCCGGGTTCCACGATGCCGTGCCGATCCAACCCGAAAACGCTGGGACCGTGTCCTTGTCGCGTCATGTTCGTAGGCTCCCCTGGGCATGGGCGCATCGGCCCAGCCAACGCCTCGCCGAATGAAAAACGCGCTATTCTACCGCCGCTCCGGCCTGTGACAACCGGCCCTCCAGCGCGTGACCAGTGCGCCATCGCAGCCAAAGTTTGGGGTATCGTCGGCGGGTTGGGTGCCCCAGCCCTTCGGCTGACCGGGGAAGCAAGAATTGAAAGACCTTGCCGTTTCCAGGTAATGAAGCTGCATCACAGCCGTGCGCGGCGTCGTCGGAGATGGGCGTGGAAATCCGGTTGGCCGACGGGGCGGACGAGGAAGCGATTCAGGCGTTCTACGCGCCCATCGTGGAGCGGACGGCCATCTCCCTCGAACTATCCGCGCCGACGGTGGACCAGATGCGGTCGCGGATGCTGTCGACGCTCGAGGAACTTCCGTGGCTGATATGCGAGGACCGCGGGGAGACATTGGGCTATGCCTACGCCGCGCGTTTCCGCCCCAGGCCGGCCTACCGCAGGGTCAAATCAAGACGGGTTTGCCGAGCTTCCGCCGCACCGCCACGAACTGCGCCCCATGCATCATCGTGTGGACCCCGATCATGTTGAATGCCGCGGCCGCCGTCGGGGCGTAGTCTTTCATGGCCTCCGGCGTGGCCTTGCCCAGGCTTGTGTCAGACGCGGCATCGAGGGCGGCCATCGTCGCGGTGCGCTGCTGCATCAACCAATCCAGGTACTGCGACTTCTTGTGAAATCTCTTGGGGTCATCGGAGTTCGAGGCCTCCTTGCCGTGCGACTCCGCAAACCCACCCGGAAGCGTGGGCATTTTGAAGCCGGAATCGGTCATCATCTTGTGCTCCGATGCAATCAGGTGGCCGAGCTGCCACGCAATGTGGTTGGTCCCTGGTACGGCTCGAACCATCAGTTCGGCGTCACTCAGATCGCTGAGGTAGGTCGTCAGCACCATGTGTCCCATGTCAATTGTGTTCTTAATCACGTCTTTGGGTGTCACGCGTTGGTCTCCTTAGCCGGCATTTCCCATTGGGCCCAACCTTGAACGACTTTCTCGGCCAAACGCGCAATGGTACCCAGGCCGACCATCGGATTCAACGCCCTTCCATCGGTCACGCTGACGTTTCATGGCTTCTCGCCACACCGGCGCAGGCGCGCGCTTCGCAACGCCCCCAAGCGCGCGCGGGCCAAGTTATTTATACGGGATCACCACCCAGCGAGCGGCCTTGCCCCCGTCGCTGCGGTCGCCCGGAAAGGTTACGGCGAACGACTATGCTTCGTCCTTCTGTTTCTTTGCACACCCGAGCGATGCGCCGTGTATCGTGCCCTTACGGCGAACCACCATCGGCCTCTTCTTGTCATTCCGCGTTCCGCACTCACCATTTCGCATTCGTCTTTTCGCATTCGCCGTCCCCCTCCGCCGCGCGAAGAAAATTTACCAAACGAACCCAATCTTCCCGCACCGCCGCCCCGAAAACGCGATTCCGTCACAACAATGGGTGCCGGATTACGCGTGACGGCGACGCATCACAGTTCCGATTCCGGTCGTCCGACCGGCTCTGCCGGGCCGAACAGTTCCGCCACGTTGGGCTCCTGGAGCGAGAAGCGGGCGTTGACCGCCCCATGGCTGGAGAGTTGATGGACGATGCGTACGATCTCACCGAAGTCCAGACCCACGCCCGTCGCGGCCTCCCGTTCGTCGACGTCGGCCTCGCTTCCCAGAAACTCGATCAGCCGCGGCAGCTCGACCGGCGCCGCCATCGGCGGAGACGTCGCGCCGCTGGCGACCGCGGTGCGCAGCACGGTGAGGTGATCCGCGTCCGCGTCCGCGGAGAGGGTCACCGACCCATCCGCGGCGCGATACAGCACCGGCGGCCGACAGGTCATCCCCTCTCCGAACAAGGCGATCCGTCGAGTGCCGCTGCGGGTCACGTAAACAAACGACTCACCCTTCGTCGCCAACAGGTCCAGGGCGAAGTTGTCGCCTCCCACCTTCCGCGTGATGATCGACGGATCCCCCCGATCCACCAACGCCTCGTACGCCGCGATCCGCACCCGCGGGTCGGCGTCCTCCAGCAGCCGTCGCAGCGCCTGGGACGCCGAGGCCATCCCCCGGGCCTCCCCCAGCGCCCGAATCGCCGGAAACCGATGTTCTCCCGCGTTGTCTCCCGCGTGCATCGCCACCCGGTCGGCCGCGACGTGGTCCCCCAGCCGCATGCCCGCGACGGCTGCGTAAAAGCTCACGTAGTCTTTCGGATGGTTGTACAACTCGTCGAGGGCCGGAAGCGCCGATCGACCCAGACCCTCGAAACACAGCGAGATCCGTCCGTGCGGGGCCGCCGGGTTGACGATCTCCTGCGCCAAGGCCCGGGCGCGGGTGGCCTCGAACTGCGGATCGCGCGACAGATACAGACTCCGAACCAAATCCAGAAAATGCCCCGTCTCCCGCGCGAACTCCTCGGGCACTTGCAACTGGATGAACGAAGGCGAAAGCGCGTCCGCCGCTTTCTTGGCGCCGCCAAACCGCGCGTTGATCCTCTGCTCCACCTGCCGGGCGATGGAATACGACGGCTGGGCGAGCACGAAGCGCACCCGCCGATCCTCCAAAGATACCCCGCCTCCGACGATCACCCCCTCCAGGGGATTGGACTTCGTCGCCGATTGTTCGTCGGAGAACGGATTCAGGAACACCGGTCCCGACGCCCGCGCCAGCACCTTCCCCATGATCGACACGCCCGACGGCATCTGCCGGAAGACCTCCAGCTCCGTGGTGTACAGCCGGCCTCCGCGAAGCGATTTCGTCTGGGTTCCGGGAAGCGCGGTCACCGACACGTCGAAACGCGCTCCCTTCGTCGCCGCCGCCGGAATGTCGCCCTGCACGATGACCGCGGCCGTGTCCTTGTCAGCCAGCAGCGCTTCCGGCGAGAGTTCGCGCGCCCCGACAACCGTTGCCGTCGACCGCTGCTGCCTGACGATGCTCTGCACGATCTTGTCGTGGATCGGTCGGGGGCAGTCGCCCGCGCCGTTCTTGCCCAGCCCGACCACCAGCCCGTAGCCCCGCACCCGCAGCGGAGCCATCCCCTCGAAGTAGCCGTACGCACCGAGCGTGTCACGGTACGCCGCGGACTCCGCCAACGCCCCCGCCCGCGACGCGACTCCGAGGTCGTAACGCTCCTTCTTCTGGTCACGCCCCGCGCAGCCGCAAAGCGAAGTGAACAAGACCAGGCCGACGAGGAACTTGGCTCGATGCGTCATCAAGTGGTGCCTTCAAAGAACCACACAAACGGCAAACAACGACCCAGGGCGCTATTCTGACGCCGTCGGGGACGCAAGTCGAGATACCGCGTTTTACGCGACCACGGCCCCCTGCGCTCCGGTCACATCGAGGGCCGTCGTGTTCTCCAACGTCCCGCCGCTCAACGGAACCAACGTCGTCCCCCGGTCTTCGTCTCAACCTGGAGCCTTCAGTCGTACGCTCTCACGTCGCGCAAATGCAGAATGCCCCCGTTTGATGTCCTTGCGCAGCGGCCGGGGGGGG
>JBBTCJ010000140.1:0-2965 GCA_038043285.1 Planctomycetota bacterium | reverse complement strand
CAAAGGATGGGCCACCCGGCCAACTCAGCTTCGGCAAGGTTTATTTGTCTAAGTCTAGTTCGCCGGCGGGCACAAGATGAGGTTGGGGATGCAGGTGGTCACGGTAATCAAGAACTTGAACGAGCCGGGATTGGGCTCTTCCAATCACCTTTCGAGCCTCCTCGATCAATCCAAGGTCCACCGCAGGGGAAAACGAAATCAGCCGAACCGAGATAACCCCGGGTCTTTCAACGAGCTCTCCTCGCTCCGCGAGGACTACTCCTCCGAAGCGACGGGTTCCTGTGCTGCGGAATTTGGTCGTAGGTTCTCCGTGCCTAGGTCCGAAAGTACCTGAACGCACCAAATGCCCATTGGTGGGGTCAACCACCAAGTCCCAGACACCAAAACCCGAGTGCCGCGATGATTGTCCCGTCACGCGAAGCTCGCAAGTGCCGTCCGGTTTAGCCTCTGTCGCTTCCAACTCGGCGAGATCATCGCTCGATAATCGTCCCAAGGCACGGCAAATCGTCGGCAACATGAACACGGCTCCTGGGTTCGAATAGGAGGGGCGGAACCGATTCATGAATGAGCCAGGAGACAATCGCCCGGCAACGGTTTCGTCCGGCGCAATGCGGAAACCGATTGTCTCCGAGTATTCGTCATAACTGCTTTCATCCCGGATGACCGCGCCCTCCGACCACATGGACAAGATAAGATTGCCATCCGCGTCATAATCGAAGGGTTGATACCCCGTGGTATCCGCCCGATAGTACTTTGGGGACGGGAACCTCGAGGTATTCCAAATGACGGCTGCTACATCTTTGCCGACGGTGATGCGCATGATTCGCGTCATATTACCCTGCCCCGGTAGCACTGAGAAAGCGCGTTGCTCCACCTCTACCTCCAAGGTGAAAACGCCTAAAGTCTCGGCTCGAACTTTTGCGAGCACGGAGTTTCCTATCGACGGCTCCTCGGCCAAGGCACAACTCGTCCAACATAGGATCGTCGGCACCAGGATCCCGAATTCACGTCGCAATTCGATTCTTTTCATTCTCTACCTTCCTGTCCGCGCAGCGAGCGTTTTTCGATACCGCAATCGCGTCCATATGCACTTATAAGTCACGGGCACCCAGTACATCCCTTCTTCGTCCCGCGCGGGTCCGGAGGAAAATTGGGATCAGGAATTCCGCCGCAGGGGCCTGTCGTGTCGCAACGCATGACCCACGGCCCGGTCGTGGCGCATATAGTGCCGCATCCGAAATAATTGGTTGCCCATTCGTGGTAGGGACCAGGGGTGGTACCAGTTTGGCAAATCGTCGGGACCGGCAACTTGTATATGACAGCAACTACCTCACCCGGCACGCCCGTGTCCAATGTATTGCACTTCGGCCAGCCTACGCGGTAGGGAAAACTATCACACGACGCAGTTGCCATAGTGCTTTCAATGCAGTGGGTCAGGTCACAAGGCTCCGCGTTGTCTAAAGTGTAATGTGCACACTCATAAATCATGATGTTCACCGCATGACAATTCTCGCATATGGGTCTGCACAAATCCGCCGGCGAGCAGGCCGCCCCGTCACCGAGGTACGTCCCGCCCTGCTGCGCGCAGCACGTCGCGGTCAACTCCGAGCACGATCCGGTGTCGAAGAAGCAACAAGCCCCTTTAAGCCCGCATTGTCCGTTGCAGCAGGTCTGCCCGGGCGCGCAACAGCCCGTGCTGCAGCAGGTCTCACCAACGGCGCAGCAGTGATCCGGGTTGCTGCAACACACGTTCCCCGACGGACAGCAAAACGCACCTCCGTTGCAGCACACCCCGGTACCGCACTTGGGGAGGTTCTTGCACGCACCGTTGGTCACGTCGCAACTATCGGTCGTGCACGCGTTGTTGTCGTCGCAGTCTTTCGGATCGAAATGGCAGGCGCTCACCGGATCGCACCAGTCCCAAGTGCACATATCCCCGTCGTCGCAAAAAAGCCCGGTCGGGAACGAGCAATAGGCCAAGTTGCAGGTTCGGATGCACAGGTTGTCCGTACACACGTTGTGGTCGTTGCAGTCCGGACACCGCGGCGGATTGCAGCAACAGGCGGCCATGATCCCATCCTCGAAAGCGTCACCGCCGTCCCCTCCCACGGGAAACGGCTCGGTGACCACGGCCTCTTCCAACGGTTCCGTCACCACGCCGCTTTCCAGCGGCTCCTCGGATGGAACGACCGCCGCGACGGGCCGCCATAGCGCTATCCGACCCGCCACGTCCACTTCCACGGCCTCCTCGACGAGAACGATCCCGACATAGCACGGATCACATTCCTGGGCCACGATCGGGTTGTCCTGCTCCGCACCCGTTCCCGAAGAACTCTTGGCTGACTCCAACCCCACGATGACGTTGACGTTCACGCGCGTGGCCAACACCCATTCCGCAGATGGTTCAACCCCCTGATCGACCGCCTCAGCCAGTGCTTGGCCAAGGCGAGGACTCGCCTCCGCAATCAATAATACGTCCACGCCAAACTGCCGTTGCAGCGCGAGCAAGGCTTTGCCGACGTCCATCCGTCTCAGCAGCACTTGAGCGTAAACCAGGACTTCATCCGACTCCGGAAAACGCCAGTAGGCCAAATACCCGTCGCCGTTGGCGTGGCCGGCTTCGTCCGTGGGCGCTTCGAAGACGACCAACACGCCTTCCGCAAGGGTGACGCGGGAGCGGACGATCGGCCCGGTTCGGGATTTTCGATCCTCCGGGGCCTCGCGTTCCACCGCCCGGTCTTCGTCAGGGGAAATGATGCCGGATTCTTCCGGGTCTATGGGGATAGTTGCGGGTTCCTCAAGACCGACGGTTTGGCCTAAAACCGGGGGGGGGGAAGCTCCAATCCAAGTCAGCAGAACAAGGTTCCGCCAAGCACCGCGGTACGACTTACGAGAGGCCATGCCGCTCTCCCCGCAAAGAGAAAAACGCACACCGTCCCGACGACTGCACGAAATGTGGAAAGCA
>JBBTCJ010000139.1:0-16949 GCA_038043285.1 Planctomycetota bacterium | reverse complement strand
CTGTTGCGACGCGCCGCCGACCGGTTGGAGATGCGCCGATTCGAACTGGCCGCGTCCATGATCCTGGAGGTCGGCAAGCCCTGGCGGGAGGCTGACGCGGACGTCACGGAGGCCGTCGATCATTTCCGCTACTATGCAGATCAGATCGAGCGGATCGAAGCCCGGCCAAGACTCCGCACCGTCCCCGGCGAGGACAACATGTTGACGTATTCGCCCAAAGGCGTCTGTGCGGTGATTGCTCCGTGGGCCTTCCCGCTGGCGATCCTTAGCGGCATGACCTCGGCCGCCCTGGGCGCGGGCAATACGGTGGTCATCAAGCCTGCCCGGCAGGCGTCTGTCGTGGCCGCCAAGCTCGTGGAAATCCTCCACGACGTCGGCTTCCCTCCCGGCGTTGTCAACTTCCTTCCGGGCATCGGCGCCGTCGTCGGCCAGCATCTTGTCGAGCACGTCGACGTGCCCGTTGTCGCTTTCACCGGCTCCCGCGACGTCGGCGTGCAGGTTCTGGCTGCGGGCGCGAGAGTTCGTCCGGGCCAGGCGTTCATTCGCAAGATGATCGTTGAGATGGGCGGAAAGAACGCGATCATCGTTGACGACGATGCGGACCTCGATGGAGCCGTCCAGGCGGTCATCGAATCCGCGTTCTCGTTCGCGGGGCAGAAGTGCAGCAGTTGCAGCCGGGTGATCGTCCTGAGCGGGGTGTATGAAACGTTCGCCGAGCGGCTTCGTGAAGCGGTGGAGAGTCTGATCATCGGTCCGGCCGAGGAACCCTCCACCATTGTCGGACCGGTCATCGACGCCGAAGCCAGGCAACGCATGGAGGATTATCTGGCATTGGGTCGGTCGGTGGGTCGCGCGGGGGCGGTGGCACCCTTGCCCGCCGGCTGCCGTGACGGGTACTTTGTCGCTCCGACCGTTTTTCTCGACGTACCGGCGGAGGCCCGCATCGCCCAGGAAGAAATTTTCGGGCCAGTGGCGGCCATGATCCGCGCCAGGGACTTCGATCACGCTCTCGAGATCGCCAACGGGACGTGCTACGCGCTAACCGGCGGATTGTATTCCCGCAGCCCGGCGCACATCGAACAGGCGCGGCGCGAGTTCGCCGTCGGCAACCTGTACATCAACCGTCGCATCACCGGATCGCAGGTCGACGCCCAACCCTTCGGCGGATTCCGCCTCAGCGGCACGGGTGTGAAGGCCGGATCCCCCGACTATTTGCTCCACTTCATGGACGCCCGCTGCATCACTGAGAACACCCTGCGCAGCGGACTGGTACCCAAGGCGGAGCACTCCCGTGTCCCTTGACGGACCCCGCAACCGGGCGGTACTACAGTCGTCCAATGATCCGCTATGCCGCGAGTCGCGGGTCAAAGCGTGCCGTTGCCGTGGAGCACCGGCTCTGTCCTAACCCCCCCCTCCCTGGCGGGGAGAAGGGAAGGGGTAAGGGTCGAATACGCATGAATCACCCCTCGCGCGACCTCTCCCCTTAAAGGGAGATGGATTTTCAAGCGCAGCCTGGGAGGTCGGGCGTGGATGCGACCGGCGAGTTGGGCGTTGACGCAGCACCAGGATAGGATCCTTCGATTCAACCAAGGAGGTTTTGCATGACCGCTATTGAAACGTTCTTCACCAGCGCGTTCGCCAACACTGCCATCATCGCCGTCATCCTTATTTTTCTGGCGAATTTCTTTTAGTGCTTCGACACGCATGATTCGAGGGGTTACCGGAGCTGTGCCCCTTCCCGGGCCGCCCCATTCATGGGGCGAGCGCCCGCGCGGCATGAATGCCGCGGCTCGGATCGATCCGTCAAATGAGCCGTGACGGACCACCACGCGTGCTCGACGACTGCCGACCGGTTGCCGCGGGCTTCCGCCCGCGCGCCCAGCTTCTTTTCCAACGCAGCGACACGCCGGGATCAACCACCACTGCGCCATCGGAACGGACTACGCCGACGATCCCTCGGCGTCGCACGCCCCGCGAACGCCTTTTAATCGGTCCTTGTCCGGCGACAACGGCTCTCAAGAAGGCTCCGGCAGGATACGAAGAACCATGTAAGGGCGACCATGGTCGGCCTGCCCCAACGCCCGCGCCGGCGTGGATGCGGCGTGGTGTTATCAGTCGTGCCACGGAAACAAACCCGGTCGAGGCCCCCGCGTGAGATCGTCAAGTTCCGAAAAAGCCGCCCGGACCATGCGGATCAGCGAGGAGCGGATCACCCAGCTCCTCGACAAGCTGGACAAGGCTGTGGATCTGGGCGCCACAGCTCGAAGAGAGCACACGCGCTATCGCTACCGGCGTACGTCGATCACCGCCCGTTTGCAGCAGCCCGGAGACGCCACGCCCGCGGGCTGCCTCGTCCACACGCGTGACGTCAGCTCCGCCGGTGCGGCCTTCCTTCACGGCTGCTTCGTGCACACCGGCTCACACTGCGAACTCCAGCTCGTCACGCTGCACGGGAGCTGGGAAAACGTCGCCGGAAAAGTCGTCAGTTGCCGCTACGTCGAGGGAAACATCCACGAAGTCAGCATGCAGTTCGACCAGGCGATCGATCCCTCCCTCTTCGCCGCGGAGGCCGCCCCCTGTCGCGTCCTGCTCGTGGACGATGACTTGGCGGTAGCCCGGCTGGCCAAGTTTCACTTCGCCCAACTCAATGCGGATATCGAGCACGTGGAGAACGGCGAAATCGCGATCGAAAAAGCCCTCGCCAACCCCTTCGACATGATCCTCCTCGACGTCCACCTGCCGGACATGAACGGTACCGACGTCGTCGCCGTGCTGCGAAGCAAGGGGTACACCGGGCTAGTGGCGGCGTTCTGCTCTCTCAATAAGGACGAGGATAGGGCGATCTATCTGAAGGCCGGGTTTGACAAGCACGTCCCCAAGCCTGCCTCGCGCGAGGATTTCGCCAAACTGCTCGAAGAAATTCGCGACGAGCCGGTACACAGCGTATTCCACAACGACCTGGCGATGGCCGAGATCATTGACGCCTTTGTCGCCGAGCTTCCCGCGGTGATCCGAGCCATCGAAACGGCCACGATTGAGCATGACTTGGGCACGCTTGCCCACGCCGTGCGGTCTCTGGCGGAAAGCGCCGGAGGCTACGGATTTGAGGTGCTCACGGACGCGGCCAACGCTGCCAAGACCGTGTGCCTGGGCGAGGCTCCGCGCGAGGACATTCAACATGCCGTGGAGCGCCTGGTCCGGCTTTGCCGACTTGCGCGCGGGCACCAGGATCCCGGACAGGCGAAAAAGGCAGGTAACCCGCCGCTGGCCGCAAAAAAGGACGCGCCGGTCAAGAAGGAGTAGTATGACCGCGCTACTGGTCCGTCACTCCTCACCGTAGGTGTTTAGCGGGCTGGGGCAGGGGCACGACTCCGGCAACCCTCGAATTATGCGTGTCGAAACACTAGATCACTTTGCAGTCGCACTTTGCCGATAGTCATAGGCAGCTTCGCGCGGGCAGGCACGATTCTGCGGGGTCGGTTGACGTGACCGCTCCAGTTCGATGGGTCGGTCCTCAAACAGAGGCGACCTGTACGCCCGCGCCATTGCAGCATTTCTTGTGAGCGACAGCGGCGCGGGGCTTGGAACGTCGTCGTTGAATCTGCGATCCCGCGGCGTTCCCAGCGACGCGTGATCCACCGGATAAAGCCGATGCCGCGCAGAATCCTGATCGTCGACAACGACGAGTTGCCGCGTGAGATTCTTTGGAAGCTCCTTCAGCCGCACTACACGCTGGCTCTCGCCGGAAGCGGACAGGAAGCGATCGCCGTGATGCGTGATTTCGCGCCGGACCTTGTGCTTCTCGACTTGGTCATGCCGGACCTTGACGGATACGAGGTCTGCAGACGGATCAAGCAATCTCCCGACGGTGAACTCACCCAGGTGATCTTTGTCTCTGGTCACGGCGAGACGGAACACCGCCTGAAAGGCTACGAGGTCGGCGCCGATGACTACGTCGTCAAGCCCTTCGACGGTGACGAACTTCTTGCAAAAATACGGGTCCAGGTGCGCCTCCGCGACGCCATGATGGGCATGGCGGTCATGAAGGCCGAACTCGAGATCCACAACGCCAGGCTCGAAGATTTGGTTCTGCAACGCACGGCCGCGATTGTCGAAACGCAGGACGTCGCCGTGTTCGCCCTGGCCAAGCTCGCCGAGTCGCGCGACCACGAAACTGGAGAGCACCTCGAACGAATCCGTCACGTTTGCCGGCTGTTGGCCGAGCGCCTTCGCGCCGACAGCTCCTACGCCGGCGTTATCGACAGCCGCTTCGTCTCCGACCTCCACCGCGCCAGCCCGTTGCACGACATCGGCAAGGTCGGCATTCCGGACGCGATCCTCCTGAAGCCGGGGAAGCTCACCGACGCCGAGTTCCGCATCATGAAAACGCACACGATCATCGGAGCCAACGCACTGGAGAGCGCCCGCCGCCACGCGCCATCGGGAACCTTTCTCGGTATGGCCGCCGAGATCGCCCGGAGCCACCATGAGCGTTTCGACGGATCGGGATACCCGGCCGGACTTCGAGGCGAGGACATCCCGCTCTCCGCGAGGATCGTCGGCTTGGCCGACGTCTACGACGCCCTCACCCACCAGCGCGTCTACAAGCCCGCGTATCCACCGGAGGTCGCTAAGGCGATGATCGAAGCCGAAACCGGAAAGCACTTCGACCCCGTCGTTGCCCGCGCGTTCGTGGACTGCTTCGACGAACTCAACCGGCGGCACAAGGGCGTCTCCATGACGAACCTCGAATTGGCCCGCACATAGACCCGACGCCGAGCCGCGGCGGTCAGAACGCGGCATGGTACGTTGGGTTTCCGGTACGTTTGCGCGCAAAATCAGCGTTCTTTCGCCCGGATTCGCGGACCTTAGCCCGCGCGATCGCCGGGGTGTCGTTAAGTTCCGCGTGCCGGCGGTCCCATTGCCCCGGCTCCGTTCCGACCGCCTTGCAACGGTCGTTTTTCCAGGGTTTTTCGTCCCGCCTGGCCCGCTCGAACGCTATAATCCAATAATACGACCGGCTCTTCAGGAGGCGTGGACGGCCAATGGGCCGGAGACCGCCCCTCCACCTCCCGGACCGGTTGAGACATGTGGTGCATGATGGCCGGGCATCCCGTCGGCGCGGGCCGGCGCGGACACGCTCCTTACCGCCCGGTCGTCGTCATCGCGCACGGGAGGTGTCAACATGTTGTCACTTCGTGGCTTTCACCTGCTCTTCATCATTGTGGTCATTGTTGCGGCCGACATGTTTGGCGCGTGGGGGGTCTATACCCACACCCAGACCGGCGAGGACGCAGCGCTGTACGTTGGAATCCTCAGCTTCCTCGGCAGCTTCGCGTTGATTGCCTACGCCATCTGGCTGGTGCGGAAGCTTGACCGCGCCCACGTGGGATAGCGTCGACGGGCGCTGCGTCTGGGAGCCGTACAGGCGGGACGGCCTCGCTACGCTCGGCCGCCCCTACCCCGGTGAACGCCATATCCGATGGCTTCACGGGAGTACAGGATGACCGAAACCCTGCATGGGTTTCAAGATGCAAGGGGGACCGTCTCGCTTGGGGTGACTATCGGCCTCGCCGACAGATCCATTCCCCATCCATCGCTGCGCGACGGATGGGGCACCAACGCGAATTCAGGTGACCTCCATCCACATGGACTACACTCCGGCGCGACGGTCCCGGCCTCCGATCGTTTGGACGAGGTAGACGCGGCGACTATCATCCGCGATCGTTGTGTTTTGGTTTCCTGGGTCGTTGGGAGAACCGTTGGATGTCCCCAGAGGGTGTCGAAAAGGTTGTCATTATCGGTTCCGGTCCGGCGGGGTGGACGGCCGCCATCTACGCCGCGCGTGCGAATCTCCATCCCCTGGTCCTCGCCGGACGTCCGAAAACCGTTCCCTCCACGGTGCTCCCCGGAGGGCAACTCATGCTCACGACCGAGGTCGAGAATTACCCGGGCTTTCCGCACGGCGTCACCGGGCCCAACCTTATGAGCCACATGGAACAGCAGGCGGTTCGCTTCGGTACGCGGATCGTGACGGACAACGGGTTGACGCCCGACGTCTCCAACCCCGACGACGGGCACTCCTACGCCTACCACGACTGCCAGCGGGTTGACTTTTCAAAGCGTCCTTTTCTCGTCGTCGGCGAGGACGACACGGAGTATCGCGCCCACGCCGTGATCGTCGCCACCGGCGCCACCGCGAACTGGTTGGGGCAGGAAAACGAACAGCGGCTTGCGCGCAGCGGCGGGGGGGTCAGCGCCTGCGCCGTGTGCGACGGAGCGCTTCCCGTGTTTCGGAACAAGGAACTGGGCGTCGTCGGCGGGGGGGACTCCGCCATCGAGGAGACGACGTACCTCACCAAGTTTGCATCCAGGGTGTACCTCATCCACCGACGCGACCAGCTTCGTGCCTCCAAAATCATGGTCGAACGTGCCAAGTCCAACCCCAAGATTGCCTTCCTTTGGAACAAGACGGTTTCTGACGTCCTCGGCGGCGATATGATTACCGGCGTGCGGCTCAGGGACACGTTGACCGGCGAGGAGTCGGTCAAGGAACTCGGGGGGTTGTTCCTGGCCATCGGGCATACGCCCGCCACCGAATTCCTCGCCGGTCAGCTTGAGTTGGATTCCAAGAAGTACATCAAACTCAAGGATGGCTACCGGTCCCTGACCAGCGTGGAGGGGGTTTTTGCGGCGGGGGACTGCGTCGACAGCGTCTATCGCCAGGCGATTACCGCCGCCGGGATGGGTTGCAAGGCCGCCATCGACGCCGAACGCTGGCTCGGCGAGCGGGGAGTGCATTAGAAGTCCGTTGATGAACGCTTGGCAGGATCGAGTGACGTCCGGCGCCCGGGCCGGCGAAAGTACGCGGTGGCGGCCCGTCGTGCACGTTCTCTGACGGGCGGTGAGGGGTAGGTGGGGGTTGCCGCCCAACTTACCCCGGCGGTCAGCCGATGTAGGTACAGGGTCGGTCTCGCCGCTGGAACGTGAATTGCCGGGAACACTTGAGGACCACCGGATTCGTTTGCGCCACGGGCGTCCGAACGCACGTTGAAGGGTCGAGATCCACGCCGTTCTCGCGAGGTGCTTCCATGAACCGAGAGTCGCTCAGCATTACGGACAACAGAACGGGCAAGTCCTATCAGGTGCCGATCGAAAACGGAGCCATCCGCGCGACGGTCTTGCGAGAGATCAAGACCGGGCCCGACGACTTCGGTCTGATGTCCTACGACCCTGCATTCCTGAACACCGCGTCCTGCACCAGCCGAATCACCATGATCGACGGCGACAAGGGCATCCTGGAATATCGCGGATACCCCATCGAGCAACTTGCGCAGAAATCCTCCTTTCTGGAGGTCGCCTACCTGTTGATCTACGGCGAACTTCCGACGCGGGGGCAACTCGATCAGTGGATTCACGACATCACCAACCACACGCTGATTCACGAGAACATCAAGAAGTTCATCGACGGATTCCATCACGACGCCCACCCGATGGGCATTCTCATGGGAACCGTGGCGGCCCTCTCGACGTTTTATCCCGACGCGCGGAACGTCGGCGACCACGCCTCGCGCGAACTCCAGGTTCGCCGGCTTATCGCCAAGATGCCAACGCTGGCGGCCTTCGCCTACCGGCACAGCGTCGGATTGTGGTTCGCTTACCCGGACAATGACCTGAGCTACACCGGCAACTTCCTGAGCATGTTGTTTCGCAAGTCCGGGCACGGCTATAAGCCCAACGCCGTTCTGGAACGCGCGCTGGACGTCCTCTTCATCCTCCACGCCGATCACGAGCAGAATTGCAGCACCAGCGCCATGCGCGCCGCGGGAAGCTCGCTGACCGACCCGTACTGCGCGACCGCGGCGGCTGCGGCGGCCCTCTATGGCCCCCTGCACGGCGGCGCCAACGAGGCGGTTCTCAAGATGCTGCGAGAAATCGGGACCGTCGGCAACATTCCCGCCTACGTCAAACGCGTGAAAGCGGGCGAGGTGAAACTGATGGGCTTTGGGCATCGCGTCTACAAGAACTATGACCCGCGAGCCTCGATCGTCAAGAAGATCGCCGAGGAAGTCTTCGAGGTGACCGGACGCAACGCCCTGCTGGACATCGCCGTCGAACTCGAACGCATCGCTCTCCAGGACGAGTACTTCGTCAGCCGAAAACTCTACCCCAACGTCGATTTCTATTCCGGCATCATCTACGAAGCCTTGAACTTCCCCGTCGCGATGTTCACCGTTTTGTTCGCCATTCCGCGAACCGCCGGGTGGCTGGCTCAGTGGCTGGAACTCATCAACGATTCGGAGCAGAAGATCGCCCGGCCGCGACAAATTTTCCTAGGCCCCGCGAAGCGAGACTACGTCCCGATCGAACGACGCGGGAACTGACCGAGCTGTGCGGGCTTTAGAGCCGTTCTCTTTTTCGTGTAGCGTCGCGTTTGATCCGCGGCGAGGTGTCCCGGCATCAACGGCTGCGCCGCCCATGAAGGGTGACGTTACGCCCCAACGGGAAACGCTCTAGCCCGCGCGGCACCGTCAGCCGGGAACTCGTATTAAGAGAAGCAGACCGAAGGCTCATTCTGCAGGAGTTTCTCAACGCCGGCCGGCTCAACCGGAGCGCTAAAGAGGTATCCCTGCCCCAGTTCGACGTCCAACGATCGCAGCAACTCCAGTTGTTCGGTGTTTTCGATGCCCTCCGCGACGACCTGCAGCTCGAATGCGCCGGCCACGCTGACAATCGCGCCGAGGACGGCGGCATGTTTCCAGCGCGTACAAGCCTTGGCGAGAAAGGCACGGTCAATCTTCAGACCGTTCACCGGAAGTTCGGACAGACAGTTCAGCGAGGAATACCCGGTGCCGAAATCGTCAAGATGAATGCGGAAGCCGGCCTCTCGGAACTTGGTGAGGACCGCCACGGCATCGGTCGCTTGGTCACAGGCGACGCTCTCGGTCAGCTCAAGGATGAGCATCGCGGGGTCGATACCGGCCTCCCGGACCGTAGTGGCGAAGGCGCCGACCAGGCCGGGGTCCACCAGCAGGCGGCGCGAAACATTGACGCTCATGGACAAGTCGCGGGCGAGGGGAAAACGCTCGCGCCAGGACTTGAGGTCTTGGCACGCCCGACGCAGCAGGTTAAAGCTAAGCGTTTGTATCAACCCGATCTCCTCGGCCACGCCGATCAGGGCCGCCGCTCCGATGCTTCCAAGCTCCGGGTGTTTCCAGCGAACCAGGGCCTCGAGACCCGAGAGCCGGCCATCGGACAGCCGGACCATTGGTTGATAGTGCAGGACCATCTCGTCGTTGCGGACGGCGCTGCGCATCGCTCCTTCCAGGGTGAGCCGCTGCGTGGCTTCCCGGTGCATCTCCTGGTCGAACATGACGTAGCGCGCCCGTCCGGCGGCCTTGGCGCGATACATGGCGGTGTCCGCGTCGCGGATCATGGTACCGCTCTTGTCGTAGTCACGATCGCTTGCGGCGATGCCGATGCTGGCGGTCAGATGCAACTGGTGATCGTTGATCAGGTAGGGTTCCGCGACCGCGTCGAGCAAGCGCTGGGCGACGCGGGCGGCGTCGTTATTCTCCCGGAGATCCTCCAGCAGCACGATGAACTCGTCGCCGCCGAGTCGTGACGGCACGTGGGCGTTGCAGATCGCGTCCGAACCTCGCAGCGTGGATCGGAGCCGCTCGGCCACCTCGATGAGCATCAGGTCGCCGACCTCGTGCCCGAGACTGTCGTTGACCATCTTGAAACGGTCGAAGTCCAGGAACAGCACGGCGAATCGTCGCTGCGGATCGCGGCGTTGCCGCTCCAAACAGGCGTCCAGGCGGTTGAGCAACAGCGCCCGATTGGGCAGACCCGTCAGCTTGTCGTGCAGCATGGCGTGCTCGATCTCCGCGGTGCGCTCGCGCACCGATTGCTCGAGATCGTCCATGCGGCTTCGCGCCGCACGCTGGGCAAGGTGTTTCTCGCTGAGCGCCGCCGCAAGCTGTGCAACCTCCACGGTATCAAAGGGTTTCTTGAGGATCAGAAGCTGGTCGCTGCGGCCCAGTTCCTCGGCGATCGCGTCGAGCGAGTCGTCGGAAAAGGCCGTGCAAATCACCACGTGAACGTCCGGATCCACCGCCCAAAGATGCTTGATGGTCGTCACCCCGTCCCATCCGGGAGGCATCCGCATATCGACGAACGCGACCAGATAGGGGTCGCCCGCGTTCTTGGCCGCCTCCACCATGCGGACGCCGTCCTGCCCCTGGTGGGCGCAGTCCACGGCAAAAAGGGGAGCCTTGCTCTTCCTGGTCTTGCCGGCCCCGCCCAGGAACGCCGATTTCGCGGCGACAAAGGACTCCGACGCAGCCTGCGGTTCAAGGGTCTTGCGAAAATCCGCGTGGATTGCCTCGGTGTCGTCAATCACCAAAATCCTTCGACGTTCCGGATGGGCCGGGTGCGTCATGAACGAGCCTCCGCTGGAGTAAACGGGATGGTCAGGGTGAAGACGGCACCGCATCCGAGTCCGCCGCTCTGGGCGGTGAGCGATCCGCCCATCTCCCGGGCCATGTTGGCCGCGCCGTGTAGTCCGATGCCGTGACCGTCGTTTCGGGTGGTGAAGCCCAAGGCGAAGATGCGATCCAGATTCTCGGGGGCGATGCCGACGCCGTTGTCTTCGATGCGGAAACAAACACCCCCGCGATCCGTTTCGCGGAGGCGGGAAACCTTCAGCGTGATCCGCCGCCCATCCCGCGACCCCTGCTTCACGGAGTTGACCGCGTTGGTGAATAGGTTGACCAGAACTTGCAGGATGCGATGCCGGTCCAGGGGGATGGCCTCCATCGGCTCCAATTCCTGTTGCACGTCGATGCCGTGCCGTTTCAGCGATTCGGCGCTCAGCTCGACGGTCTGCCGAACCAGTTCCGCCGGCTCGACCGGTTCCAGCAGCGCCCCGTACTGACTGTGCTGTTGTTGCGAGTCGATGACGTTGCGGATGTGTTCGATGGCCGCGGTCAGGGAGTGCATTTCTCGCAGGACGGTCTCCTGCTCGCGGGTGACCTGGGCGGCAAGTTCGGTCAGGAATCCCGGGAACTGACGCCCCTGATCGTTCTTGGTCAGGAACTCCCCCAGATCGTTCTGGTGTTCGTTCAACACCCTGGCGGCCTGGGTGAGGGTGTTGGCCTCGGAGTTTCGCACTTTATCGCTGACGATCTGGGCGGAGACGTTGACCCCGTTGAGCACGTTGCCGACGTTGTGCAAGACGTTGGTCGCCACCTCCGCTCGTCCCGCGTGATGGGCCACGTCCAGCAACTGAGCACGGGAGTCGGCCAGCGATATCATCATTTGGTCAAACTCGTCGGCGAGCGTTCCCACTTCGTCGCGCCGGCGTAAAGCGATGGGCCTCGAAAGGTCGCCGGATCGGCCCACCATCGCCGCGTGGTTCGTCAGCCGGGTCAGCGGACCAATGACGATGCGCCGCAACGCCCCCCACAGCAGCAGCGAGATCACCAGCGCGGCCGCGAAATCGGACGCCAGCGCGACGTTGATGGCCGTCCTACCGCGAGCGGAGATATCTCGCGGGATTCGCAAGGTCATCAGCAACGCGGGCTTGCCGTCAACGCCTGGTAGCACCGAGCGGACCTGAAGAGCCTTCCTGTCCTTGGCCTCGCGTATGACCGGCGGCGTGCCCGACGAAAGCTGTTCCACGGCGAAGGCGGCTTCCGGCGGTGTTCGACCGGGAATCGTCGACAGGGTCATGTCCACGTGCGCCCGCTCCGCAATCTGCTTGATTTGTTCCTGTCCCAGCAACCTTCCCCGGATCATGGTTCCGCGAACCGGACCGTCGTTGTTGGTGTGAAGAATGCGTCGGGAGACGACAAGCATCGGTCCATGTTCGGTCAGCATGATCCCGTCCACGGAGTCCGACGGCTCCTTGATGTCGAGTAACGAGCCATGGGGATCCATGTACGGATGCGAGAATGCCTTGAACTCCAACGGGTCCATCGTGGTGAGATCATGGGCGCCGAACCAAACGATGCGACCCTCCAGATCGAGAAAACAGACCAGATTGAGCCTGTTGTTGGAGAACATCTCCGGGATGAGATTGCTGGTCTTGTAGGCCTTGTTCTCATCTACGATGAACTCGTACGTGTCGTCCCACGCCGACCAGTCGTGCAGGGCGTCGGACATGAGTTCGATTTCCCGCCGAATCGCCTCCGTGCAGCGATCCTGATCCTTCGCAGCCTCGTCGCGCTCCAGCGAAGTAAAGCCCGGGAGCACCACGAGACGTTGAATCGCCTGCGCGGCAGCCATGTAGGTGAGGAACACCCCGGCCAGCAAGAGAAGGATTTTCGCTCGAATCAACATATTCTTACCGTGCCTCAAACCACGCGGGCGTCGGGTACTTCTGACGTCAATCCAGCCGGCAGGACGCGTTCGTCCGATCGGGCTGCCCTCACGCTGTCCGAAGGACTTTCCGCGCCCGTGACCGGGATGGTCAGCGTGAAGACGGCGCCGCATCCGAGTCCGCCGCTCCGGGCGGTGAGTGATCCGCCCATCTCCCGGGCCATGTTGGCCGCGCCGTGTAGTCCGATGCCGTGACCGTCGTTTCGGGTGGTGAAGCCCAAGGCGAAGATGCGATCCAGATTCTCGGGGGCGATGCCGACGCCGTTGTCTTCGATGCGGAAACAAACACCCCCGCGATCCGTTTCGCGGAGGCGGGAAACCTTCAGCGTGATCCGCCGCCCATCCCGCGACCCCTGCTTCACGGAGTTGACCGCGTTGGTGAATAGGTTGACCAGAACTTGCAGGATGCGATGCCGGTCCAGGGGGATGGCCTCCATCGGCTCCAATTCCTGTTGCACGTCGATGCCGTGCCGTTTCAGCGATTCGGCGCTCAGCTCGACGGTCTGCCGAACCAGTTCCGCCGGCTCGACCGGTTCCAGCAGCGCCCCGTACTGACTGTGCTGTTGTTGCGAGTCGATGACGTTGCGGATGTGTTCGATGGCCGCGGTCAGGGAGTGCATTTCTCGCAGGACGGTCTCCTGCTCGCGGGTGACCTGGGCGGCAAGTTCGGTCAGGAATCCCGGGAACTGACGCCCCTGATCGTTCTTGGTCAGGAACTCCCCCAGATCGTTCTGGTGTTCGTTCAACACCCTGGCGGCCTGGGTGAGGGTGTTGGCCTCGGAGTTTCGCACTTTATCGCTGACGATCTGGGCGGAGACGTTGACCCCGTTGAGCACGTTGCCGACGTTGTGCAAGACGTTGGTCGCCACCTCCGCCCGTCCTGCGTGGTGGGCCACGTCCAGAAGCTGTCTCTGCGACTGGGCAAGGCGATCGACCATCCGGTCGAACTCAGTGGCGAGAATGCCGATCTCATCGCTTTCCTGCATGTTCAGCCGAGCGCGGAGGTCATAGTCGGCGCCCACCCGCACGGCGTGCTCGGTGACGCGGGTCAGTGGTCGGATGATCATCCGGGCCAGGACGACCCACATGACCGCCATCAAGGCCGCTCCGCCCACGATTCCGGTTCCCGCTGCCAGTCCCGCCGCCGCTCGCCCACGCTGGCTGATCGAACGCGGAAGGTCCGCTCGAAGAAGCATTGCGGGAAGTGCATGAATGTCCTTGACGAACTGGAAGCTGCGGAGCGTGTCGGGATCTTGAGGGTCCATCCACGTCCCGCCGTCGGCGAGGTGCGATACCGCATAGCGGTCCGTTTCGGGGATGCTCTCGACCGGAAAGAGCTGCAAGGATACCCGCGTGCGCTGCGATAGCTCCTCCACGGTTTCGTCGGTGATGAACCTGCCGGTAATGACGGCGCCGCGCACCTCGCCCTCCCGGTTGCTGGTGGTGATCGCCGCTGAACCGACAATCATGGGGCCGCGGATCGTGGTCAGCACGCCATGCTTCTTGGAATCCGGGTTGGCATGATTTACCAGGACATGTTCCGCACGGGCGATTTCCGCGAACAGGTCGGGTGCGTCGACAAGCTCCTTCCCATCGTCGCCGCGCACTTTGCCCCACACCAGCGCCCCGTCTTTGCGGACGAACAGAAACACGTCAAGCTTCATGTTCTGGTACGTTTCGGGAATGAGATTTTCCTTGACATACTCCTCATTGCGGTCCTCGATGAATTGATAGGTGTCGTCCCATGCCCCGTAGTCGTTGGCGGAGTAGGACAGAAACTCCGCGTCGCGCTCGAGCGCGTGGACGCAGCGGGTCACGTCGTCCAGCGCCTCGTTGCGCTCGACCTGCACGAAACCGGGAAGCATGATGAAGTGCTGGACCAGATAGGTCGTGACCGCCAGCGTCGCGGAAACGCCGACCGTGAACCACGACACCTTGGAGCGAATCGACATCCCTGGACTCCCGCGTCATGCACGTGCGACTCGGAGCCGACGTGCGAGGGTCATGCTGCGCTGCCGTCCGACGTGACCAAGAAAAGTCGGAGCTTCCTGATCGTTCATCGGTGTTTGGGGCACGGCGGGCGAGACTGTGCCTGAAGCCCCATCTCCCCTTGGGGGAGAGTGGCTCTCAGCAAAGAACTCCCAAACGCAGGGGGCGATAATCCCTCCGCCGCCGAAACGTCGCGCATCGCCGGAGCCGCGATCGGGCGAAACTCCGCAACGCGTGGCTACTTCGACGCTGTCGCCGCAACCATCGGCTCAACTTGCGTTGCGGTCGCGACGCGGTTGCGTCCGGACTTCTTCGCCTCGTAGAGCGCGTCGTCGGCCGCCTTAACGATCGGTTCGAAGCCTTCTGTGGACGACGAGCCGGCCGCCCCGACGCTGGCGGTGACGCATGACGCCGTCTTGCTCCGTTCATGCGGGATGTTCAGCGATCGAACCGCGACGACAACGCGCTCCGCCACAACGAGCGCATCGGAAAGCTCCGTCTCCGGCAGCAGCACCACGAACTCCTCGCCTCCGTAGCGCCCGACAAGGTCGACGTTGCGGCAGGACTGCCGGATCGCTTCGGCCACCCTTTGCAGGCAGCGATCGCCCGCCGGATGACCGTACTGGTCGTTGTAGAGCTTGAAGTGGTCCACGTCGATCATGAGGATCGAGTACCTATGTCGGTACCGCCGGTGCCGCTCGTGTTCGAGTTGCGCCCCTTCTTCCCACGCGCCGCGGTTCAGCAAGTTCGTCAAACCGTCGTGCCGCGCCGTCCGTGACAGCTCGGTATTCAGGTCGGCCAGTTGCTGGGCCAATGTTTCCAGCTCGTCATTCTTTGTGGCCAGTTGGTCCCAGTATTCCTGAAGCTCGGCCTGTTTCTTCTTGCGTTCCGAGATGTCCTGGACAATGCCGGTGAAGAGACGCCGTCCCGCGGTTCGCAGCTCGCTGACGTGAATCTCGCAGGGAAACTCGCGCCCGTCCTTGCGCTTCCCCACGACCTCCCGAGACATGCCGATCACGTGGCGAACGCCGGTCTGCGAGTATCGCTGCAAGTACCCGTCGTGATCCTGGGAATGCGGTGAGGACATCAACATCGAAACGTTGTGATCCAACGCCTCTTTCGCCGCGTAGCCGAACGCGCGTTCAGCGGCGGCGTTGAAGGTCTCGATCCGCCCCTTTTCGTCGATGACGATAATGGCGTCAGCCGCGTGGTCGAGGATTTGGACATACTCCCCGGCGGCCAGTATGGCCAAACGCCGCACCGGCCGAACCGACGTGAACCACAGGAGTGGTCCACAAATCACCGCCAGCGCTGATGCGTCAACGATTGCTCCGATCCAGTAGGGCGCTCCCGGCGGCAAGATCCAGGGAAGCGCCCACATCAAGATCAGTTCCACGCCGAAGATAAGCCCGGCGGCGATCAGTCCAAACCGGAGTAGCGGCCACTTCAGATAGATAGAAAGTGCGCGGGGATCCATCTCTCGAGCAAGTTACTCCGGACCGGACGTTGGCCCTACAAGAAGCCGCTTCCGGAGGCAGGCACGGAGAACATCCGTTCACGACCCTGCCGGCTCGTGTCAGCTTCGTATCATTACTATCGACGGCGGGGTGTGTGGTCTTAGTTGCGCATCGTTCTCACCACGATGATCGGACGGCGGAAACGATCGGACGGCGAGGAGCCGATGGGGAAACCCCTACCAAACCCGGCGATTCCCTGGTGCTGCGGATGCGGTTTGCCGCGACGCCGGTGGACCCTTCGCGGACCGACGGAGTCGAGGGCCGATAACACGATCGAGTGGGAAAGCGGCACGAGTTCCCGACCTCCGAAGCGTCTTCTGTTTTTGCGTAGCGTCGCCCTTCGTGGGCGGCGCGTTGCTTTGCGTTGTGGAACGCGCCGCGGATGAACCGCGACGCTACACCTAAAACGCCCGGGGTGTTCCCGATGCCGGTGATCGCGCCCGTGACCAGGTAGGCCTCGGTGGGATGACCGCTCAGACTACGACCCCGCGCCCGTCGGCGCGCGCTCAACCTTGGCCGCGAGAACAAAATCGCTTTCCGTCAGCCCATCGATCTTGTGCGTCCAGATGTCGAGTCGAACCTTGCCCCAGGATAGGTAAATGTCGGGGTGATGCCCCTCGATTTCCGCGATGCGTCCAACGCGATTTACAAAAGCCAGCGCCCGGGCGAAATTCGGGAACGGGAACGTCTTCGTCAGATGGTGTCCGCTCTCCAGCGTCCACTGCGAAAGTTGGCGGAGCAGCGGCTCGCATTCAGCCGGCGTCAGCGGCGGAACACCGCCTCGACACGGAGCGCACTTCTTGTTCGCCAGATCGGACATGTCCTTGGACCTCATGTTCGCCAACCATCAGCCCTGACCGGCGACGCGGCGGTCTGATTATGGGCCCTCGTTCAGCGTTTGACGACCCCGCAGATCATGCGTAAGGTACGGGCAAGAGTACGGGGCGTAGCTCAGCTTGGCTAGAGCGCTGCGTTCGGGACGCAGAGGTCGCAAGTTCAAATCTTGTCGCCCCGATTGGGTTACCACGCGACCGTCCTTCGGGGCGGTCGTGGCGTTTC